>JANPKV010000033.1:0-44830 GCA_031426185.1 Rhodobacterales bacterium | reverse complement strand
GCGCAGCCCGGAACCTCGCCCTTTTATGCGGCGATCTACAACATTCTGGACGGCAACGAGGAAAACCCGCGCGTCATCAAGTTCGAGACGTTTGGCGCGGGACTTGAGGCGCTGAAGTCGGGCGATGTGGACCTGACCCTGTCGGATTCGACCGCCGCCAACGGCTATGTGCAGGCGTCGGACGGCGGCCTGAAGATCATCGGTGAGCCGCTGGCGTCAGAGGATTTCGGGTTCATCTTTCCCAAGGGCTCCGATCTTGTGGCACCGATCAACGCGGCGATCGCATCCATGAAGGCCGATGGCACAGTCGACGCGCTCAACCAGAAGTGGTTCGTGGACTACAAGATGGGTGAATAGAGTGGCCGGCCCCGGCACGCTGCCGGGGTCACCTACATGACGCCTAACGCCAAACCTGAAAACGACTTTCCCTGGTGGCTCCTCCTCGTGATCGGGGTGGGGCTTTGGCTTTTTTATGAAGTGTTGGCAGATGCCGATTATGCCGCCGTGCTGTCGACCTTGTCGAAGGGCATCACCATCACGGTGATGGTGACGCTGGTGGCCTACGGGTCAGCCTGTGTGATCGGGTTGCTGCTGGCACTGGGCTGCCTGTCGCGGTTCATCGTGATCCGGCAACTGTGCCGGTTGTATATCGAGGTCATGCGGGGTGTGCCGATCATAGTGCTGCTATTGTATGTGGCGTTCGTGCTGGCCCCGGCGGTGGTGATCGCGTGGAACTGGGTGACGGGGCCGCTGGGTCTTGAGCCTGCACGGGCCCGCGACATTCCCCTGTTGTGGCGGGCGGTGGCGGCACTTGCGCTGGCCTATTCGGCGTTTCTCGCAGAGGTGTTCCGGGCCGGTTTGCAGGCCGTCGACAAGGGGCAGGTCGAGGCCGCCAAATCGCTTGGGCTGAACGGCTGGCAGCGGTTTCGCCACATCGTGTTTCCGCAGGCGTTCCGGCTGATCCTGCCGCCCCTCGGCAATGATTTCGTGGCGATGGTCAAGGATTCCTCGCTGGTCTCGGTGCTTGGGGTGGGCGACATCACGCAATTGGCCAAGGTCACGGCGGCAGGGAATTTCAAGTACTTCGAGACCTATAACGTGGCAGCGCTGATTTACCTGACGATCACCATCGGGTTGTCGCTGGTGCTGCGTCGGATCGAGGCGCGACTTCGGGATCGGTCGGAACCTTGAGAAGTCCGGAGCCTCCGGCGGGGATATTTATGAACAGGTGAATGGGGGGCGGTGGACCTTTGCGGGATGTGGGCCTATTTCTGCCCCTGAAGGAGATTTGCCATGACCAATCCGCTGTTGTCTGTCTGGGACGCGCCGTTCGGACTGCCACCCTTTGCCGCGATCAAGGATGCGGACTTTGCGCCCGCGTTCGAGGTGGCACTTGCCGAGGCGCGGGCGACGATTGCGGCGATTGCGGACGGGCCGGGGACAGGCTTTGCCGAGGTGATCGAGGCGCTGGAACTGGCCGAGGCCACGCTTGACCGGGTGGGGGGCTTGTTCTGGAATCTGGCGGGCGCCGACAGCACGGAGGCGCGTGAGGCACTGCAGCGCGACCTTGCACCGAAGCTGTCTGCGTTTTCGAGCGAGATCACCAACAACAAGGCGCTGTGGGCAAAGATCGACGCCTTGTGGCAGGGCCGCGACGCGCTGGGCCTGAGCGCCGAGCAGATGCGGGTGCTGACGCTGTACCGACAGATGTTCGTGCGGGCAGGGGCGGACCTGGAAGGTGCCGCGGCAGAGCGGCTGACGGCGGTGAAATCGCGGCTGGCGGTCCTGGGCACGCAGTTTTCGCAAAACCTGCTGGCGGATGAGCGCGCCTGGTTCATGGATCTGGCGGATGCCGATCTGCGGGCTTTGCCCGGGTTTGTGCAGGATGCCGCACAGGCGGCAGGGGCAGAGCGGGGGGTGTCGGCGGTGGTGACGCTGAACCGGTCGCTGATCGTGCCGTTTCTGCAGTTTTCGCCAAACCGCAATCTGCGCCAGAAGGCCTATCAGGCCTGGGTCGCGCGCGGGGCGAATGGCGGCGAGACGGACAACCGGGGCGTAGCGGCAGAAACGCTGGCGCTGCGGGCAGAGCGGGCCGCGCTGCTGGGGTATCCCGATTTTGCGCATTTCAAGCTGGAGCCCGAGATGGCCAAGACGCCGGAGGCGGTGCGTACGTTGTTGATGCGCGTCTGGGAGCCGGCCAGGCGCAAGGCGGTGGCGGATGCGGGCGTGCTGGAGGCGATGTTGCTGGCCGACGGGCTGCCGGGCCCGCTGGAGCCGTGGGACTGGCGCTATTATTCGGAGAAGCGCCGCAAGGCGGAACATGATCTCGATGAGGCAGCGTTGAAGCCCTACCTCGGGTTGGACGCCATGCTCGGGGCGCAGTTCGATTGCGCCAACCGGCTGTTCGGGTTGGAATTCCGTGAGATCGAGGGGCCGTTCTATCACCCGGATGTGCGGGGCTGGGACGTGACGCGGGCCGGGCGCCATGTGGCGGTGTTCCTTGGGGATTACTTTGCAAGGACGTCAAAGCGGTCAGGCGCATGGTGTTCGGCGATGCGGTCACAAAGAAAGCTTGGCGGCGAGCAGCGGCCGATCGTCGTGAACGTGTGCAACTTTGCCAAGGGGGAGCCTGCGCTTTTGTCCTATGACGACGCGCGCACGCTGTTTCACGAATTCGGGCATGCGCTGCATCAGATGCTGTCGGATGTGACCTATGGATTCATCTCCGGCACATCCGTGGCGCGCGATTTTGTCGAGCTGCCAAGCCAGTTGTACGAGCATTGGCTGGAGGTGCCAGCCGTGCTGGAGAAGCATGCGCGCCACTACCAGACCGGCGAGCCGATGCCGGGCGACATGCTGCAGCGCTTGCTGGCCGCAGGAACCTATGACCAGGGCTTCGCGACGGTGGAGTTCGTAAGCTCTGCGCTGGTCGATCTGGAGTTTCATACCGGGCCGGCACCCGCTGATCCGATCCAGAGCCAGACCGAGGTGCTCGAAGGTCTCGGGATGCCGCGCGCGATCCGGATGCGGCACGCCACGCCGCATTTCGCGCATGTGTTCAGCGGCGACGGGTATTCGTCGGGCTACTATTCCTACATGTGGTCAGAGGTGATGGATGCCGATGCCTTTGCAGCCTTTGAAGAGGCGGGCGACCCGTTTGATCCCGAAGTTGCGGCGCGGCTGGAGAAGTTCATTCTGAGCGCCGGCGGTTCGGAAGATGCCGAAGCCCTGTACCTGAAATTCCGTGGTCGGATGCCGGGTGTGGAACCATTGCTGCAGGGTCGGGGTTTGCTGGAGCCGGCATGACGCCGGGGCACCGCACCCGGAGACCCAATTGGACCTTTTTCAGACGTGGGATACGCAGGCAGCCCTGTCACAACTGATCGTGTTGGGCGTCGCCTATGTGCTTGCCTTGCCCATCGGCTGGAACCGCGAACGCGAAGAGCGCAGCGCGGGCTTGCGGACCTTTCCGCTGGTCTCCATCGCAGCCTGCGGTTTTGTCATGATCGCCATCGAGGTGCTGGGTGCCGACTCCGAAGGGCAGGCCCGGATCCTTGAGGGGCTTATGACCGGGATCGGCTTTATCGGCGGGGGCGCGATCCTCAAGCAGGGCGACCGGGCGCACGGCACCGCAACAGCGGCAAGCCTTTGGGCGACAGGCGCGGTGGGGGCGGCAGTCGGTTATGGTCAGCTGGACATAGCGGTGATCCTCAGCGTGGTCATCTTTGTGACCCTGGCCGTGCTGTCGCCGTTGAAGCGCGCGATCATGGATGAACCGAAAGATCTGGGCACGGACTGAGACCTGTTATCGCCGCAGCGCGCCGGGAGGGTGGCCGAACCGCGACTTGAACGCGCGTGCCAGCGTTGCGGGGCTGGTGAAACCCGTGCGCAAGGCGATTTCCGACAAGGGGTGGCGCGTGTCGGTCAGCATGCGGCGGGCGGCAGCAAGGCGGAGGCTGAGCGCGTAGGCACCAGGGGTCAGGCCAAGGTTCTCGCGAAAAAGCGTCTCGAGCCGCCGGGGCGAGAGGTTGACCGCGCGGGCGACGGTCGCGATGGATTCTGGTGCGTCGACCTGCGCCTCCATTCGGGCGATGGCCTTGGCAACGCGCGGGTCAAGCGCGGGGTCCTGGGCCTCGGGCGCGATCTGGGGTTCCGCGCCGTCGCGCACCGTGGCGAGAAAGCTGGCGGCCACCTGACGGGCAAGTGCGGCCCCGTGGCGGGCGCGGATCAGATGAAGCATGAAATCGGTTGCCGCCGCAGCCCCGCCGATGGTGACGCGGTTGCGGTCGATGACATAGCGGTCTGGGACGACATCGATGTCGGGATGCGCGGCCGCAAGGTCTTCGAGGTCCTCCCAATGCACGGTGGCGCGGTAGCCGTCGAGCATTCCCGCACGGGCCATCACCCAAGGGCCGGCATCAATGCCGCCGACCAGTTGGAAACGGGGCGCGATGCGGCGGAGGTCACGGATCAGCGGGCGCGTGGCGACCTCGGCAAGGCGGTAGCCCGCGATGACGATCAGCGCGTCGGCCCCGGCGGCATGGGCCAGGGGCCCGGCTGACGGCAACGAGATGCCGCATGTCAGCGGCACAGGCGCGCCATCGGGCGTGACGACGCGCCAACGGTATGCCTCAAAGCCAAGCTGACGGTTCGCATTGCGCAACGGGTCCAGCGCTGAGGCCACCTCCAGGATGGAGGCCTGGGGCAAGACGAAAAGCGCGATGGTCACGGGGCCCACCGCAGGGGCAAAGAGTGCGTTTTCCGTCATGCAGATTTCGTAAAGTGCAAAGCGTGGGCGTGCAAGAGGGCTATGCTGAACGCCTGTCTGGGAGGATACCATGCCGCTGACCATGAACCGCGAGGTTTTCATCACTTGTGCCGTCACGGGATCGGGGGGCACGCAGGATCGCAGCCCGCATGTGCCCCGAAGCCCCAGGCAGATTGCCGAAAGCGCGATTGCTGCGGCCAAGGCGGGTGCGGCGGTGGTGCATTGCCATGTCCGCGACCCCGAGACGGGCAAACCCTCGCGCAAGCTCGACTACTACCGCGAGGTCACCGAGCGCATCCGCGAGTCCGATACAGATGTCGTGTTGAACCTGACTGCCGGGATGGGGGGCGACCTGCTGTTCGACGGGACCGAGGCGATGGGGGCGATGTCGCCCCGCAGCGACATGGCGGGCGCAGCGGAGCGGGTCGCGCATGTGGTCGCCTGTCGGCCCGAGATCTGCACGCTCGACTTTGGCACGATGAATTTCAACGAGGCCGATTACGTGATGGTCAACACGCCAGGGCTTCTGCGCGACATGGCCAGGCGGATGACGGCGGCCGGCGTGCGGATCGAGATCGAGGCCTTCGATACCGGACATCTGTGGTTCGCCAAGGAACTGGTCAAGGAGGGCGTGATCCCGGCCCCGACCCTGGTTCAATTGTGCATGGGGGTGCCGTGGGGCGCGCCGGACGATTTGAACACGCTGATGGCGATGGTGAACAATGTCCCCGCCGACTGGCATTGGTCGGCCTTCTCGATCGGGCGCAACCAGATGCCCTATGTCGCGGCTGCGGTGCTGGCGGGGGGCAATGTGCGCGTGGGCCTTGAAGACAACCTGTGGCTCGACAAGGGGGTGCTCGCGACCAACGCGCAACTGGTGGAGCGGGCCTGTACGATCATCGAAAACATGGGCGCGCGGGTGATCACGCCCGCAGAGGTGCGCGCGCGGCTGAAGCTCGAGAAGCGCGGCGTGGTGACAGCATGACCGAGACACGGAAAGCCGCGATCATCGGCGGGGGCGTCATCGGAGGCGGTTGGGCGGCGCGGTTCCTGCTGAACGGGTGGGATGTTGCCGTCTTCGACCCCGACCCCGAGGCACCGCGCAAGGTCGGCGAGGTGCTGTCCAATGCCCGCGCCGCCCTGCCTGCCTTGTCCGATGTCCCGATGGGGGCAGAGGGGCAGCTTTCGTTTGTCGGAACCATCACCGAGGCAGTAGAGGGCGCACATTACATCCAGGAGTCCGTGTCGGAGCGGCTGGACCTCAAGCACCGGGTCTTTGCGCAGATCCAGCAATCGGCGGAACTCGGCACGCCCATCGGGTCGTCGACCAGCGGGTTCAAGCCGTCGCAACTTCAAGAGGGTGCGGCAAACCCGGGCGTGATCTTTGTGGCGCACCCCTTCAACCCGGTCTACCTGTTGCCCTTGGCCGAGGTGGTGCCGTCGCCTCGGTCAGACGCCAGCGTGATTGAAAACGCGAAAACGATCCTGCGCGAAATCGGGATGTTCCCCCTGCATGTCCGCAAGGAGATCGACGCCCATATCGCCGACCGCTTCCTGGAGGCGGTGTGGCGCGAGGCTTTGTGGCTGGTCAAGGACGGCATCGCCACGACCGAAGAGATTGACGAGGCGATCCGCATGGGGTTCGGCCTGCGCTGGGGGCAGATGGGCCTTTTTGAAACCTACCGTGTGGCGGGTGGCGAGGCGGGCATGAAGCATTTCATGGCGCAATTCGGGCCATGCCTGACCTGGCCCTGGACCAAGCTGATGGACGTGCCGGAATTCAACGACGAACTGGTCGACCTGATCGCCGGGCAGTCGGATGCGCAATCGGGCCACCACACGATCCGCGAACTGGAGCGTATCCGAGACAGCAACCTGATCGGGTTTTTGCGTGCGCTGAAGGAACGAAACTGGGGTGCGGGCAAGGTCTTGCGCGAACATGATGCGCGGCGCGCGGTGGCCTTTCATGGCGAAGACTCCAAAGGCGCGCCCCTGGTTCTGGCGCAGATGCAGGTCCTGCCCGGATGGATCGACTACAACGGTCACATGACCGAAAGCCGCTATCTGTTCTGCGCGTCGGAAACCTGTGATGCCTTCTTGCGGCTGATCGGCGCCGATATGGACTATGTCGCCGGCGGCCACAGCTATTACACCGCCGAAAGCATGATCCGACACCGGGGCGAGGCCAGGTTGGGCGACAAGATCACAGGCAGCCTGCAGGTCCTTCATGCCGACGAAAAGCGGCTTCACCACGTGATTACCCTGGCGCGGGGCGATGATGTCGTGGCGACCGTGGAACAGATGTGCCTGCATGTCGACATGAAGGCGGGCAAGACCTGTCCGGCGGCACCCGGCGTGCTGGCCAAACTGATGCCGATCGCCAACGCGCATGCCGCCTTGCCCCGCCCGGACTTTGTCGGACGGCATGTCGGGCAACGCGCATGAGAGTCCTCAAGACGATGGCAACGGTCTTCGCCGCGAAGGGCGCAGGTATCCGGGTCACCTATCGCGACGCCGGGGTGCGGCTGTTCTTGGCCCGGACGATGACTTTGGGCGGCTTTCCCATCACCCCCGACCCGCAGGTGTAGCATGCATTTCGGACTTTCCGAAGAACAGCAGATGATCGTCGACACCACCCGCGCTTTCGTCGAGGCAGAGCTTTATCCGCATGAAGCAATGGTCGAACGCACCGGCGTGCTGCCGGTGGATCTGATCCGGGAGATCCAGAAGAAAGCGATGGCGGCGGGGCTTTACGCGGCCAACATGCCGGTTGAGGTGGGGGGGGCGGGCCTCGATACCCTGTCGTGGCTCTTGTATGAAAAGGAACTGGGGCGGGCGAATTATGCGCTGCACTGGACCTGCGTGGCGCGGCCATCGAACATCCTTTTGGCGGGCAATGCCGATCAGCGCGAGCGCTATCTGATGCCCTGCATCCGGGGCGAGACCTGGGATTGCCTGGCGATGACGGAACCCGGCGCCGGTTCGGACCTGCGTGGGATGAAAGCCAGCGCACGGCTGGACGGTGGGGATTGGGTCCTGAACGGGACCAAGCATTTCATCAGCCACGCGGATCTGGCGGGCTTTGCCATCTGCTTCATGGCCAGCGGCGAGGAACAGACCCCGCGCGGTCCGAAAAAGCTGATCACGGCCTTCTTCGTCGACAAGGGCACGCCCGGGTTCACCGTCCGCGACGGCTATCGCAATGTCAGCCACCGGGGCTACACCAACGCGGTGCTGGAATTCGACGACTGCCGGGTGCCATCCGCCAACGTGCTTGGCGAGGTTCACAAGGGCTTCGAAGTGGCAAACTCCTGGCTTGGCGCGACACGGTTGCAGGTGGCATCGACCTGTCTGGGCCGGGCCGAAAGGGCGCTGGGCCATGCGATCTCATACGCGGCGGAACGCAAGCAGTTTGGTCAGAGCATCGGCAAGTTCCAGGGCGTCAGCTTCAAGCTTGCCGACATGGCGATGGAACTGAAGGCGGCGGAACTGCTGACGCGAGACGCGGCATGGAAATACGATCAGGGCACCGTGACCGAAGGCGACATGGCGATGGCCAAGCTGAAGGCGACCGAAGTGCTGGCCATGGTCGCCGATGAGGCGATCCAGATCCACGGCGGCATGGGGCTGATGGATGAACTGCCGCTGGAGCGCATCTGGCGCGACAGCAGGGTCGAGCGGATCTGGGAAGGGACGAGCGAAATCCAGCGCCACATCATCAGCCGCGAATTGCTGCGGGCGGTCGGGGGTTGAGCCGTCGAAGGCGGGGGCCAGCCCCCGCACCCCCGGGATATTTGGGGACAAATGAAAGGGTTTGTTAACCTTGGCCTGCAAAAGTGATCGGGCGGTACAGGCGGGGACGCCGATGACCGCGACAGGTGAAACCCTGCCTCGGTGCGTTGAGGCAGGGCGCCTGCTTTCCCAATTCAGCTGTCCAAATACATCCTCGGGGGTCCGGGGGCAGACGGCCCCCGGCGCCGATGCAGCCATGCGAGGTCAGGCTTGAGCCGCCTCGACCGCCTCCTGCGCCCGCGCCACATTGCCGTTCTGGGTGCCGGATGGGCCCTGAACGTCATCGAGCAGTGCCGAAAGATGGGGTTTCAGGGCCCGGTCTGGCCTGTGCATCCGACCAAGGCCCAGATCGGGGGACTGACGGCCTATGCCTCGCTTGCCGATCTGCCCGAAGTGCCGGACGCGGTGTTTATCGGCGTCAACCGTTTTGCCACCATCGACGTGGTGGCCGAGCTTGCGGCGATCGGGGCTGGGGGGGCGATCTGCTTTGCCTCCGGCTGGGAGGAGGCGGGCGAGGCGGATCTGCAGGACCGGCTGGTCGCGGCGGCGGGCGGGATGCCGATCCTGGGCCCGAACTGCTATGGGGTGATCAACTACCTCGACGGCGCGCTTCTCTGGCCGGACCAGCATGGCGGGGTGCGGGTCGAAAAGGGCGTGGCGCTGATCAGCCAGTCCTCGAACATCGTGATCAACATGGGGATGCAGGCGCGCGGGTTGCCAGTGGCCTATGTCGCCTGTCTGGGGAATGCTGCCGTGGTGGGGCTGGCGGAATTGACCGGGGCGCTGCTGGACGATGCGCGCGTCACGGCGGTGGGGATTTACATCGAAGGGTTCGACGACGCCCCGGCCTTTGCTGCACTTGCCGAAAAGGCGCGGGCGATGGGCAAGGGGCTGGCCGTCATCAAGTCGGGCAAGACCGAGGCGTCACAGAACGCTGCGGCCAGCCATACGGCATCGCTGGCAGGCGGTGGGGCGGCGTCACGTGCGTTTCTGCGCCAGATCGGGGTGGCGGAGGTGAATACCCCGTCCGAGTTGATCGAGACGCTGAAGATCTTTCACGTCCACGGGCCTCAGATCGGCACCCGCATCTGTTCGCTGTCCTGCTCGGGCGGTGAGGCGGGTCTGGTGGCGGATCTGGCCGCGCCCTTCGGGATGGAGTTCCCGCCGGTGCCGCAGGCCACACATGACCGGCTCTTCGCGGTGCTGGGGGAGATCCCCACGATTTCCAACCCCTTGGATTATCACACCTTCATCTGGGGTGACGGGGCGAAGACGACGGAGGTTTTCAGTGCCATGCTGGCGGCCTATGATGCAGGGCTTTACATCATCGACACGCCCCGGACCGACCGCTGCGACCCTTCCAGCTATCAGCCCGCTCTGGACGCCATTGTCACAGCGCAAAAGGTTACCGGAAAGATCGCGTTTCCGGTCGCCTCGATGGTCGAGAACTTTGGTGAGCCTCGGGTCCGGGCGATGATGGACCAGGGTGTCTGCACGCTTTTGGGGTTGGAGACGGCCCTGGCGGCGGTGAAGGCGGCGCAGACGCCTGCGGGGTTGCCGGGGTGGCGGCCTGTGGCTGCCCACCCCCCGCGTGAAGTGCGTTTGCTGAACGAGGCAGAGGCCAAGGCGCTGCTGGCCTCTGTCGGAGTGGAGGTCCCGGCCTTTGCGACAGGCGCCACGCTGGAGGGGCTGAGCGTGGCGGGCCTGCGTCCACCCTTTGCTTTGAAGGGGCTGGGATTCGCGCACAAGACCGAAGCAGGGGCCGTGCGGCTGGGCCTCGCCAGCCTTGAGGGGCAGGCCGCGATGCCGGGCGCCACGGGGTATCTGGTCGAAGAGATGGTGACGGGGGCTATGGCCGAGGTACTGCTGGGGTTGCGGCGCGATCCGGTCTACGGGATCACGCTGACGGTGGGCCTGGGTGGCGTCACGGCGGAGCTACTGGCGGATACGGTGACCTTGATCTGGCCGGTGACCGAACCGGAGGTTGTGGTGGCGATGCGTCGGCTCAGGCTGTGGCCGTTGCTGGACGGCTATCGCGGGCGGCCCCGGGCCGATGTCGCGGCGGTGGCGGCGATGGCGGTGCGGCTGGGCGCGATGATGGCCGCCGATCCTGCGTTCGAAGAAGTGGAATTGAACCCGATCATGGTGCGCCCGACAGGGGCCGTTGCGGTCGATGCGTTGATCAGGAGGGCTTAAGATGGACATGCTGACCGAAGGACCGATCCGGACGCGACGCGAAGGGGCCATACTGGAGGTCACACTCGACCGGCCCAAGGCCAACGCGATCGACCTTGTCACCAGCCGGATCATGGGGCTGACCTTCCGGGCGTTCCGCGATGATGACAGTCTGCGCGTCTGCATCCTGCGCGCGGCGGGGGAAAAGTTCTTTTGCCCGGGCTGGGATCTCAAGGCGGCGGCGGGCGGTGATGCGGTGGATGGCGATTATGGCGTCGGCGGGTTCGGGGGGCTGCAGGAATTGCCGAACCTCAACAAACCGGTAATAGCGGCTGTGAACGGCATCTGCTGTGGCGGAGGTCTGGAACTCGCGCTGTCCTGCGATCTGATCCTGTGTTCGGAAAACGCGACTTTTGCCTTGCCGGAGATCCGTTCGGGCACGGTGGCGGATGCAGCATCGATCAAGCTGCCAAAGCGCATTCCCTATCATGTGGCGATGGACCTGTTGCTGACCGGGCGATGGTTTGACGCCGAGGAGGCGCATCGCTGGGGGATCGTGAAGGAGATCACGACGTCCGAGGGGTTGCTCGACAAGGCGTGGGCGCTGGCGCGGTTGCTGGAGTCCGGTCCGCCGCTTGTCTATGCGGCGATCAAGGAAGTGGTGCGCGAGGCCGAGGCCTTGCGGTTCCAGGATGCGCTGAACCGGGTGACAAAGCGCCAGATGCCGACGGTGGATCGCCTCTATTCGTCCGAGGATCAACTGGAGGGCGCCAAGGCGTTTGCCGAAAAGCGGGAGCCGGTCTGGAAGGGCCGCTAAGACCGTCGCCGATAGCGCGACTGGACAAGGCCCGACGGAAAGGTGTCGGTCCGGTCGTGCACAAAGGCGATGTCGCCACCGGTCGGACCAAAAAGGGGTCGCCCTTCGCCGATCAGCACGGGGATGCGCGAGATGACCATGTCGGCAATCAGCCCGTCGCGCAGGAAGGCCTGCACGATCTGACCGCCGTCGACATAGATCCGCACTGCACCTTGGCGGCCCAGATGCTCCATCGCGGCGCGGGGAGAGAGATCGGCAAAGCTGACCTTGCCGCGCAGGTGTGCAGACGGTTCGGTTCCGGCCAGCTTGCGAGACAGGACCAGCACCGGCGTGTCATAGGGCCAGGCATCGAACCCCAGCACAGCCTCGTACGTGCCGCGACCCATGATGATGGCGTCGATCTCGGCGATGAAGCTGGCGTAGCCATGATCCTCGTCCGCATGCTCGGGCAGGATGAGCCAGTCGAGCCTGCCGTCCGTGCGGGCGATGAAACCGTCCAGGCTGGTGGCGATGAAAACATGTCCGGTGGGCACAGCGGTTCTCCTGCATGGAATCTGAGGGCGGTTCTTTGCCATGGCGCTGCGGATTTGCCAAGCTGATGTTGCTGATATGTTCCAGGCGTGATGATCCTCGTCGATCCGTCGTCGGGTCTGAGCGTGCGCGGGGCCGGCCGCTTCGGGCGGCAAGTTCGGTCAGGCAGCGGGCCGTCGGGGACGGCGGTCGTCAGGCGACATATGCTGTCGCAAATCGGACGGTTGGCGCGCGGCGAGGCGGCTAGGGTTCGCCGGGACGCACAGGGGCCGCAATGCACGAGACCGATTACATCATCGTTGGGGCAGGTTCTGCCGGGTCGGTGCTTGCCGAACGGTTGACGGCGTCTGGCAAGCATCGCGTCACGCTGCTCGAGGCGGGCGGCACGGACCGGCGGTTCTTCGTGTCGATGCCTTTGGGGTATGGCAAGTTGTTCTACAACCCGGCGGTCAACTGGATGTATGCAGCAGAAGCCGACCCGGGGCTGAACGGCAGCCGCGATCACTGGCCGCGGGGCAAGATCCTTGGGGGGTCATCGTCGATCAATGCCATGGTGTGGATCCGCGGGCATCGGGCGGATTACGACGAATGGGGTGAAAACCCAGGGTGGGGATGGGACGACTGCCTTGCCGCTTACCGCGCGATTGAAGACAGCGAAGCAGGGGAGGACGAGTTTCGCGGAAGGGGCGGCCCGCTTTTTATATCGGCCAACCGCAAGGGTCTGCATCCGCTGGTAAAGGATTACGTCGCGGCCTGCGGTCAGGCGGGACTGGCGGAGAATCCCGATTTCAACGGGGCAGAACAGCAAGGCGCCGGCATCTATCAGATGACGATCAAGGGAGGCCGGCGCAATTCGACCGCGCGGGCGTTTCTGCGGCCCGCGATGCGGCGGGCGAACCTGTCGGTGATCACGGGCGCGCAAGTAACGCGCGTGATCATCGAAGAGGGCCGCGCTGTCGGAGTGGAATACCTGAGGGCAGGGCAAAAACAGACGCTGCGCTGCAACGCCGAAGTCATCCTGTCGGGCGGGGCGATCAACTCGCCGCAACTGCTCCAACTGTCAGGCATCGGTCCGGGCGCGCTGCTACAGTCCTTTGGCATCCCGGTGCTGCGTGAGAATGCGAATGTCGGCGATCATCTGAGCGACCATCAGGGGATCAACTACACTTGGCGCATGAAGGTCCCGACCTACAACGACGTTCTGCGGCCGTGGTGGGGCAAGCTGCTGGTCGGGCTGCAATATCTGCTGACGCGCGAGGGGCCGCTGGCAAAGTCGATCAATCATGGCGGCGGGTTCTTTCGGACCTCGCCCGAACTAACCCGACCGAACATGCAATTGTACATGCAGGCGTTCTCAACCCTTTTGCCGCGCGCCGGGGAGCGGCCGCTGCTGACGCCCGATCCGTTTTCGGGCTTATCGATTGGCCTGTCGAATTGTCGTCCGACCAGCCGCGGGCATATAAGGCTGCGCTCGGCAGACCCGCTGGCGCATCCAGTGATCACCGCGAACGCGTTTTCCACGAACCACGACGTGTCCGAAATGCTGGCGGCAGTAAAGTTCCTGCGCGTGATTGCGGCACAACCGGCATTCGCGCGGGTCGTGGCAGAAGAATTGCGTCCCGGGCCACAGGTGCAAAGCGACGAGGCGCTGATCGACGATTTCCGCAACCGGTCGGGGACCGTCTATCACCCCAGCTGCACGGCGCGGATGGGGCAGGATGTGGCCACCTCGGTCGTGGATGCGCGGTGCAGGGTACACGGGGTGGCGGGGTTGCGGGTGATCGACGCAAGCGCCTTTCCGAACCTGATCGCAGGAAACACCAACGCGCCGGCTATCCTGATGGGGTGGAAGGGCGCAGGCCTCGTGCTGGAGGACGCGCGTTAGGTGGCGCCGTCCATGCGCGGTATAGGCCAATTGTCCGCTTATTCGCCGCGTGGAAACCGTTTGCTTTCTTCCAGCAGGTTCAGGTCCATGTGGTTGCGCATGTAACGCTCTGACGCGGCGCGGAGCGGCTGGTGGTCCCACGGGTAATAGGCGCCGTTGCGCAGCGCCTCATAGACAACCCAGCGGCGCGCTTGGGACTGGCGAACTTCGGCGTCATAGGCGGGCAGGTCCCAGCGGGCCGCGACCTGGGCGCGAAAGTGGGCAAGGATATCGGCAGCGCGCGGATCGGCCACCAGGTTCGTGGTTTCCTCCGGGTCGCTCGCAAGGTCGAAAAGCTGATCGGGGTCGGCTGGGCAGTGGATGAATTTCCAGGCCCCCTGCCGCAGGGCGACCATCGGCGTGATCGTGCCCTCGGCGGCATATTCCATCGCGACGGGATTGATCCGAGGGGTGCCGGTGGCAAGCGGCACCAGCGACTGGCCGTCCGTCCATGGCATGACGCCTGACATCGAGATCTCGGCAAGGTCGCAAATCGTCGGCAAGACATCGATGGTCGAAACCGGCGTGTCGATGCGTTGCGGCACGAGGCCATCGGCACAGATCATCAAGGGAACACGGGATGCGCCTTCAAAGAAGTTCATCTTGAACCACAACCCCCGTCGTCCAAGCATTTCGCCATGGTCAGAGACAAACAGGATGATCGCCTCTTGCCGCGTCGCGGTCAGCGCGGCGAGGATCTCGCCGATCTTGTCGTCGACATAAGAGATATTGGCGAAATACCCCTGGCGCGCGCGGCGGATGTGGTCTGGGCTGACGTCGAGCGATCGCCAGTCGCAGGCGTCCATCAGGCGTTGGCTGTGGGGGTCCATGTCGTCATAGGCGTACGGCGGCGGCGGCTCCAGTTCGGGGGCACCTTCGTACATGTCCCAGTACTTGCGCCGGGCGACAAAGGGATCGTGGGGGTGGGTGAAACTGACAGTCAGGCTCCAGGGCCGGGGATCGAGGCCGCGTGACAGGTCGTAGAGTTTCTGCACCGCCTGGTGGCAGACGTCGTCGTCATATTCCAGCTGGTTGGTGATCTCGGCGACCCCGGCACCGGTCACGGAGCCAAGATTGTGATACCACCAGTCGATCCGTTCGCCGGGTTTGCGGTAGTCGGGCGTCCAGCCGAAATCGGCGGGATAGATGTCGGTCGTCAGACGCTCTTCAAACCCGTGCAGTTGATCGGGGCCGACGAAATGCATCTTGCCGGAAAGGGCAGTCTGATAACCAGCACGGCGCAGGTGGTGGGCGTAGGTGGGAATGTCGGAGGCAAACTCGGCCGCGTTGTCGTAGACGCGGGTGCGGCGGGGCAGTTGGCCTGACATGAAGGCGGCGCGTGCCGGGGCGCAAAGCGGGCTGGCGGTGTAGGCGTTCTGGAAACGCACCGACCGCGCCGCGAGCGCGCGCAGGTTCGGGCTGTGCAGAAACGGTGCCGGGCCATCGGGAAACAGGGTCCCGGTCAGCTGGTCGACCATCAGGATCAGGATATTTGGACGCGGCATTGACATCTCCCGGCTGGCATTGTTCTTGGGCTGCCGCGCAAGAACGGGCTTGTGCGTAAACGACGCTTTTCGCCAGGAAATGTCGATGGCCTTGGTGACGCGGCAAGCAATGTCAGGGGGTCAACCGCAACAGCACCACGCCCGACGCCACCATCGCAATGCCCGCCAGATGCCCCTTTTGCGCCGGTTCGCGAAGCCAGAAAATGCCGATCAGCGCCGCGAACACGATGCTGGTTTCCGCGGTTGCCGCAACCATGGCCACAGGGGCACGCGTCATGGCGTACAACACCAGGATATAGGTGATCAGCGACAGCGCCGCCGTCCACAGGGCAGGAATCACCAGTGGCGCGCCGAACATGGCCAGGCGCCTGCGCTGAAACATGAGGGCGTAAAGGCCGATCCCAAAGGCATTGCCGATGTAAAGGACTGCGGCATAGGCGGCCGGTGACTGCGACACCCGAACGCCCGATGCATCCACCAGCATGAAGGCCGTGGTGACAAGCGCCACCGCAAGCGACGGCGCAAGCGCCGCGACCGGCATGCGGCCACGGGTCGCGTGGGTGGCGATCATCACAAGTCCCGTGATGACGGCCAGAACGGTCAGCCATTGGCCGGACGACAGCGTCTCGCCCAGAAAAAACGTGGCGCCAAGGGTCGTGGTCAACACGGCCGTGCCGCGCGACAGCGGAAAGACCACCGCCAGCGCGTGGGTCTGGTAGGCCCAGCCAAGGATGACCCAGTAAAGCGAGCCGAGGGCAACAGAAGCGATGAGCCAAGGATAGGCGTCCGGATGCGGCAGGCCAGTGGCCGCCAGTACCGGCAGCGCCACAAGGCCGCCCATCATCCCCACGATGATCGCCATGGAGAACGCATCGCCGGTGGCCTTGATCAGGGAATGCAGCAGCGCGTCCAGTACCGCCGCCGCCAGAATAACCAGCAAAACAAATTGGGTCATGACAATTGAACCTTTGAAAATGAACTGCCCGAAAAAGGGCGGTTTGAAAAAAAGTATGTAACGTTAGCAGTGATATAGAGAGAATTGGCACGACGTGAAGAAAACACTAGGCCTGGCTTCGGTCCTGCAGAATTGACAAGGCGCCGACGCTTTGACGCAGCGCGTCACAAGGCTGCCTTGGCCAGAATGTACACGATCAGGTGCAGGATGGGAGAGGTCTGCCAGAGGCGGCAGACGCGCAGGAAAAGTCGATCATCATCAAAATCCGGGTATCAAAAAGCGCGATCAATACGACGGAGTATGCCCCATCAGACACACCCTGTCGAGGACTCCGTCGCGCCGGTCAGGACGCATATCCCGGTTCTTCAACATCGAGGATCGCCCGAAGTTCGGCCAGATGCGCGTCGGCGAACCCTGGATAAGCCTCCCATTCCTGCGCGGTCTTTTCTGCGATGGCATCAGGCAGCACCCGCAAGGGAAGTCCGGTCTGCAAGGCGCGAATGTAGGTCTCGGCGGCGCGCTCAAAGTAGTAAAGGCGGTTGAAGGTTTCCGCCACCGTGCGCCCGATCACCAGCACACCGTGATTGCCCATGACCATCGTGTGAACCTTGGGGTCGGTCAGAAGGCCGGCACAGCGCGCACCCTCATCGCCGAAGGCCATGCCGCCATAGGCCTCATCGATCACGACGCGGTTATGAAACATTGCCGAATTCTGGTCGATTGCCGGCAGTCGGCTGTCGGCCAGGCTGGCGAGCACGGTCGCATGGATGGAATGGACATGCATCACGCAGACCGCGTGCGGGCAGGCGCGGTGGATGGACCCGTGCAGCCCCCATGCCGTAGGGTCGGGGGCATCCGGGCGGTCCATCGTTGCCGGGTCATTTGCGTCGATTTCGACCAGGCTGGAGGCGGTGATCCGACTGAAGTGCCGCGCGTTGGGATTGATCAGGAACCGCGACCCGCTGTCATCCAGTGCGAGGGAAAAGTGGTTGGCAATCGCCTCATGCAGGTTCAGCCGAACCGTCCAGCGAAATGCCGCAGCAAGATCGGCGCGCAGGGTCCAATGGGTCAGGTTGGCGTGCTTGGTCATCGGAAATCCCCCGGTTTGCATCAGGCTCACGCGAATGTACCGCAAGCTTGCCGTTCATGGCACAGAATTCGTGGCGGCGTTGTCTGGCGTTGTCTGGCGCTGTCGGGGTAAGGGCGGGGGGGGGCCGCGTACCGATTTGGTCAGCATTTGAGTCAATGTCGCGCCTTAACCAACGCCTATCACTCATGCGGCAGACTGAGCGGATGCAACTGATCCACCATTTTCCCATCCGCAGCGCCGCGCGCCTGATGCGCAGGCGCAAAACCGTCCTGGTGGCGGGGCCGCGCCTTGGGGACTTGGCAAAGACCTGTCGTGATCTTGGTCTGGACGTCGAGGAAGTGGGGGACCTGTATGACGCCCTGGCAGCCATCTCGGACGATCCCGCAGGCTACGGGGCGCTTTTGATGGACGCAGACGAGGCTGATGGGACCGGGACGGTACAGGTATCGGTCCGGCTTCTGCGCAGCATCGCGCCCGATGTCGAGGCAATCCTGGTGCCGCGTGACCGACCCTCGGTCCCGTTTCCCGAAATTGAGATCCCGGGCGGTGTCCGCGTTTCTGGTTATGAAGCGGTCGCAAACGTGACGAGTCTGACCGGGATGACTTCAGCGTAACGCTGCCAGAACTTCCGGGATCGGGTTGCCTGCCACAATGCTGCTGCTGGCGCGCATATTGGATCCGGTCACGATGGCTGAAAGACGGATGTCTCGCAGGCAAACCTGCGGCAGGCTGAGACTGACGAAGGATCGGGAAAGAATGTCAGGCCGACTGGGCGACCTGCTCTTGATCTTCCGGAGCAGAGGTCGCCATTGCGATCGAGAAGAGCGCCGCGATCAGGCCCGATCCCGTCCAAAGCAGCATCGCGAAGGTAATACCCGCACCGACGACCAGGCTGGCCATCGCGAGCACGAAACCCAACACGCTGCCTGCAAGAATAAAAATCGTCGACATTGCTACTCTCCCGATGACTTGTCCAAATTCCCTGACCATTCTGTCCGAAATACGGCACCTCCAAGGAACTGGTGTGATTTCGACAGGGGCCTTGCAACGTTGACAGTACCCAGCACCGGTCGACCTGATCCCCTGATGGGGCGACGGATGGCAGGACCCTGACACCCATACTGGTGCAACCGAAACGTTAAGATCGCGTCAATGCCTGTCTGGGCCTCGGGCCCTGCGGGCTCTGGATCGAGTCAAACTCAAAGGATCGTCTTCGATCACGCGGGCGCTGCAAGAACATCGTAGCGCGTACAGAACGCGACCGGAAAAGCCCCTCCCAGGGCGGCGACGAAGGCAGCGTCGGTCGCGGCCAGCAGGGATGTCGGGACGGCGTGCCAGTGCGCGAGTGAGTCCCAGCGGATCACCAGGTTCAGGATTTCGGGCGAATCAGGGTCACGCCAAACCTCTTTTCCGAGAAATCCGGGCTGACTGGCCAGAATTGCCGTCCAGATGAGCCTGTCCTGGGCCAGATAATCCTTTTGGCGCGCCGTGGGGACAGTAATCCTTAACCATTCTATGACCATCGGCGCGGCTTTTCCTCGTTCGGGACAAAGTACGGCATCGCCGTCTTTTGTTGCCTAAGGCAGGTTCGATTGTTTCTGCTGCACTGCAAGAGAAAAGAATTCAGCCCGAGCGTTTCCTTCCCGGCGAACCTGTCTTTTTAGACAGTATGGATAGAAAAACATACAACCTGAGGTTGTCATAATATGACCTTGAAATGACCAGAATCCCCGCACAATCGTGCCACTTTTCTGCCTCGATTGGGCAACAAGTTAAATTCAAGTCACAAACGTGGCGGAAGAATGAAGCGACGATCAAATATAACAAGGGGAAGCACAAATGTCTGATATCATGGAAAAAGCTCGTCTGGGTCGCGTTGCAGCACTGGCCTCGTTGAATGGTAAACCGGGTGCGATGGCCAGTTCGGTCGGCGTGGGTGCGCGGTATCGCGCCGGAGCCAGCCACGAAAAAGTCGTATTCTTCTCGACCCGTGCGCGGCGGAATGATGGCGCCTTTATCGCCTGACCAAGGCGGCATCTGAAGTGGAATACACGCAAGGGGTGTGCCGAAGGGCGCACCCTTTTGCACATGCGAAGGCGTCCGGCGCTGTTATGCGGATGGATAATTGTTGAATTTTGTGTGCGTGCAGTGCGCATGCCAGCCGCCCGCTGCGGGCAAACCGCAGAACGCGCGGGCTCAGCGTCGGCCCGGATGAGGCAGAAACTGATCTCCCGCGTTCCGGCAATGTTGATCGTGCCGACTGCAGCGGTCTTGCAAGACCCGGAGCCGTCCGCGCCTGGGGCAATCTTGCACGTATGGCCCTCTCGGCGTGGCCGCCGAGGGTGATGGTCAGGCATCGGCAGGCAAAGCCGCCTGACGCTACCGGCTGAATCGCTTATACTTCACCCGCTTTGGCTGGATGCTCTCCGGCCCCAGCCGCCGCACCTTGTCCTCTTCATAAGCCTCGAAGTTGCCCTCGAACCATTCCACATGCGCATCGCCTTCGAACGCCAGGATATGGGTACACAGCCGGTCGAGGAAAAACCGGTCGTGGCTGATGATGATGGCGCAGCCGGCGAAGTCTTCGATAGCGGCCTCCAGGGCCTGCAGGGTTTCAACGTCCAGATCGTTGGTCGGCTCGTCGAGGAGAAGGACATTGCCACCTGAACGCAGAAGTTTCGCCATGTGGACGCGGTTGCGCTCACCGCCTGACAGCAGCCCCACCTTTTTCTGCTGATCTGTACCCTTGAAATTGAAGGCCCCGGCGTAAACGCGGGAGTTCATCTCCAGATCGCCAAGGTGGATGACTTCGGACCCGCCGGAAATCTCCTCCCACGCGGTCTTGTTGGGGTCGAGCGCATCGCGCGACTGGTCGACATAGGACAGCTGCACCGTGGTGCCGAGGGTGATCGTGCCCTCATCGGGCTGCTCTGCACCGGTGATCATGCGGAAGAGGGTGGATTTTCCCGCACCATTGGGGCCGATGACGCCGACGATGGCCCCGGGCGGCACGGTGAATGTCAGGTCCTCGATCAGGAGCTTGTCGCCCATGTGTTTCTTCAGGCCGACGACCTCGATCACCTTCTGGCCCAGACGCTCGCCGTTGGGGATCACGATCTGGCTGATGCCGTTGCGCTCGCGGACGGTCTGGCCGGCCATCTCGTTGTAGCGGGCGATCCGCGCCTTGCCCTTGGACTGGCGGGCCTTGGCACCGGAGCGGATCCATTCGAGTTCCTTTTCCAGGACCTTCTGCTTGGACTTGTCCTCGCGCGCCTCCTGGCTCATCCGCTTGGCCTTCTGTTCCAGCCAGGCGGAATAGTTGCCCTCGTAAGGAATGCCACGACCGCGGTCGAGTTCGAGGATCCACGAGGTGATGTCGTCAAGGAAATAGCGGTCGTGGGTCACGATCAGGATGGTGCCCTTGTAGGCGATCAGGTGCTTTTGCAGCCAGGCGATCGATTCGGCGTCAAGGTGGTTGGTCGGTTCGTCCAACAAGAGCATGTCGGGCTTTTCAAGCAGCAGCTTGCACAGGGCCACACGGCGACGCTCACCGCCGGACAGGGTTTCCACATCGGAATCATCGGGCGGACAGCGCAGCGCGTCCATCGCGACGCCGACCGAAGCCTCCAGCTCCCACAGGTTGCCCGCGTCGATCTGGTCTTGCAGGGCGGCCATCTCGTCAGCCGTCTCGTCCGAATAGTTCATCGCAAGTTCGTTGTAGCGTTCCAGGATCGCGGTTTCCTTGGCGACGCCCAGCATGACGTTTTCTTTCGCCGTCAGGGTCGGGTCAAGATAAGGTTCCTGCGCCAGGTAGCCGACCTTGGCGCCCTTGGCCGCCCAGGCCTCGCCTTTGAAATCGGTGTCCATGCCCGCCATGATGCGCAGCAATGTCGATTTGCCTGACCCGTTCACGCCCACGACGCCGATCTTGACGCCTGGCAGAAAGTTCAGGTGGATGTTTTCAAAACACTTCTTGCCGCCCGGATAGGTCTTGGAGACGCCTTCCATGTGGTAGACATACTGATAGCTGGCCATGGGGTGTCCTCGCCTGACAGGGTTGCGCGTGTGAGATATGCGATGGGGCGCAAAAGGGCAACGGCGTCAGAGCCGCTTGGTCATCCAGACATTGGCTGGTGGAGAGGTGTAGGGCTCCGTGTCAGACCAGCCATCCGAACTGTAAAGACCGACCGCTGCAGTAAGGTTGGTGTTGGTATCAAGCTTTGCATGGGAAAAACCCATGTCGCGGGCGCGCGCCTCGATGGCGCGCATCAATCGCAGCCCAAGTCCCTGCCCGCGGGCATGAGGATGAACCCACAGACGTTTGACCTCGGCGAGTTTCGGCCCAAGGCGCCGCAGCGACACGCAGCCGATGGGAAGATCATCAGACCAGGCGACCAGAAACGCCCCATCAGGACTGCGGTAGCGCTCGGCATCGGGCAGGGGCAGGATCAGCATGTCCGGGCTGCATTCCGGCACCGCTTCCACCAGAAGCTTGTAATAGGCCTCGATACAGGCCCGGGCCGCAGGGTCCAGCGGGTCGGCATCGCGGATCTCCACATCCTCTTTCAGCATTACGGTGGCGATCATGTCCATCGCTTCGATCAGGGCATCCCGGCGAATACCGGCGTTCTCAAAGACCGCCTGGGCCTTTGCATGACCTAGCGCGTCGTAAACCTGCCATTCGGCAAAGCCCGCCGGGGTCAGACGGGCAATGCGACGGCGACGGTCGTCGGGATCGGCCGCGACGTGCACCAACCCTTCGGTTTCCAGCGCGCGCAAAAGACGGCTGAGAAGGCCAGTGTCGAGGTCAAGACGCCGGCGCAGTTCGGCGACGTCAGTGCCTTCGGGTTTCACGAGTTGCAGCACACGGGCCGCCCCGAGCGGTCGACCCCGGCCAAGATAGGACGTATCCAGCGCGCCGATCTCGCGGGTGACGACACGGTTGAAACGGCGCAGACGGGCGATGGCGTCCAACATGAAAGACCTCTGTCAAACATTTTAGCTGACTAAAGTCAGCGATACCGCTTTCGTCAAGGGATTTCTGCTTTACAGCCCGGTGCGCGCCCGTCAAAGCTGCGACATTATGGTGCGCCCGGGTGGCGCGCGAGGTGGGCATTGGGGGCCTAGGCATGCGCGCGGGGTTCCCGATTGCGACGACGGGCATGGTCGTAGGCCTGCTGGGCGGGTCGTTCGATCCCGCACATGAGGGCCACGCCCACATCACGCGCGAGGCGCTGGCGCGGATGGGGCTCGATCAGGTCTGGTGGCTGGTCACACCGGGCAATCCGCTGAAATCCCGCCAGCCTGCGCCGATGGCCGACCGTCTGGCGCAGGCGCGGCGGGTGATGGATCATCCCCGCGTCAAGATCACTCAGCTGGAAACCTATCTTGGCACCACCACGACGGCGGACACGATCGACCGGCTGCGGGCGATATATCCGCAAGTGCGGTTCGTCTGGCTGATGGGGGCGGACAATCTGGTCCAGTTCCACCGCTGGGGACGGTGGCGGGATATCCTGCGCAGCGTCCCGGTCGGGGTGCTGGCCCGGCCAGGCTCGGGCGTGGCCGCGCGTCTGTCCGTCGCGGCGCGGGCGTTCCGGGTGCACCAGCTGGAGCGCGGCGAGGCCCTTGGTGCCCAGACTGCGCCAGCCTGGTGTTTCGTGAACGTGCCGATGCATGCGGCAAGTTCCAGCGCGATCCGGGCGCAGGGGAAATGGAAAGCCTGAGGCGCTTGCATGATCGCGCGAAGATGATGCGCACGACAGCGGACCGCGCTGGACGTCTTGCGCCGTTCAGGTAAATGAAGAGGCTCGGCATGTGGATTGGGGCAACCTGGTGATAACCCGGCGCGCGATTCTTGGGGGTTTGCTGGCCGGGGTATCGGCGCCGGCCCTGGGCGACGTGCTGGAACGCTCACCCGTGCCGCCGCCGCGCCCGACCCAAGGCAAGGTCGCGGCGGCTGTACCCGATCAGGATCGGTCGGCGCGGCTGGTAGAGGCCGCAAGCCTTGGCGGGGCGACCGGTTATGTGGTGATGGATGCGGCGACGGGCGTGGTGCTGGACGCGCGCGCCTCGGGCGTTCCGATGCCGCCTGCCAGCGTCGCCAAGGCGATGACGGCGCTTTACGCGCTTGATAAACTTGGCGCGCAGTTCCGCTTTCCCACGCGGGTCATGGCCACCGGACCCATCGAGGCGGGGATGGTGCAGGGCGATCTGATTCTGGCCGGGGGCGGCGATCCGACGCTGCAGACTGACCAGCTGGGCGATCTGGTGGCGCGGCTTGCAGGCCTCGGTCTGCGGGGGGTCACGGGGAGATACCTGTTCTGGGAAGCCGGTCTTCCGGATCTGCCTTACGTCGCGGCCGACCAGCCTGATCACGTTGGCTACAACCCCGCGATCGCCGGGCTGAACCTGAATTACAACCGCGTGCATTTTGAATGGAAGCGCGACGGCGGTGACGGCTGGACTGTCGCGGTAGATGCGCGGGGCGAGCGGTTCTTGCCAGCGGTCGATCTGGTGCGGGTGGCCGTCGTGGACCGCAAGGCGCCGCTGTTTACCTATCAGGCGGGCCGGACCAGCGAAGGCTGGACGGTGGCAGCCGCTGCACTGGGCAAGGGGGGCAGCCGCTGGTTGCCGGTGCGCCATCCGGGCCTTTACGCCGCCGAGGTGTTTCGGACCCTGGGGCGCGCGCAGGGCATCAGACTGCCCGGCCCGGAACCGACACAGCGCGTGGCGGGCACCGCAATCGGGCAGCTGGAAAGCGGTCCCTTGCCGGATGTGCTGCGCGACATGCTGAAATATTCGACCAACCTTACCGCCGAGGTGGTGGGGCTGAATACCTCGGGCGCGCGGGACCTGATCACGTCGGGCGCGGCCATGGCGACCTGGGCCAATGCGACCTTTGGCATCGCGCCGCGATTCGACAATCATAGCGGGCTCGGCGGCAATACCCGGATTTCGCCCGCAGACATGGCAAAGGCACTGGTGGCGGCAGAGCGCGACCGTCGCGGGCTGAAGCCGCTGCTGCGCGACTACGGGATGCGCGACGACAATGGCAAGACACTCAAGGGGCACCCGGTCAAGGTGTTGGCCAAGTCCGGCACGCTGAATTTCGTGTCGGGCCTGGCGGGGCATATCGTGCCGCCCGGCGGGCGCGAACTGGTGTTTGCAATCTTTTCGGCCGATGCCGACCGGCGCGATGCCATTGCCGTGGCTGACCGCGAGGAACCGCCGGGTGTCAAGGCCTGGACCCGGCGGGCACGACGGCTGCAAGGGCAGCTGATCAGCGGCTGGGCGGCCTCATACGCCTGAGATCCCCGCCCAAAAGAGCGCCATCTGATACACCAGCGGGATGCCCACGATCAGCATGAACGGAAAGGTGATCCCCAGCGACGAGGTCAGGTAGATGCCGGGATTGGCCTCGGGAAAGGTGGCGCGCACTGCGGCCGGCGCATCGATATAGCTGGCCGAGGCCGCCACCGCCCCAAGGACAAAGGCTGATCCGACAGGCAGACCCGCAAAGGTCGCAAGGCCGGTCGCGACGAACCCGTGGATCATCGGAACCGCAATGCCATACGCGGCCATGCGCGGGCCGACCTTGGCGAACTCGCGCAATTGCCGCGCGGCTGTCATGCCCATTTCCAGAATGAACAGCACCAGAACCCCGCGAAAGAGATCGACGAAGAAGGGCTCGATCCGGGAAAAGTTCTTTTCGCCGATTGCAGCCCCGATGATCAATCCACCGGCAAGCAGAAGAAGGCCCCGGCCGCGCAACGTCTCCATGAGAATGGCGCTCAGGGCGGAGCCGTTGGCCCCCTCGCTCCGTGCCAGCGCGAGGCGACCGTAAAAAAGCGCCACAAGGATGCCAAGCTCCATAAGCGCGACAAGGCCGGTGATGTAGCCCTCCATCGGGGTGCCCATGCTTTCGCTGTAGCTGCGCGAGACGACGAAGGTGACGGACGAGACCGAGCCGTACAGCGCTGCGACCCCCGCCGCGTTGCGGATGTCGAGTTTCAGCACAAAGCGCGCGATGCCAAATGCAAAGGCCGGGATGCCGATGACGAGTGCCGCAGTGACCACAAGCGCGGGGCCGATATTGGACAGATCGGAGGTTGCCAGCTCGCGCCCGCCTTGCAGGCCGATGGAGAACAGCAAGAAGATCGCGAAAATGCGGATGACCGGTTCGGGGATCTCAAGGTCGGAGCGGATGAGGGTCGCGATCACGCCCAGAAGGAAGGCAAGCGTGATGGGCGAAATAAGGTTTTCAAAAAGCAAGGCACTGTCCATCTGGTCTCTCCGGGCTGGTGGCCGGTGGGTTCTGCAATGCGGCATTTGAAAAGAGAAACAAATAGTGTAGATATAATTTATCGAGAAAACAGATAGGATGTGAATGCCGGATCTGGACATCGCCTTGTTGCGCAGCTTTGTCGTGCTGGCCGAGACGGCCAGTTTCGGACGCACGGGTGCGCGGATCGGACGCTCGCAATCGGCTGTGTCTGCCCAGATTGCGCGTCTGGAAAGTGTGCTCGGTCAAAGGCTTGTGGCGCGTGACACGCGCAATGTGCACCTGACGCAGGAAGGTGAGCGGTTATTGCCCGAAGCGCGCGCTTTGGTGGCACAAGCCGATCGGCTGGTGGAACGGTTCCGTGCCGCCGGCATCGCGGGCGAAGTGCGGTTTGGTAGCCCGGAAGATTTTGCCAGCGCCTATCTGCCCGAAGTGCTGGGCGTCTTTGCCGCCGCGCACCCGGCGGTGGAACTGCATGTCAGTTGCCAGCTGACCCTGCCCCTGATCGCGGAATTCGAGGCCGGGGCGCATGACGTGATCGTGGTCAAACAGGATCCCGACCGCCCCTGGCCCGGCGCAAAGCCGCTTTGGCGCGAGCCGTTGGTCTGGGTCGCGGCACCCGGCTTTGCAGCGCCCGAAGGACGGCCCGTACCCCTGGTGATGAGCCCGGCACCCTGTGTCTATCGGGCGCGGGCGGTGGATGCGGTGGGCAAGGCGGGGTGGCGCTGGACCGGGGTCTATACGTCGCCGTCCTTTGCCGGGGCCGTCGCGGCGGTGCGGGCAGGGCTGGGCGCAATGGTGATGCCGGAGGCCATGGTCCCGCAAGGACTGCAGCACTTGGACGGCTGGCCCCCGCTGGCCGAGGCTGAGATGGCCTTGCTGGTGCGCGCCGATGCAGGCGCGGCGGCGCGGGCGCTGGCAGAGTTTGTAGGCGGGCGGGTACGGCGATAGCGGCACGGACGCGGCACGGTCATCGCGATTGCGCGGGCTGATGCCGGTGACTGACCGACAATCCGGGGCGCGAAACGTCCCGGTCGTTTCGACATTGCGGCTGCCTACCGCAATGCGGCCTCGATGTTGCCGCCGTCTACCGTCATCACATGGCCCGTGGTCCGTTCGGCACGCGCCAGCATGGCAAACGCATCCGCGACGTGGCGCGCCTCGACCTCGGCCTTCAGAAGATTTCCCGCCATGTAGGTGCCTTGGTCGACACCACGTGCCGATGACCGTGCGGCAATCATTTCAGGGGTCAGAAGGCCAGATCGGATGCGGTCGGCGTTGATGCCGTTCACGCGGATGCCTTCGGCACCAAGTTCCAGCGCCAACTGACGCAAAAGGAAAAAGGTGGTGGCCTTGGGCAGACCGTAGGCCGCAAAGCCCTTGCCCGGATTGACCGCCTGCTTGGAGATGTTGAACAAGATCTGACCCGGTTCGGCCCCCCGACTGCCGCGCCCGGCCGATTGCGCGCGGAACGCTGATATGGCGGCCTGTGCAAAGGCCAGATGGGCAAAAAAGTTCAGCTCGAAACTGTCACGCAAGGTCTGGTCGGGCAGGGTGGCGATGTCGCCCGTGATGGCGGCACCGGCGTTGGAGACAAGGATATCCAGCCCGCCAAAGCGGCAGGCGCATGCCTGAACTGCCGCCGCAGCCGCGCCGGGCTGGGTAATGTCGCAGCCATGCCCGCCATGATCGCGGCCAAGGGCGCGCACCGCGTCATCAAGCGCAGCGCCGGGTCGGTCGACCAGAAAGAGACTGGCCCCAAGTGCCGCAAATGCGCGGGCCGTGGCCATGCCGATGGCCCCGGCCCCGCCGGTCACAAGCACGATGCGCCCCTGCAAGGGCGGCGCTTTGCCACTGCCGAGCTTGGCCTGTTCAAGCGACCAATACTCCATGTCGAATGTGTCGCGCGGCCCGATCGGACGAAAGCCTCCCACCGCCTCGCCGTCCCCGCGCACACGGGCGGACTGGTGGCCGATGTCGCCTGCGATCCGCGCGGTCGCGGCCGTCGCACCAACGCCGACGATCCCCGCGCCTTGCACCCAGACAAGGCCAGGCATCGGCGCCAGCATGGTCTTTGGGGTCGCTGCGTGGGGGGCATGGGTGTCGAAATAGGTCCGGTACCGCGCGGCAAACTCGGACACCGCCGCGCGCATCGCATCGGGGGTCTGCTGGTCGGCGCGCAGCACCAGAACCTCGGCCTTGGTGCGGATGACGTGGTCGGGCGTCGCGACCCCGCGCGCGGCGAGCTCGTGCAGATCGGGGCGTTCGCAGAAGGCCCGCGCCGTGGCATCGGCGCGAAGGTCGAGGACGGGCATGTGCATGGCGTCGGGCAAGGCCGATGCAAGCGCACCACGCAGTGCAGCCAACAGGGGCGCGGACCGATCCGCAGGCAATGCGGCTGCCGGAACCAGCGGAGACGGGCGGCGATCTGCCAGCCAGGCCTCGACCAGCCTGGTATGCGCAATGACCCGGTCATAGCTTTCCCTGGCGCCGCGACCCCAGGCAAAATGGCCGTGATTGACCAGCAACAGACCCTCTGCCTCGGGGTTGCGGTCGTAGGCATCTGCCGCCGCCTTGGCCAGCGCGAAACCCGGCATGACGTAAGGGACCAATGTCAGCCGATCCCCGAAAAGTTCACCTGTGACCGCAGCCACTTCGGGCAGGTTGGCCAGCACGAGAAAAGGCGTGCCGTGGCTATGGTCGACATAGCGGTGCGGGATCCAGGCGTGCAACAGCGTCTCGACCGAAGGATTAGGCGCGCTTGGATCAAGCAGGTTCAGTCGCTGGATCGTCACCATCTCCTCGTCCGAAAGCGCTGACAGGCCGCGCAACCGCAGAAGCGGGGCCATCCTGACCGCTGGCATGCCTGCCGCCTCGATCGTGTCGAGATCCCAGCCAGACCCTTTGACATGCAGAACCTCGGCCTCGTCGCCGAATATATCGACCGCAGTTGATTTCAGGGACGTATTGCCCCCGCCGTGCATCACAAGGTCAGGGTCGCGGCCGATCAGCCGCGACGAATAGACCCGCAGCGCCAGTTCCCGCGCCCGCGAGTCCGCGCCGGCGGCGTTCTGCATTGCCAGCGCCTCGGCATCGGTCCAGAGATTGGCGATCATGTCATGCTCTTGCTATTCAAGGGGGCAGGCCAAGGATGCCTGCTTGGATTTTCTACTTTTGTCAGTATGATCTGTCAAACGACGAAACGGGAGGTTGGATGAGCGGCACCGGACGGCGGCGCAACCTTGTGCGGGCCAGCGGCGAGAATGCCGTGATTCAGGTCGCCTGGATGTATTACCACGACAGCCTGAACCAGCAGGACATTGCCGAAGCCTTGGGCATATCGCGCGCCACGGTGGTCAATTATCTGCAGGAGGCGCGCGAAAAGGGGCTGATCCGCATCACATTGGCCGCCCCGGCCTTTACGTCGCACCGACTGGCGCTGGAACTGTGCGACCGCTTTGGCCTGACATCGGCCTTTGTCATGCCCGACGATGGCACCGATCAGGAAGAGGCATTCCAGCGCGTCGTTCGGGGGGCCGCGATGTGGCTGCCGGATCTGCTGGTCCCGGGCGACCGGCTGGGCGTGGCCTGGGGCCGGACGGTCTATGAACTGGCCGAAGTGGTCGAAGCGCGGCCCTTCGAGGACCTGACCGTGCTGCAACTGGTGGGATCTATGGCGACCCCCTACGGCTTCACCGCCGAGGCATGTTCGACGCGTCTTGCCCAAAGGTTGCAGGCACGCTGTCTGAACCTGCATGCGCCTGCGATCCTCAGTCGCGCTGCACTGGCCGAGGATCTGCGCCAGGAGCCGATCCTGAAGGCGCAGCTTGACCAGCTTTTGACCGTCAACAAGCTGTTGTTCTCGGTCGGAACGGCGACGGCCGACAGCCATATCGTGCTGAGCGGTCTGGCCACGCCCGAAGACCTGCGATGGTATGTCGATCGCGGCGCCATCGGTGTGATCTGCGGCCGCTTCATCGACGCGACCGGCCAGCAATTGCCCGGCCCGATGGAGGACCGCATGATCGGCATCCCGCTGCCACGGCTGGTCGGGCTCGACATGGGCATCCTGATCACGCCCGGCCTCGACAAGGTGGCGGCCACGCGGGCGGCGATTCGGGGCGGATATGTGACCCACCTTGTCACCGGAACCAGCGTCGCCGAGGCACTTCTGGCCGAAGGCGGCTGAAGATCGCCTCATGCCGCCGCAGCGGCAGATCTGAGGTCGGAAAACATCGCGGCCATTCCGTCTTGTGTGGCGGTGCAAAGTCCACGCTCGGTCAAAAGGCCTGTTACCAGTTCCGCCGGCGTGACGTCGAAAGCCGGATTGCGCGCGCCGGTGCCATCGGGCGAAATCTGGACCTGCAGGATGCCGCCATCCGATCCGCGCCCCTGCACGGAGGTCACCTCGGCTGCCGCGCGTTCCTCGATGGGAATTTCGCGCACGCCGTCATGCACGCGCCAGTCGATGGTGGGCGAGGGCAGCGCCACGTAAAAGGGCACCCCATTGGCCCGTGCCGCCAGCGCCTTGAGATAGGTGCCGATCTTGTTGCAGACATCGCCCCGCGCGGTGGTGCGATCAGTGCCGACGATGACCATGTCCACCTCGCCGTGCTGCATCAGATGCCCACCCGCATTGTCGACGATCAGGTCATGGGAAATGCCGTGGCTGTTCATCTCCCAGGCGGTCAGATGCGCGCCCTGATTGCGGGGCCGGGTTTCATCGACAAAGACATGCAGCGGAATTCCTGCGGCATCGGCATGGTAGATCGGGCTGGTGGCTGTCCCCCAATCGACGGTCGCAAGCCAACCGGCGTTGCAGTGGGTCAGGATGTTGACGCGATTGACCGGTTTTTTCGCCGCGATTTCGCGGATTATCTTGAGTCCGTGAAGGCCGATCTGGCGGTTGATCTCGACGTCCTCGTCACAGATCCGTGCAGCATGCCGCGCCGCCTCTGCCGCGCGCGCCGAGGGCGGCAATGGGGCCAGCACGCGGCGCATCTCGTCCAGCGCCCAGCGCAGGTTGATCGCGGTCGGGCGGGTTTCGTGCAGCACGTCCCAGGTTTCGGCCAACGACGCATCGGAGGGGTCAGTTTCCATCTGCTTGGCCATACCCCATGCGGCGGTAGCCCCGATCAGGGGGGCGCCGCGCACCCACATGTCCCGGATGGCCGTCGCAAATTCGGCGCGGCTGCGCAGGGGTGCGATGCGCAGATCATGCGGCAACCAGCGCTGGTCGATCACCTGCACCACGCCGTCAGCGTCCTGCCAAATCGTGCGATAGGGCGTTCCGTTGATCTTCACAGGTGATCCTCCTTGTCCAACCGACGCGCCATTGCCGTCACCGCCGCGATTCCGGTGATCGACCCGGCCCCCAGCATCAGCTGCCGTCCCATCGCCAAAGCCCGCGCCTCGCAGGCCGCGCGGCGCGACTCGTCCGCGATGCGCTCGAATTCGGCGTTATGGGCAAGGCCCAGGATGCGGCGGTGCATTTCTACCCCGCAGAAACCCAAGGTGTCGCGCCAGATCTTACCCAGAAGGTCCGACAGGGCCTGTTCGGCGGCAAGTTCATGCCCCTGATCCTCGTAAAGGCTTGCCTGATACAGGATGCCGCGCCGTTCGGTCCGCCAAAGACGCGAGAATTCGGTAACGAAACTGCCCCATATCGTTTCGACCACGGACAGGAGCCAGTCCTGCTGGCCCGCACGGTCGCCTGGTGCCGTCTCGTGCCCGGGCTGGCTGAGATGGGCCATCAGGAAATTCGCGATCAGCATGCCAACATCGAATCCGATGGGGCCATACGTGGCGAATTCGGGGTCGATCACCTTGGCCTCGACATCCGTGACCATGATGGAGCCGGTATGCAAATCGCCGTGCAGCATGGTTTCGGACCGGCTGGTAAACGCCATCTTGAGATGCTGCGCCGCGACCTTCAGCGACAGATCGCCCCGAAGCCGTGCCACGATGCCATCCAGACCCTTGGTGTGCCGGTTCATGTCGGCGGCAAAATACGGGTCCGAAAAGACAAGGTTTTCGGTAATGTCGCACAGTTCCACATTGCCTGCAAAAAGCGCGAGGTCGGCCTTGCGCTCAGCGGCCGGCAGCGACAGGTCGGAGCCCCGGAACAATGTGCGCGCACAGAACTGGCCCAGCCGTTCGCCCAAGCCCCTGACCTGCCGCCCTTCGATCAGCGCGTATCGCAGGATGACGTGCGGTGTCAGGAATTCCATCACGATGATGGCCTGCACTTCGTCGAAATGCCAGATCGCGGGAACGGATCCGGGATCGCGCGACTCTTGGCGGATCAGCGCGTTGTATTCGAAAAACGACCGGCGGAGCGGCAGAGGCCAGCTTTCGCCCACCAGCCTGACATAGGGCAGCGCCTGCTTGACCACCGCCTGGCCAGTGCTGCCCGTGACGATGAAGACAAGGTTCAGGTTGCCGTCGCCCACCTCGCGCACCTGCCAGCTGTCGGCTGGGCCGACCTTGTCCCGCAGGACGGAAAGTGTCCCCAGACGTGTTGGCAGCGTTGCGGGTGACAGCGCGGAATAGCTGGGCGCGGTCATGCGTGTGGTCCCCTGTTCAGGCTCGGTCCGGGGCAGAATTTCCAAGTTTCCGGCATATGTCAATTAGTATTGACAATTGATGATCTGGCGATAGCGTAACGATCGCAAACGGGGGAGCCGAATGACGCGCCAGGCCATCACCATTCGAGGCTTGTCCAAGGCTTTCGGCAGGAATTCGGTGTTGCGCGGCGTCGATCTGGATATCCCCGCCGGTCAGGTGACCGTGCTGATGGGGGCCAACGGCGCGGGAAAATCCACGCTGGTCAAGGTCTTGTGCGGCGTACATGGGGCGGATGCAGGCGAGGTCCGGCTGGACGGGGTGCCATTTGCCCCAACGAGCCCCGCCGCAGCGCTGCGCGCAGGCGTGGTCACGGTGCATCAGAACATCAACGACGGGGTGGTACCTGATCTCGACGTCGCCTCGAACCTGTTGCTTGATTCCCTGGCCGATGGTGGCGGGCTGTTCCTGAACCGGCGTCGCATGCGTGACGAAGCGCGAAAGATCGCGGCTGCAGTCGGGCTTGAAATCGACGTGACGCGGCCCGTCGCGGGCCTGCCGCTGGCAGACCGTCAGCTGGTTGCCATCGCGCGGGCGATGGCCCGGAAGCCCAAGCTGTTGATCCTGGACGAACCCACGTCATCCCTGTCCTTGACCGAGGCACAACGCCTGTTCGCGCTGATTGACCGCCTTCGCGAGGACGGCGTGGCAATCCTATATATTTCGCACCGGATGTCGGATATCCGCCGTCTTGCCGACCGCATCGTGTCGATGCGCGATGGGCTGATCTCCGGCATCTTCGAGACATCGCCCCCCGATTTTTCCGGGGCTGTCCGCGCGATGCTTGGGCACGAGATCACCGAGGTCGACATCGCCATCCCCGCGCGCGGCAAGACGGTGGTGGAGATGAAGGGTCTGCGGCTGAAACCGGATGCGCGCCCTTTTGACCTGACGCTTTGCGAAAACGAGGTGGTGGCGATCACCGGGCTTGTCGGGTCGGGCAAATCGGCGCTCGCCTCGGTGCTGTTCGGGTTGGCGCATCCGGCAGCCGGGACCGTGACGCTTGACGGTGCCACCCATCGCCCTGCGAACCCGGCGCAGGCCGTCGGCGCGGGCGTGTTTCTTGCCGCAAAGGACCGGCTCATCAACGCCGTCATCCCCGGCTTTGACATCCAGCAGAACCTGACGCTGCCGTTTACGGCGCATCATGCGGGGCCCCTCGGCCTGATGCGGCGCGCCGCCGAACGCGCCGCCGCGATGAACAGCATCGCCGCTATGGGCGTGGTCTGCCAAGGACCGCGCGACGGCATCCTGACGCTGTCGGGGGGCAACCAGCAAAAGGTGGTGGTCGGCCGCTGGCTGGCCGAAGCAAGCCGCCTGCTGATCCTGGACGAACCCTTTCAGGGCGTTGACATTCAGGCCCGCCATGACATCGGCCAGCGCATCCGTGACAGCGCCCATGCCCGCGCCACGCTGGTCCTGTGCGCCGAGATCGACGAGGCGCTGGAAGTGGCCGACCGCATTCTGGTGATGAGCGAGCACACCATCGTCGGCGATCATCGCAACGAAAGGGTCGACCTGACGCGCCTGATGGGCGAAGTCGCGGGTGCCGCCGACAGAACGGAAGTTCCCGCATGAAGGGCCTGACGCTGACCGAGCTTGCGATCCGCTATGGTTTTCTGGTGCTGATGGCCGGACTGCTCGTGGTCTTTTCCATCGCCGAGCCCGCGTTCCTGTCGCCGCAAAGCGCCGTCTTCATTTTCCAGTCGGTGGCCATCACCGGCATCCTCGCGCTGGGGGTGACGGCGACGCTGGTGGTTGACGGGTTCGATCTGTCGATCGGAGCGGTCGCGACCTCTGCGCTGATGCTGTCGGCCTATGTGATGGTGATCTGGGAATTGGGGGCCGTTGCGGCGGTTGTTCTGTGCATCGCGATGGGCGCGCTCGTCGGGCTGGTCAACGGACTTTTGATCGTCAAGATGCGCGTGCCTGATCTTCTTGCCACCCTCGGGATGATGTTTCTTCTGGTGGGCCTGCAGCGCATACCGACCGAAGGCAACTCCATCTCGACCGGGATGGTGCTGGCCGACGGACGCACGGCAGAAGGCGTCTTTGCGCCGGGTTTCCTGATGCTCGGGCGCCATCGCATCGACTTTATCCTTGCCGATCTTGTGCCGCTGTCGGTCGTGTTCCTGATCCTCATCGCGGTCCTGACCTGGGGCTTTCTTGAACTGACCCGGCATGGCCGCGTGATGTATGCCATCGGATCGAATGCGCAGGCGGCGGCACTGGCGGGCATCAATGTCGCGGGCTACCGGGTTTTGGCCTATGTGATTTCGGGCGTCCTCGCCTCGATCGGGGGGATATTGTTGTCGGCGCGACTGGGACGCGGCGACGTCGCGTCCGGCAACAACCTTCTGCTCGACGCGGTTGCGGCGGCGCTGATCGGGTTTGCCGTACTCGGGGCCGCCAAGCCCAACGCCTTTGGCACCGCCATCGGGGCGCTGTTCGTGGGCATCCTGCTGCAGGGGCTGACCATGATGAACGCGCCTTACTACACACAGGATTTCATCAAGGGCGCGGTGCTTGTCGTGGCCCTGATCTTTACTTTTGCGCTGTCCGGCCGTGCAGGCCGGTTGCGTAGCTGAGCCTGCCGGAAAGGCCGTCGCAAGAAACGGCCCGCCCGGACCCGAAAACCCAGGAGAGATGGGAGGAACCGATGATCTCCAGACGAACTTTTGTAGCCCTTGTGACCAGCGTGGCGCTGGTGCCGACCCTTGGTCTGGCACAGGACGCGCCCGCACCTTTCGACAACCCCGGCGAGGTCGACATCGCGCTGGTGCGCTATCTGTCGACCGGGGACTTTTTCCAGGCCTATCTGTCGGGTGTGGAAAAGCAGGCCGCAGCCCTTGGCGTGAACCTGCAGGTCTTTGACAGCCGTCAGGATGCGGCTTTGCAGGCGGATATGGTGGATCAGGCCATCGCGCTGGGGGTTGATGGCATCATCATCCAGCATGGCTTGACCGAGTCGATGAAAGAGGCGGCACAGCGCGCGGTCGACGCGGGCATCAAGGTCGTGGCTTTTGACGTCAACGTGGAAAACCCTGCTATCCCGCAGATCGAGCAGTCCGACCGCGACCTGGCCCGGCTGGCGCTGGAGGCGGCGGTCGCAGACCACGGCACCGAATGGGTGGCGGGCTATGTCTATGTGGCGGGCATCGCGCCACTGGATCGCCGCGACGAGACCTGGAAAGAGGTCAAGGCGGCCAATCCCGGCATTCAGGAGGTGGCCATGTTCGGCACTCTGGATAACCCGATCGCCAACTCGGTCGCCAACCAGGCGCGCTCCGTTCTGTCGGCCAATCCGAATATCCAGGTGATGTTCGCGCCCTATGACGAGTTTGCCAAGGGCGTGAAGATCGCGGTGGACGAGGCGGGCATGTCGGGACAGGTGTCGATCTATTCGGCCGATGTCTCGACTGCGGACATCCAGCTGATGCGCGAGCCGGGTTCGTCCTGGAAGGCCACCGCCGCGACCAACCCCGCCGTTGTCGGCGAGGTTTCGGTCCGTGCGCTGGCGATGGCACTTGCGGGTGAAGACCCTGGGGCCAGCGTGATCGTGCCGCCGACCCTGATCACCCAGGCGATGCTGAACGATGCAGACATCAAGAACATGGAAGAACTTGGCGCGAAACTTCCCGCCTTCGCCCATGCCGATGTCGCCATGACGCCCTGGATGAAGCTGCCGCCACGCTGAGTCGAAACTCTGGCGGGCCGTTCATGCGGCCCGCCAGCCCTCGCGCCCGACGTCAGGAGTGCCCGTTGCGCAACGAAAAAACCACGACAGAGATCGCGCACGGCATTCGCGCCCGCGTGTTCGAACATACGATCCGCAATAACGGGGGCTATCTCAGCCAGGCCTGTTCGGCGGCAGAGCAGCTTGCGTTTCTGTATAACGAAGGGCTCAACCTTGGTCCGTCGACGATGCCAATGGTGCCGCCGCCCTTTGGGGGCGTGCCGTCCGCTGCCAACGCAACCTATGTGACCGGCGCGGGCTACAATGGCCCGTTCGATGCGGTCCACGACCGGCTTTTCATCGCACCGGCCCATTATGCGCTGGTCGCCTATGCCTGCCTGATCGAGGTGGGTCGTCTGGCCCCCGAAGGCCTGGAGATGTTCAACAAGGATGGCTCGTCGGTCGAAATGATCGGCGCGGAGCATTCGCCGGGCATGGAAGTCCATAACGGCACGCTTGGCATCGGGTTTTCCACCGCGGCTGGTCTGGCCTGGGGACGCAAACGGTTGGGCCACACGGGCCGCGTCTGCGTCTTCATGTCTGACGGCGAAGTCCAGGAAGGCCAGACCTGGGAAGCGGTTCAGGCCGCCGCGCATCACGGCATCGACAACCTCTGGGCGCTGATGGACGTCAACCGCCAGCAGTGTGACGGTGCGATGGATGACGTCATGACAGTGGGTGACATCGCCACCAAGCTGCGCGATTTTGGCGCGGTCGTGGCGGAATGCGATGCCCATGATCTGGGCGCGCTGCGTGCCTGTGCTGCGACGCCTCATCCGGGCCGCCCGCTGATCGTGCTGGCCCACTCGCAGCCTGCGCAGGGCATGAAAAGCCTGATGAGCCGCTTTCCACGCCTGCACTATGTCCGGTTCAAGTCCGAGGAAGAACGCGCCCGCATGAACCACGAGATCGCCGCCGAACTCGGTGTCGCGCCAGTCCCGCTGGGGGTCCATTGATGGAAATGGTCAACCGCCCCTATGCCGCTGCGTTCGAGGCCTATGCAATCCAGCACCCCGAAGTTCTGTGCCTGTCGGCAGATCTGACCTCGAGTTGTGAAATCGACGGCTTCCGCGACCGCCATCCCGAACAGTTCCTGTCGCTGGGCATGGCCGAACAGAACATGCTGAGCTTTGCCGGGGGGCTTGGACTGGCGGGGTTCCGACCGTTCCTGCACTCGTTCGGGGTTTTTCTGTACCGGCGACCCTATGACCAGTTGATGGCATCCATCGCCTATCCCCGCCGCAAGGTGCGTCTCATGGGGTTCCTGCCCGGCATCACGACGCCCGGCGGCATGACGCACCAGGCGATCGAGGATATCTCGGTCATGCGCACCATCCCGAACATGACCGTGCTGGAGGCAGGCGACGCGACCGAGGTCGAAAGCATCGTCGCCGAGGCCGATACTGTCGACGGCCCGGTCTATTGCCGCATCCTGCGCGGGTCGGTGCCGCGCCTCTTTGCCACACCGTTGAAGATCGGGCAGATGCGGGTGCTCTCCGAAGGTGAAGATGTGCTGGTCGTCACTGCAGGGATCACCACCGAAGAGGCGATACGCGCCCGGGCGGCCCTGGCTGCGGCGGGGGTTTCGGTCAGGCATCTGCATCTGAACACGCTGAAGCCCTTTGATGCCGCACAGATCGTGGACCATGCGGCCGGGGTGCGGCACGGTGTCATCACGCTGGAAAATCACCTGGTCACTGGGGGCATCGGGTCAATGGTGGCCGAAGCGCTGGCCGAGGCCGGACTGGCCCGCCGCCTGATCCGTCTGGGCCTGCAAGACACCTATGCCCATGGCGGATCGCGCCCCTATCTGATGACCCATTACGGGATGGACGCCTTGTCGCTGGTCCGTGCAGTCGAACGGCTGACAGGCCAGGACACCGGCATTGACGAAGACGCGCTGGGTGCGGTGCGGATCGATGCGGTCCATTCTGTGTTGAAGGCCGAGGCGTTGTAGTGGGCCGGTTCTGCGTGACCTATCGCATCGCGGCCTCCTCGCGCGACGAGGCCGCAGCGCGAGGTCTGGGCATCGCGCTGGAACAGACGGTCGAGATCCCGCGCGACGTGGTGCCAACTGGCTATGTCGAAGATGAAATCCTTGGCCGGATCGAAGAAATAGGTCGCCTCTCGGACGGCTATTGGCAGGTGATCATCAGCTATTCGCCCGATAGCGCAGGGGATGAATTCACCCAGTTCCTGAACGTCATGTTCGGCAATTCCTCGATCCAGCAGGGCATCCGGGTGACCGCCATCGCGCTCGACGAGGTCATGGCGGCGCGCATGCCCGGGCCGCGCTTTGGCATCGCGGGCATCCGCCGGCTGTGCGGCCGGCCCAGCGGCGGCATGATCGCACCGGTACTGAAACCGATGGGACTTGCGCCAGCCGATTTCGCGCGGCTTGCGGCGGGCTGCGTCCGGGGGGGTGCGGATATCGTCAAGGAAGATCATGGACTGGCTGGTCAGCCCACGGCCCCTTTTCGCCCCCGGGTGGAGGCGGTCTGTCGCGCGATGCAGGACGCGCGGGCCGAAACAGGACGGCAGACGCTGTATTTTCCCAACCTGTCAGGCCGACCGGACGAGATCGAGGATAACCTGCGGTTCTTGAAAGATGCGGGTGCCGATGGTGTGCTGGTGATGCCGGGCCTGTTCGGCTTTGGCATGGTCCACCGCATTGCGCGCGACGCGGGACTGAACTTGCCGGTCATGACGCACCCCTCGTTTCTGGGGGCCTTTGTCTTGGCGCCAGATCACGGCATCGATCATGGCGTGCTGTTCGGGACCATCCAGAGGCTGGCGGGGTCGGATGTTTCGGTCTTTCCCAATGTCGGCGGGCGCTTTGGTTTCAGTGCCGACGCCTGTCACCAGATCGCGAAGGCCTGCCGCGCGGTTGACGGTCCGGGCCTGCCGATGCTGCCAAGCCCGGGCGGCGGGATGAGCGTCGCACGCGCGGCCGACATGCAAGCGATGTACGGGCCGGATGTGGTCTATCTGCTGGGCGGAAGCCTGTTGAAGGATCCCGAGCGGATCGACGAGGCTGTGACAGCGATGCGCAAGGCGCTGGACGTCGAAGGCTGATCAGGCTTTGGGCTCAGGGCCGCTGCGCGCCGGTCGTGGTGACGTACAGCGCATAAAGCGACGACGTGGCGGTGATGAACAACCGGTTGCGGCGCGGCCCGCCAAAACACAGGTTGGCCACGGGTTCCGGCACAAGGATCTTGCCAAGACGGCGACCATCAGGCGCAAAGCAGTGGACGCCGTCGGCGGCGCTTGACCACAGGTTGCCCGCAATGTCCGTTCGGATGCCGTCCGGAATACCGGCATCGATCACCGCAAAGACGCGATCATTGGACAGCCTTCCGCCCGCCACGTCAAACGCGCGGATGTGCCGGGGTCTGCTGGCATCGTGACTGGCGCCCGAATCCGCAATGTAGAGAACCCGCTCATCAGGCGAAAACGCCAGGCCGTTGGGTTGCAGGAAGTCCCCGACGACCAGGGTGATCTCGCCGGTCGTGCCGTCAATGTGGTAGACGCCGCGCACGGGTTGCTCCGGTGCGGCGTGGTAACCTTCGTAGTCTGATCGGATGCCGTAGGTCGGGTCCGTAAACCAGATGCTGCCATCGGAATGGACCACGACGTCATTGGGCGAATTCAACCGCTTGCCCTGATAGGTATCGGCCAGAACCGTGATACTGCCGTCCACTTCGGTGCGAACCACCCGCCTGCTCCCGTGTTCGCAGCTGACCAGGCGGCCCTGGCGGTCGCGGGTATGCCCGTTGGCGAAATGCGACGGCTGGCGGAAGGTCGACACCGCGCCGCCGCCGGTTGCGTCCGACGCCCATCGCAAGATGCGCTGGTTCGGGATGTCGCTGAACAACAGGCATTGCAGGTCGTCGAACCAGACCGGCCCTTCGGCCCAGCGGCACCCCGTCCACAGCTTGTCGAGCGCGGCAGACCCGACCACCAGCTGGATAAAGGCGGGGTCGTCGATTTGATAAAGCGGCGCGTTCATGGCGTTACCTGCATTCAGCGAATTCCCAGCTTTCGACCGCTGGCCAACAAGATCACGGCGATGATGATGGCCCCGGTCATGATCAGGCGCACCCCGGCGCCCAGTCCGTAGGTGTTGAGCATGGACACCACCAGAAACATGAACAGCGACGCCCCCCAGATGCCCGGCACGTTGCTGTCGCCCCCCGCGACGGCGGTGCCGCCGATCACCACCACGGCAATCGACATCAGCAGATACTCGGTCCCCATGTTCAGCGCAGCGCCCCCCGAAAAGCTGGCCAGCAGATAGCCACAGACGGCGGCGAGGATGGCGCAAAGGACATAGGTGACCAGACGGTTGCCATCGACCGCGATGCCGGCCATGCGCGCAGCGGGCAGGCTTTGCCCGATCGCGGCAATCCAGCGGCCATAAGGGGTACGGTGCAACAAGACCCAGGCGATCACCGAAATGACCAGTGCGATCACAGTAACATGGGGGATGCCCAGACTGTTTGACGTGGTGAAATCGGCAAGCACTTCCGGCGGCTTGATGCGCAGGCCACGGTTGGTCCAGATCGCGGTCGACTGCACGATAAAGCTCATCGAGAGGGTGGCAATGATTGGGGGGATGCGCAACGCCTTGATCAGCGCATAGTTCAGCACCCCGACAGCGATCCCGATTCCGACCGCGATCAGCAAGCCGTGCAGAACCAGGTCGTTCTGCCCGTCCATGTATTTCAGCGACACGGTTCCGGCCAGCGTCATGGTGGCAGGGACTGACAGGTCGATATTGCCGGGGCCAAGGGTGATCACGAACATCTGGCCGATACCGACCAGCACCGAAAAGGCGGCAAAGGTCAGCGCCGCCTGCGAAAGGCCGATGGTGGACGCACCACCCGTGACGGCGATGGCAGCCAGCCAGACCGAAAAGGCCGCGACAAACGACCAGATCCAGGGCTTGGCAAAGACCACCTTCATGCGCCACCGCCTTTGCGCTCAAGCCGGTTGAGCAGCAGCCGCAGCGCCAGCACGATGATCAGGATGGCCCCTTGCGCGCCGATCTGCCAGTCGGGCGAAATGCGCAGGAAGGACAGGAACGACCCCGCCAGCGTAAGTGTCAGCGCGCCGATGACCGCCCCGATCGGCGAAATCCGCCCGCCCGTGAACTCGCCCCCGCCAAGGATCACGCCAGCGATCGACAAAAGCGTGTAGCGCAAGGCGATGTTGGCGTCAGCGCTGGTCGTGAGGCCGACAAGGCAGATGCCCGCGGCCACGGCAAAGGTCGCGGCAAGCGCATATGTCAGCGCGCGCGCCCTGACGATCGACCAGCCCGCACGTTCGACCGAACGCTGGTTGCCCCCGACCCCCCGGATCAGCACGCCGAACGAAGACCGCATGATCAACAGATGCGCAAACACCGCGATCAGGGCGCTGGCGATGATCGCCATTGGCACCAGCGGCGGTTTCGACGTCATCACCGCGCGGGCCCATTCCGGCGCCGTGCCGCCCGGCGCAGGCAGGATCAGCACGGCAAGGCCCGCCCAGACAAAGCTCATCCCGAGGGTGACGACGATGGATGGCAGGTTGCGCAGGTGGATCAGCACGCCAAGTGCCGCATAGGCCGCGATGGCGGCAAGCAGGATGGCCACCCCCAAAATCGGCGTATCGTAGAGATAGGTTGCCGTGACGCAGGCGACAAAGCTGACAAAGGTGCCGATCGACAAGTCCAGATCGTTCACCGCCATGATCAGCATCTGCGCAATCGTCGCCAGCGCTATGGGGACCGCGAGGTTGAACAGAAGGTTGAGGCCGGTATAGCTCATCGCGCGGGGCTGCAGATAGAACACGCCCGCAAGCAGCAGCAGCAGCGAGGCGACCGGCACCACAAGGCGCAGGCTGTCGGAGGATATCTTCATGCCGCCTCGGCCTGGAACGAGGCGCGCAGGATGTTGTGCTCGCTGATCGCATCGCCGGTCAGTTCAGCCACGATCACCCCCTCGCGGAAGACATAGACACGGTCGCAAAGCTGCATTTCCTCCATCTCGGTGGAATACCACACGAAGGTGCGGCCCGCCTCGGCCTCGGCGCGGATCATGCCGTAGACTTCCTGCTTGGTTCCGACATCGACCCCGCGCATGGGATCGTCCATCAGGACCACCGGTGCACGGGTGGACAAGGCGCGCGCGAACAACACTTTTTGCTGGTTGCCGCCCGACAGCGACAGGATCGGATTGGTCATGTCGGGCGTGCGGATTCCGATCCGGGATTTCCATTCCTCTCCGCGTGCAGATTCTGCGCGTTCGTTCAGCAGACCCCGGCGCGACAGATCGCCCAAAGCGGCCACGGTCATGTTCTTGACGATGCTCCACAGATCGAAGATGCCGTTTTCGCGACGGTCGCCCGCGACAAAGGTCACTTCAGGACTGCGGCTTGGCCACCATTGCGGGCTGTGGCGGTCAAAAAGCGCCATCAGCATCCGGGTCTGCCCATGGCCGCCAAGTCCTGCAAGACCCACGACCTCACCCTTGCTGGCCTGAAACGGCAGCCCGTTGGGCAGGGTCATGTCCAGCACCGGTTGCCGCAACGTGTCGGCGCGGCGCGACGTGGTCTGCTGGGCAGCAGTGCTTCCCATGGCTTTGACCAGACCTGCATGGTCAAACCCGCCGGCGCCCCGCTCGGCGACGATCTTGCCATCCTTCATCACCACGATGCGGCTGGCCGTGTCGAGAATCTCGTTCAGCATGTGGGAAATCAGGATCACCGCGCCGCCTTGCGTCACAAAGCGGCGGACATGCGCCAAAAGCTGCGCCGCAAGCCCCGCATCGAGCGACGAGGTCGGCTCATCCAGAATGACCACGCGTGGCGGTTGGTCGGCGGTGGAAAAGGCCATCGCGATTTCGACCATCTGGCGCTGGGCGATGGACAATGCCCCCACCTGACCGCCTGCATCGATGCCATGGCCGGGAAAGATCGTGTCAAGGCTGGCCGCAATGATGCCACGGGCGCGGGTCCGCCAGCCCGGTCCGCCCAGATGGCGGTGCATGATGCGGGTGTTTTCAACGATGGTCAGGTTCGGGCAAAGCGACAGTTCCTGAAAGACGCAGCGCACGCCAAGGCTGCGTGCAACACCGATGCCGTAAGGGACAAGCGGCACGCCGCCACGCATGATCACGCCCTGACCGGGCGTCAGGCCGCCATTGATCACCGACACGATCGTCGATTTGCCCGCACCATTGTGGCCGACCAGGCCGATGCATTCGCCCGGGTTGATCGATAGCGAAACCCCGTCAAGCGCGCAGACTTCGCCAAAACGTACCGTGACGTTGGCGGCTTCGAAGATGGCGGCGGGTGGTGCCGGGGTCATGAAGTGGTTCCACTGGGATCGAAACAGGCAGACCTGCCCCCCGGGAGGCAAGGGGCAGGTCCGTTTGGATGCATGTCGGCGCGTGCCGACACCGGCAGATTTACTTGGCGCCGTCGATCACGGCGATCGCGTCGGCCTGGCTATATTCCACGTTGGCGACGCCGCCGGCCTGGGTTGTGGCCAGATTGGCCTCCAGGTTGTCCTGATCGATGCGCAGGAAGGGAACGGTCAAGTCTTTCGGCACCTCTTTGCCATCAAGCACCTGCTGGGCGACCCAGAAGGCCAGCGTCGACACGCCAGGGGCAATCGACACCGACATCGTCGTATAGCCGTTCGCGTCCTTTTGTTCTTTCCACCACTTCAGTTCATCCTCGCGGTTGCCCATGACGATGACCGGCATTGCGCGGTCGGTGGCGGCAATGGCCTGAGCGGCACCATAGCCGTCGCCGCCTTGGGTCACGACGCCGACAAGGTCGGGAAGCGACGGCAGGATGCCCGCGACGGCCTTTTGCGCCACGTCCTGCGCCCAATCGCCGTGGACCGATCCGGCGATCGAGAATTGCGGGAACTGGGCCACGCCTTCGTGGATGCCGGCGGAGATTTCGTCATCGACAAACACCCCGGCCAGGCCGCGGATTTCCAGCAGATTGCCGCCCTCGGGCAGCACGCCCGCGAGGTATTCGACCTGGCTGCGACCCATTTCCTTGAAATCGACAGCAATCCGCCAGGCGCAGGGCTCCGTCACGATCCCATCAAACGACACCACGACGATGCCGGCATCGCAGGCTTCTTTCACCGCACCGTTCAGCGCGGTCGGAGACGCCGCGTTGATGACGATGGCGTCGTAGCCCTGCAGAATCATGTTCTGGATTTGGGCGGCCTGTTCGGTGGCCTGGTTTTCAGCGGTGGTAAACGCGTCGGCGGCGGCAACCGTGCCATCCGCGACGGCCGGACCGGTAATCTTTTCCCAACTGGTCAGCATGGCTTGACGCCACGAGTTGCCAGCGTAATTATTTGATAATGCGATCTTCTTTGCGGAGGTTTCCGCCATAACAGGCATCGTCACGGCCAAGATCGTCGCCGATGCCAGCAACAGACTTCTGGTCTTCATAGCTCTCTCTCCCTAGATGCGCTGCTTTCGATGCAGCCCTGATCGGCGCCGGTCGGGGCGCCCGAATATCGCCAGACTTTGCGTTGACGTTCCTCCCGTCAGCAAGATCAGGATGCTGGACCGCAACAAACCTGTACAGTGGTATTCAGGCAATGCATGTGCGGGAT
>JANPKV010000032.1:0-10763 GCA_031426185.1 Rhodobacterales bacterium | reverse complement strand
ATCGTCTCGACCAGGGCCGCGATGCGTTCGGGCGAGACGGTGGTGCTGGCGGTGCTGAGCGGGGCCTCGGCAGAGACGCGGGTCACCGGCAGGGCGAAGGTCAGCGCCGCGGCGATGGCCAGGCTGGACAGGACGTGCTGCATCGGAACCTCATGAAACATGCGCCATCCCGAGGTAAACGCTCGGGCCGGACTTGCCAAGGCGCGGCGTCCCACGCTTGCGTGAACCGGCGGGCCGGTGCCGTTGGCTTTGCCCCTTGCCAGCGCAGGCCGACCCCGCTAAACCCCGCCACCACGACGACCCCAAAGCGCGGAGAGGTGGCAGAGTGGTCGAATGCGGCGGTCTCGAAAACCGTTGTCGGTTTGCGCCGACCCAGGGTTCGAATCCCTGTCTCTCCGCCACTTGGCCTGACGGGTCCGATGTCCCGTCAAAGGGCCATGGCCGTGTCCCCACCCTTATGAAAGCGTCAGAACGATGATCCTGGGGCATATTGGCGCGCGCAAAGGCTCCAAGGGGGTGCCGGGCAAGAACTTTCGCCCGCTCTGCGGCAAGCCGCTCATCGATTGGTCGCTTGATCAGTTGTTCGATCACCCGCGCGTCGATGCGGTCGTGGTGTCCACCGACGACCAAGAAATCTACGACCACGCTGTTGGAAGGGGTGCGCTGAAAATCGGTCTGCGTCCTGCGGATCTGGCGACGGATACCGCCGGCAAGTGGGGGGTGTGGCAGCATGCTCTGGAGGTGTCGGAACCCCTGACGGGTCCGGTCACGGCGTTTCTTGACCTTGATTGCACGTCGCCGCTGCGCTTGGCGCAAGATATCGACGGCGCGCTGGACCTCTTTGCGGCAGAGCAGCCCGACATGGTGATGTCATGCTGCGAAGCGCGCAAGAACCCCTACTTCAACCTTGTCGAACCTGATGCCACGGGCGCGCTGCATGTGTCAAAACCGCTGCCCGGCGGGGTGCTTGCGCGGCAACAGGCCCCGGTCGTTTATGAGCATGTCGGGGTCGTCTATGTGGTCGCACCCGATTATCTGCGGCGCGCGACGGCGCTTTATGACGGGCGGGTCATTCCCTATGTCCTGAATGCCGAACGGTGCCACGACATCGACACGCCGTTTGACCTGCGCATCGTCGAGTTTCTGCTTCAGTCCCAGATCGACGCGGGCTTGCGCTAGCTGTCTGGCTTGGGCGGGGCGGTCTTGCCAACAGGTGCAAGTCCCGATGCATGGCTGCCAAGATAAGGCGCAATGGCCGCCATCGTCTTGACGGTAGCACCTGAATGTTCCGCCAGAAATGCCGCGATCGCGGGGCCGGTTGGTCCCTGCCATCCCTCCGGCGACAGCGCCGCCGTCAGGTCGCCGCCGGTCTCAACCCTTAGGCAGACGCCTGCGGCAATCGCCTCGGTCGCGGGATATTCAATGGTGTGGATGTTCGGCCCCACGATGACCGGACGGCCCAAAGCCAGCGCCTCGATTATGTTATGCGCGCCTGCCGGGATAAATCCGCCACCGGTCACGACCCGGTCGGCCATGGCCAGATAGGCGTACATTTCGCCCAGGCTGTCGCCAAGCAAAAGGTCCGCCTTGGGTTCGCCCAGCACCGTCAGGTCCGCGTCAAGCACCTCGGAGCGACGCACCATTGCGATCCCCCGTTTGGCAATCAGCCGCGCAACCTCGTCGAACCGTTCGGGTTTGCGCGGCACGTAGACGATGAACGGACGCGGCCCCTGCGACAAGACATGCTCAACCGCGTCGAGATAGATGCTGTCCTCACCCTCCACCACCGAGGCGAATGCGATCACCGGACGACCTTGGGCCAGCGCAGGGCGTGCCGCGTGACCGGCATCGACCAGTCTTTGCGGGATCGGCTGATCGAACCGCAATTCCCCGGTCACATGGATGTTGCGCACGCCGATGCTGGCAAACCTTTGCGCCTGAAGGTCCGACTTGACCAGCGCGCCGGCAAAGCCGCGCATCACGGCATGGCGCAACGTCCCCTTGGCGTCCCGCGCCATCGAGGGCGTCGGATATTGCGCGTTGCACATGAACAGCGGGATCCCGGCGGCAGCGGATGCCGCCACCATGCGGGGCCAGATCTCGATTTCCATAACCAGACCCAGTTTTGGCGAAAAAGCGCGGAAAAAGCGCCGGAACGCCCAGCCGGTTTCAAGCGGAACCCAGATGACGGCCACCTGCCCTGCCGAGATGTCGCGGGCAAAGACACGCTCTGCTTCGCGTCGCCCGGCGGGCGTAAAGGCGGTGATGACCACCCTTTCCCCGCGGATGATCAGCGCCTGGATCAGCGGGACGGCCGACCGCACCTCGCCCAGACTGACTGCATGGACCCAGACTGACCCTGTCAACGTGCGGTCATATCTGCCCAGCCGTTCGCCAATGCGCTGGCGATAAAGCGGATCCTTGCGCCCGCGCCACCACAGATAGCCAAGGATGATCGGCAGCCCCAGCGTCCAAAGCGCCGACCACGCCGCCAGAAACACACGCAGCCTCATCTTGGTGCCATAAGCGCCACCAGCCTGCGCGCCAATGGGGCAAGACTGCCGGAAGCCCCCCGCCACAGGTCCTGTGCGCGTGCGGCGGTCTCGCCCAGGTCACGGTCAAGCGCGTCGGCCAGCGTCAGCGCGCTGACCTCAAGCGCTGCTTCCGAGGCATCCAGTACGGCGTAATCGGCCGCAAAGTTCCGCAGGCGCGGCCCGTGCAGGATGGCCGAGCCAAGGGCCGCCGCCTCCCACGGGTTGTGCCCCTCCACCGAGCCGAATGTGCCGCCCATGAGCGTGACGGGACAAAGACGGTACCAAAGGCCAAGCTCGCCAAAGGTATCCGCGACATGCACCGCACCGCCCGGGTCCTCGCCCGCCTCGCGACGCGTCACAGGCATGGCCCGCTCCCGGGCGGCCCCGACAATCTCGGCCCCGCGTGTCGGCTGCCTGGGCACAATGACCAGAAGCCAGCTTTTGTCCTGTCCCCACAGATCTGCCTGGACCTGCAATGCCACGGCCTCATCCTCAGGATGGGAAGACGCCAGAAGCCACAGGTTTCGCCCAACCACCTTGCGCTGCAGGGCTGCCAGAACCTCCGGTTCATGCCCCAAAGGCGGCGACGTCGCCTTCAATGATCCCGATACCTGAACGTCCTTGGCCCCGAGGTCTCCAAGATGGCGCGCGGTTTCTGCATCTTGCGCCGTGGTGATCCGAAACCGGGGATAAAGCTGCGCCAGAAGCCCTTGAATGCGGCGACGGCGCTGAAACGCGGCCGCGTTCATCCGCGCGTTCACCAGGGCCAGCGGAATGCCCCGGCGGTCGGCGGCCACCACGGCTGCGGGCCACAGGTCCTGTTCGGACCAGACGGCCAGGTCGGGCCGCCACTGGTTGAGGAACCGCGCGACAAAACGCGGCGCATCAAGCGGCAGGAACTGGTGCTGGGTGCGGGGCGGCAGATTCCCCTGCAACACCTCGGCAGAGGACCGCGCGACCGACGTGACCAGAAAGCTCAGCGAGGGATCCTCGGCTGCCATGGCCTGGATCAGACCGCGCAGCGCCATCACCTCGCCAAGGCCCACCGCATGCAGCCAGACCAGGCGGCCTCCGGGGCGGGTTGCCGTCGTGTGGCCCAATTTTTCGCGCCAGCGGCGTGGATCCTCGCGGCCCTTGGCAAGCCTGCGGCGAAGATGGACCGGCGCCAACACGCCAAGGGTTCGCGCCAGCGCCAGATAGGCCGTGACCTGCCAGGCCATCCCTAGCCTGCATCCTGAAAGGATTTCTGCAGGTCCTGCGTCCAAAAGGCGTTGTCCGACAAGACCCGCACGAACCGGTCCGCCGCGCGGCCCTGCCCGAAGCCGTCGTGGCGTGGAACGGTCTTGCCCCAGTGGTCACGCAGGAACGCCGCAATGCCGACCGCATCGGTGGCCAGACACGCGTGCACCGACGGGGCTGCGGCGCGGTTGGTCTGCCGCGTCCCCACATCCAGCGACGGGATGCCAAGGAACGGTGCCTCGCGCACGCCGGCGCTGGAATTGCCGACCATGCAGGCGGCGTTCTTCATCAGTTCGGAAAAATGCGCGAACCGCATCGACGGGATCAGGCGAAACCTGTCCGTCGCAAGCCCCTCGACCACCTTGAAGATCGCGTCCGACCCCGGATCGTTGTTGGGCGCGATCACGACGAATTGTCGCCCCGAAGCCGCAAGTGCCCCGAAAAGCGCCTGCGCCTGCAGCCCCATCGAGGCTGCCTCAGATGTGACGGGATGAAAGACCGCGATTCCGTATTCATCAAAGGGAATGTCGTAACGCGCCTTGACCTCGGCCAAGCTGACGCCTGACGGCCCGGAGTGAAAATCAAGTTCGGGCGATCCGATGGCATGCACGGTCACTTGCGGCTCTCCCAGTGCCATCACGCGCCGACCCGCGATGTCGGACGACACGAAATGCACATGCGCGAGCTTGGTGTTGCAGTGGCGGATGACCTCGTCGATCGTGCCCGACACCTCGCCGCCTTCGACATGCGCGGTCAGGATGTAGTTCGTGGCCCCCACCAGCGCACCTGCCAGCGCCTCGATCCGGTCACCATGGACGACGATCAGGTCGGGGCGGTGTTCGGTCACATAGTCGGAAAACCCCAGGATCGTCTTGGCCAGGATCACATCCTGCGGATCGCCGGGTCGCTGGTTCATGAATTCATGCACCGTGACCCCGGCCATCCGCGCGACCTCCAGCTTGGTCAGACCGTAGGCCTCCATCATGTGCATGCCGGTGACGAAGAACGTCACCCGATGCCCCGCATCCCGCGCGGCGGCGGCCAAGGGCTCGAGTTTGCCGAAATCGGCGCGCGTGCCGGTGAGGAAGAGGAGGTGGTGGGTCATGGGGATGGTGATGACTCGAACCGATTGGAGCCACAAGTGGTTTCCTGTCAGCCGCAGCTGACGCTGGCGAAAAGGAAACCCACGTGCTAATGAAACGCAATGCGATCCATCGGCATCTTCAAGGACACCAGTGTAACCAGGCATTTTGGCTGCCAAGCCGTAATGTCTGTTTTGGAGGGAAACATTCAAGGCCGCGGAATGTCTCCAGCGTACTATTGGCCGGTGGCGGTGGAGTGGCAGTTGAACACGTCGCCATAATGCGGCCGCCCATGGGACTATACCACGAGTGGCGGATGAGTCGTCGTATCAAGCGCGGCAGAAAGTTCCTGGAGTCAGGGCGGACTGCGCTGGATCGAGAAGCCATCTTTGGAAAAACTATAGCGATTATCGGCCCGGCGGACAGCGTAGAGTCAGATTTGGCCGAAATCTCACTTGATGACTTCGATCTGGTTGTCAGGATGAATCGCTCATTGGCGCTTGCGGCAGGGTCAGGCCAACGTCTCGATATACTGGTCCACAATCTGGTTCAGAGCGGCAGCCGGGCAGCCGGTCCCCTCGATACGTCGCTTCTGCGGAATGCTAGCGTCAAGATGGTCATCTTTCCCCATGCAGAGCCGTCGCAGATTTCGTCACGAGTTCTAAGTGCCCACCAGATGCTTTTACGGGACCTGGGAATGCCGCTCTCGTTGCCAAGCACCGATCTTTACCGTGACTTTAAGAGTGACCTAAGAGGCAAAACGCCCACAGCCGGTGCAACTGCCATTGCGATGTTTCTAGATGCGCGGCCAAAAGCCGTGTTTATTGGTGGCTTCACGTTCTTCACAACCGGATATGAGCCTGGTTATAATGATACTGTCCGAACGCGCGATGAGGCCGCACGCTGGGCAACCGCCACCGGACTTCATGACCCGGAGCGCGAACGGCTGGTCATCGCACAAAGGATTGCAAAGGCGCGTGCCCTCGGAACAATTGTTCATCTTGGTCCCTCGGTCGCCTCGGCCCTTCAGGTGAATTGATTTACCACGCCTGCGACGACAAGGCGCTCTGCCTGATCTTCATTCCTCATTCTGGCCTGCGTATGTCCCAAAGTCATCGATTTTCTAAGGTTCCAGTCGGCTTTTGACTATCCTTGCGAAACCAAGGTTCGCCTCACGGCAGAGGCCGAGCATCTCGGTACTTGCTTTGGCGCGTTTCAAGCTCTTCGTCCAGTCATCCGGGGTGGAGTACCCTGGTGGGTTGCGATAGTGCATGAATTTGTTGGAAAACGGCAAGCACAGCACACGCCTTCCCAAAAGTAGTGCCCAGTACACACCATGATAGCTGTTCGAGACCACCGTCGCGCCGCTTCCGATATGACGGATCGCGTCCTGCATCGTTGCAACATCGTTATAGGCGACCGGATAGCCAGTGGGGATGTCAATACTATCCTTGTCAGTCTTCCAGCGATGCAGAAACATAACCACTTCATGTTCGGGTGGCGCGGGCGCGTCGAACAGCGGCGACATGCAACTTGCGCAAGGCACGAACGTGAACCGCCTATCGCCCCAATCGCGAGATCCGACCAGGTCCATCGATCGAAAACCTCTCCGATAAACCAGATAGGATAGCACACGGTGGCGCGTTCCCACGCCCCAGCTCACCAACAGGGGCGAAAGACGGTCGTTTTCGCCCAACCGTTTCTCGATCCCCCGCATGATTTGACCACCACCAAAAATGACGGCGCGGACACCGCTTGGCGTCGGCTCGGAGAAGTCCATGGCCGTCGCACCTGAATCGTCTTTCCAAAACGCGTCATAGGGAGAGCAGCTTCGATCGCCGATATTCGTAGTGTTGCGATGGTGTTTGAAGATGATCTGGTTCACGGGTAGCCTCTCTATGGCCCAAGCGATTGATTTTTTAGGCGCGCCATGGACCAAAGCATTTGATGACGCTCAACTGAGATATTGAACTCTTTGGTCGGTAAGCTGATCCTTCCCTACCGATGCAATCAGTCCAACGGCTTTTGCCGCGCCGGAAGCGCGCCTTGCCGCCACAGGCCGACCAACCGCCTCACGTAGTTTCCCGCCTTCAGCCGATAATACGGCAGCCTCTCGTGCCAGCGGAACTTGCGCACGTCGCCGAACTGCTGGCCGGTGATCGTGCTGTCGCCCGCGTCGTCGACATGGCTCGACCAAGGCTCAAGTCCGCGCTGCCGATACTCATGGATGAAGAAGCGATTGAGTTCGTGGTCAAGCGGTCGCGTCATGGGCAGAAGGCGTGGACGTAGCCGTGATGCGGTGGCGCGATGGATGAGGTAGGCGCCGTTGCCGGTGAACGGTCCGACATAGGCGTTCAGGCGGTATCGCCCGACGGTGCCTTGCGTAACCGGAAGCTTAGCACGTATGCAGTTGAAGCGCACTATGTCCCAATGCTCTGCCACCGACAGTGCAGCGTCCACGCTTTCCAAAAAGTCGTCGTGGAAGACAACGTCGTCTTCAAGCACCAGCGCCACCTCGTTTGGCGACGCAAGGAACTCGTCCCAGACCCTCAGATGCGAGTGATAGCAGCCGATCTTGCCCGGCAACAGTACGCTTCCCGTGTTGCGCCGATAGGCTTGCTCATCGACGGTCGGCGCTAGACGCTCCGCTTCGACCCGGCCGTCGACGGCACTGAAAAGACGGAAGGTAAGGCCCAGCGCGTCAAGCCGGGGCACCATCGCATCCCGCCGCGCTGTGGCGCGATCCAGATTGATCAACCAGGTGCCCATGTGGGAGCGGGTCAGACTCATCCTTGAAACCTCTGTTAGGTCTCGACCCACGGTCGACTAAGACTGTAACTGTTGGCCGTCATATCGTCAGGGTTAGTTGCATCCCGCGCCGTTGCCAACCCTTCGGGCGCCGATTACGGCTTGAACTTTCGCCAAGGCAGATACAGACAATGCGCCGATACAAGATGACGTGATCGCAGGGACAGGGAAGACACATGGGAAGGTGGTCATGAAATTCGTTGCGCGTCCAAACGGGCCCTTTAACGTGATCGGCAAAGTCCATCAGTTGCAGTCTCGCCTCGCTAAAGCATATGGGCGGCCGACTGATGCGATGCGCACAGACCTAGTATGCGACGGTAAGCCGGTCATTTTTCTGCATAACCCGAAAACCGCTGGAAAGTCCCTTCGTAAATTCTTCCATGTCAAACGGCACTCTCACTCGTTGGCGGCGGACCGGCTGAGCGAAAAGAACTGGTTAAACACCTATTCGGTCGTCGCGGTGCGCGAACCGTTCGAGCGGTTTCTGTCCGGTTATTATGACAGGGTTCACCGGCAGGAAGACAATGCGCTTGTAAAGATCTATGGGCCCGAAGCGAAGAAGATGACGCCCTTTGATTATCTCGATATCATCAAGGACATAAAGGTTTTCAATGGCTTACAGACGAGGTGGACCGACTTTCCATCGGCTATCAAACCCCGTGCCGATCTGATCCTGCGTTATGAGGACATCCGAAACTGGAAAGAGATCATGGTCGCCGCCGGGCTGGATGTCGCGGACCGTCCGTTTCCCCACCTGAATAGCAGTAAGCGGGCACAGTCGGATCATCTCTCCGTGCTCAACCTGACACAAGCGGAGTTTGATAGGTTGAAGGATTTGGTCTACGATCATTTCTTGAGCGATTGCCAGGCCTTCGGATACCCCAGACCCCCCTTCACCCCAGATCCCCCCATTTCAACTGCGTATTCCTCGCCACCGCCCGCTTGAGCCTTTTGCCCACCACCTTATCGAAATCATACCCCGCGATCTCTCCGCTCCCCGGACGCCGCGCCCAGATATCCGCCTCGGCGATGACATGTCCCTCGGGCAAATCCCGGTCGGCGACCACGCTCGCGCGGGCAAAGCGGTAGACCGGCTCTTCGGCCTCGGTCCGCTGTTTGGGATTGTGCAGAGCGGTGTGGATTTCCTTGGACCGGTCTATCAGGAACCGCAGTTCCGCCGGATCCATGGAATTTATGATGTCCGGCCCCTTGCGGTAGCGCGTGTCGGTGTAGTGCCGCTCCAGGATGCAGGCGCCCAGGGCCACACTCGCCAATGCCATTTCCGGACCGATGGAGTGATCCGAAAAGCCGACCACGGCCTTGGGAAAGGCCGTCTTCAGGTCGGTGACGCCTTGCAGGGACACGATCTCGGGTGGGCTGGGATAAAGGTTGGTACATTCGAGCAGCGCGTAGTCGATGCCTGCCTCGTCCAGGATCGCCACCGACCGGCGGATCGTCTCGATCGTCTGCATGCCGGTCGACAGGATCACCGGCTTGCCTTTGCGGGCGATGTGGCGGATCAACGGCAGATTGTCCGCCTCGCCCGAGCCGATCTTGTAGGCCGGCACATCCAGCGTTTCGAGAAAATCCGCCGCCGCACGCGAAAACGGGGTGGAGATCCAGATCATCCCCAGTGATTCCGTATAACGCTTCAGCTCTGCCTCGTCGGGCAGCGACAGCGCGCAGCGCTCCATCACATGCCAGATCGACACATCGGCATTGGGCGGAAAGATGCTTTTGGCCTCTTCGGTCATCTCGTCTTCGATGATGTGGGTCTGGTGCTTGATCATCTCGCAGCCTGCCCCGGCCGCCAGACGCACCATCTCTTTTGCCACCGCCAGATCGCCACCATGATTGATCCCGATATCCGCGATGACCAGCGGCGGCTGACCGGGGCCGATCTCGCGATGGGCAATTTTCATGACGGAAGGTTCCTTGATTGAAGCGGCGACGAAAGGTCCGGGCACAGACTTAACGGCAAGCAGGTGCTGACCGCAACCCGGTCCGTGACCCTGACGATCCGACCGTAAGGCGTGCCCGTCGGTCACCGAACCGGGTTTCCTCTGACAGAAATGCGCAGGGCTGCTACGGTTGGCGCCGCCAAAACGGGAATCATGCCGATGGATGCTGGACTGCCCGCACCCGACCCGCCCACCACCATTGCGGAGTTTCGGGCGCGACTATCGACGGTCAATGACCGCCTGCCCCGCAGGCTGCAGGCCTGCGCAACCTTTGTTGCGGCCAACATGGACCGGATCGCGGTGTCGACTGTGGCGGAGCTTGCCGCCAAGGCAGGGGTTGCGCCATCCGCCTTCATGCGGTTCTGCCAGATCCTGGGGTTTTCGGGCTTTTCCGAAATGCAGCGGCTTTTTCGCGACAGCTATGCGCCACCCTGGCCCGATTACGCGACGCGGCTTGAGAACCTGAAGGGGGCAGGCACCGGCAGTCCTGCGGCGCTTGTGGCGGAATTCGTCGAGGCAGGTCATCTGTCGCTCGAATCGCTTGCAAAATCGCTGGACGAGGATGCCTTGAAGGCCGCCGTGGATCTGCTGACCCACGCGGATACCATCCATGTGATCGGTGCCCGGCGGGCGTTTCCGGTTGCGGCTTACCTGGCTTACGTCTTTGAAAAGATGTCGGTTCCCTGCATTTTGCATGACGGCGTCGGGCGGCTAGATCATCTTGGCGCGTTGCGGCGGGGGGATGCCCTCTTGGCCATCAGCTTTGCCCCCTACGCGCCGGAAACCCTGTCGCTGGTGGAGGCAGCAAAGCAGGCGGAGTTGCCCATCGCCGCCATCACCGATCACGGCGCATCGCCGCTGGCGCGACTGGCGACCGTTTCCCTTTCGGTTCCCGAGGTGGATTTCGGCGCGTTCCGGTCGCTTTCGGCGACCTGGGCCTTGTCGCTTGCGCTTGCGGTGGCAGTCGGCTCCGACGCCGCCGGTACCAAGGCGGCACAGCGCTGAAAATGCCGCTTTCTTTCTTCCATTTTTTGGAATATTTATTCCAAAACAGATTTCCCCAGATCGCGCAGGATGGTTCCGGGATGTCACAATGACGGGAAGCGGTGCCATGAAGACGCTGGACGTAATCACTATCG
>JANPKV010000031.1:0-9805 GCA_031426185.1 Rhodobacterales bacterium | reverse complement strand
GCGGGTCAGCAGCGAATAGGCGAACTGCACGGGAGGCATGCCCAGATAGCGCTCCACCTCCTCGAACCATTCAAGGCTGTTGCGCGCCGCCGATTGCAGCCGCAACACCTCGACCCGACGCTCTTCCTGATAGCGCTCGAAAGCCGCTTCCATCGTCAGCTCGCTGTGCAGATAATCCGCCAGCGCAATCGCCGAATCCAGCGCCAGCCGCGTTCCCGACCCGATCGAGAAATGCCCCGTCGCCGCTGCATCGCCCATCAGCACGACATTCTCGTGATACCATTTCTGGCAGATCACGCGCGGGAACTGCATCCAGACCGCCGAGCCGCGCAGGTGTGCCGCGTTCGACATCAGGTCATGCCCGCCCAGATGCGCCGCGAATATCTTGCGGCAGGTCTCGACGGTTTCTTCCTTGGTCATGTCGGGGAAACCCCACGCCTCCCAGGTGTCCGGCAGGCATTCCACGATGAAGGTCGCGGTCTCCTTGTCGAACTGGTAGACATGCGCCCAGACCCAGCCATGCGCGGTCTTCTCGAAGATGAACGTGAAGGCATCGTCGAATTTCGCGTGCGTGCCAAGCCAGACGAACTTGCATTTCCGCGTGTCGATATCGGGCTGGAACACGTCTTCGTATTCCCGCCGGACGACGGAATTCAGCCCATCCGTCGCCACCACCAGATCGTATTCGCGCCGGTATTCCTCGGCCGTCTTGAACTCCGTCTCGAACTGCAGGTCCACGCCCAGCTCACGCGCCCTTGCCTGCAGCAGGATCAGCAGTTTCTTCCGCCCGATCCCCGCAAATCCATGCCCGCCAGACACCGTCCGCACGCCGTCATGGACAACCGCGATGTCGTCCCAGTAGGAGAACTCCGCCCGGATTGCATCGGTGCTGACCGGGTCATTGCGCTGCATCTTGCCCAGCGCGTCATCCGACAGCACCACCCCCCAGCCGAACGTGTCGTTGGCCCGGTTGCGCTCCAGCACCGTCACGCGATGCGACGCGTCCCGCAGCTTCATCGAGATCGCAAAGTACAGACCCGCAGGCCCGCCCCCAAGGCAGAGAATATTCATCCATCGCTCCAGAATTTGTCTCAGCGTGACACTGCGGCAAAACAATTTCAAGCTTGAAATTTATGGCTTGAAATCATGCGCGTTCGGGGCAAGATGCGCGGATGGAAATCCTTTTGGTTGATCATTTTGCCAACTGGTCGCGTCTGACGCTAAATCGTCCCGAGGCGACCAATGCGCTGAACACCGAGCTTTTGTCCGCGGTTGCGGCAACGCTTGACTGGCTTGCGGCCAACCGATCCTGCCACGCGGTGATGATCTGCGGCGCGGCGGGCAACTTCGCCGCAGGCGCCGATATTACCGAGATCGAGGTCAAGACCCGTGACCAGGCGATCCATGATCCCCGCAATGCGGCATGGTCGTCGATCCGGGCGTTTCCCAAACCCCTGATCGCGGCGGTTGACGGATTCGCACTTGGTGGTGGTCTGGAACTGGCGCTGATGGCGGATTTGCTGGTCGTCGGCGGCACCGCAAGGCTGGGCCTGCCCGAGGGCAACCTTGGCCTCATCCCGGGGGCCGGCGGTGGTCAGCGGTTGATGGCGCGGATCGGTCCGGCGCGGGCGGCGCGCATGGTCCTGACGGGCGAGATCATCGATGCCGCACAGGCCGAAGCCTGGGGCCTGAGTGCCTACCGCGTCCCCGGTTCCGCCGTCGAAGAGGCCGAAATCCTTGCCGCACGCCTTGCCGCGCGCGCGCCGCTTGCGCTCAATGCCGCAAAACGCGCGCTGGTGAACGGGACCGAGGCCCGGCTGGCCTTCAAGGACGAACGCGCCGGGTTCGAGGCGTTGCTGGACAGTGCGGACAAGGCCGAGGGCATCCGCGCCTACCGCGAACGCCGCAAGCCCGAGTTCAAGGGGCAATGACGACAATCGCCGTGATCGGATTGGGCGCGATGGGTTTGGGGATCGCGCAGGTCTATGCGACGGCCGGCTTTGCGGTCCTGGCCACGGATGCAAGCGACCACGCGCGTACCGCAGCGCCAAAGCGTCTGGCTGAGGCCCTGGCTCTGCGTGTCTCCGCAGGCAAGATGACACCGGCCGAACAAGAGGCGATCCTGGGACGGCTGAGCGTGGTCCCGGATCTTGCCGGTCTGGCCACCGCCGACCTTGCCATCGAGGCCATCATCGAGGCAAAGGACGCCAAGACGGCATTGTTGCTCCAATTGGAACACACCCTTTCGCCGCGCGCAGTCCTTGCCACCAACACCTCTTCGCTTGGCGTCGGCGATCTTGGCTCGCCACTGGTGCATCCCGAACGTCTGGTCGGCCTGCATTTCTTCAATCCGCCGACCGCGATGCGCCTTGTGGAACTGATCAGCCATCCAAAAACGAACCCCGCAGCGGCAGCGCTGGCACGCCAGGTGACCGAAGCGGCCGGAAAGACGGTGATTGCCTGCCCCGACATCCCCGGCTTTGTCGTCAACCGCTGCGCGCGGCCCTATTACGGCGAAGCGCTGGCCTTGCTGGAAGAGGGACGCAGTGCCGCCGACATCGACGGCGCCATGCTGGCGGCGGGATACCGTTTGGGACCTTTCGCGCTGATCGACCTGATCGGCAGCGACATCAATCTGGCCGCGACCGAGGTGATCTACCACGCACTTGACCGGCACCCGCGCTATTTCCCCTTTGCCGCCCTGCGCCGTCAGGTCCAGTCCGGCCATCTGGGGCGTAAATCGGGGCGCGGGTTCCTGCATCCCCACCCCGCCAACCCCGCGCCCCCAGATGCCAAGGCGATCGTCCTGCGGATCGAAGCCGCACTGGTGAACGAGGCGGCATGGCTGTTGGCCGCTGGTGGCCCGACCGCACAGGACATCGATACGGCGATCAGACTAGGTCTGAACTTTCCGCGGGGACCCTTTGAAATGCTTGAAGATCACGGTCGCACCAGCATCCGCCGGACGCTGACCGATCTGGCGCAATCCGCCCCGCCGCATCTTGTGGGCCGATACGATCCGGCCCCGCTGCTGCAGGCCGAATGACACCCCTTCAGGCCACCGGCATCCGCGCTTCGACCATGCCGGCATACCAGCTTGCGCCGTAAGGGATGGCGCTGTCATCGAATGTGTAGGCGGGGTGATGGACACTGGCGCTGTCGCCGTTGCCAAGAAAGATATAGGCGCCGGGTCGTTCGTTCAGCATGAAGCTGAAATCTTCGGCACCCATGCTGGGGGGGTACATCGGATCGACCTTGCCGGACACCGCATGTGCGACCTCCACCGCGTAGCGGGTATTGGCCTCGGAGTTGACGGTTGCGGGATAGTTGCGGGTGTAGACGACCTCTGCCTCGGCGCCAAAGGCACGCGCGACGCCTGACACGATCTCGCCGATGCGCCGCTCGGTCTGGTCCTGTACGGCTGGGTCCATGGTGCGAACGGTGCCCGACATCTTGACCACCTGCGGGATCACGTTGCGCGCGGAGCTGTCGGTCTGCACCGTGCAGACCGACACGACGACACAGGCCAAGGGGTCCACATTGCGCGACGCGATGGTTTGCAGCGCCACGATGATCTGGGCCGAAACCATCGTGGTATCGACGCATTCATGCGGGTTGGCGGCATGCCCACCCCTGCCCGTGACCGTGATGTCGATGTGATCTGCGGCGGCCATCGTCGCCCCCGGACGGATGGCGAACTCACCGACCGGAAGGCCCGGCCAGTTGTGCATCCCGTAGACCTCGTCGATGCCCCAGCGCGTCATCATGCCGTCGGCCACCATCTCGCGCCCGCCGCCGCCGCCCTCTTCGGCGGGCTGAAAGATGACCACGGCGGTGCCGTCGAAGTTCCGCGTCTCGGCCAGGTATTTCGCCGCCCCAAGCAACATCGCGGTGTGCCCGTCATGGCCGCAGGCATGCATCTTTCCCGGGACGGTGGAGGCAAATGGCAGGCCCGTCGTCTCGGTGATCGGCAGCGCGTCCATGTCGGCCCGCAGGCCGACGACCCGGCCCTTGCTATCCGTCCGCCCCTTGATCACGCCCACGACGCCCGTCCGCCCGATGCCGGTCGTGACCTCGTCGCAGCCGAACGACCGCAGCAGTTCGGCGACGCGCGCGGCGGTGCGGTGCGTGTCGAACAGCAGTTCCGGATGGGCATGGAAATCCTGCCGCCACGCGGTGATTTCGGGCAGCATTTCGGCAAAGCGATTCTTGACGGGCATGGGATTGGTCCTTGAAACGAAGGACCAATGCTGGTCCAATTCAGGGCGGGGCGCAATGCCCCCCCTGCGCGCGGAGCCAGCCCATGACGGACCCGAACCGGACGCTGACGGGCGAATGCCTGTGCGGAACCGTGGCCTATGCCGTCGCGGACGCCTTTGAATATGCCATGATGTGCCATTGCGGCCAATGCCGCCGCACCACCGGATCGGCCTTCAAACCGATGGGCGGAATAGCGATCGACCAGCTCAGGCTGACGCGCGGGGCCGAAGACGTGCTGACCTATGGCAAGGCCGATGCATGCGACATCCATTGCGGGCTGTGCGGGTCGCTGCTCTATTCCGTCGTCCGGGGCGGGGCTTATGCCCATGTCGCCTATGGCACGCTTGCCGGCGCGCCGCAGCGTTTGCCCGATCACCACATCTTTGGCGCCGACAAGGCACCCTGGTTCACCATCACCGACGGCCTGCCGCAATGGGCCGGGCATGCGGGCGTCAGCCAGCGGCTGGACTAGCGAAACCGCCGCGCGGCCTCCAGCGCCAGACCGGTGCCGACCGATCCCAGCATGTCGCCCGTGGCGATCCGTACACCGGGCAGAGTTGACGCCACCAGCTGCCGGAGCGCAGCCAACCCCGCGGACCCACCGGTCAGAAAGACCGTGCCGATCCGGTCGGGCGCAAGGCCCGCCTGCCCCAGCACGTCGGTCAATTTGCCCGATATCCGCGCCAGCCCCGGGGCAATTGCCGTCTCAAAGCTATCGCGCCGGGCCAGCGGGTTCGGCCCGCCCGTCAGCGCCGAGATCTGCAGCCGCGCAAGATCGCGTTCGGACAGGTCGATCTTGGCCGCCTCCACTGCCATTGCCAGCGCATGCCCCTGCCGTGCGGCCACGACCTTGATCATGCGGGCGATCAGGTCGGGTCGGTCCGCCATCTGGGCCAGCGCTTTCAGATCGCTGGCCGTCTTGCCGGAATAGAGCATGTTGATGCGGTGCCAGGTCGCCAGGTCAAGATAGTAATGCTTTGGCATCAGCGCCTTGCCCTGCCCCGTGGTCGATCCCAGACCGAGATGCGGCATCACCTCGGTCAGCGACAACAGCCGGTCGAAATCGGTGCCGCCCAGGCGTATGCCGTCATTGGCCAGAATATCGGCGCTGCGATCCGCCGCCTGTGCCTGCCAGGGGCCTACCCGCACGATGGAAAAGTCCGAGGTGCCGCCGCCGATGTCGACGATCAGTACCAGTTCTTCATGGGCAATGCCCTGTTCGTAATGCAGGGCCGCCGCGATTGGTTCATACTGGAATGCCACCTCGCGAAAGCCGTGGGCCCGGGCGATGTCTTCCAGCACGTCTTGTGCGGCACGGTCACCCGCCGGGTCGCCATCGACGAAATGCACCGGGCGCCCCAGCACGACGCGGCTCACCCCGCCGCCCGTTTCGGCATCCAGACAGCTGCGCAGATGGCCGAAATACCGCGCCACGATGTCGCGAAACGACAGGACGCGCGCGCCGACCTTGGTTTTCTCGTGGATCAGCGATGATCCCAGCGTGCTTTTCAGCCCCCGCATCAGCCGCCCGTCATCGCCCCGAATATAGGCGGCTACGGCAGCACGCCCGAATTCGGCCGCCGTCGTGTCGGACTCGAAAAACACCGCAGACGGCAGCGTGACCGAGCCATCTTCCAGCGGCAAAAGGCGCGCACCGGCAGCGTCAAAGACCGATACGGTGGTGTTCGACGTGCCGAAATCGATGCCGCACGCGAGGGACGGATTGCGGGTCAGGGTCATGCGCGTCCCATGCAAAGCCAAGACCGCGCGGGCTATCGCGCCCGTGGCGCCATGTAAAGGCTTTGACCGGCCAGACAGGCCGCGCGTGACGCGTCAAGACGGCCCACAAGCGAGCCGAAGCCACGCTGCACGACCGCTCATGCCAATGTGTCGACGAGCCGTTGCATGAAGGCATGGCCCGCCTCGAACTGTGCCAGTTCGATGAATTCATCCGGCTGGTGCGCTTGCGCGATGGACCCTGGCCCACAGACGACCGCCGAATAGCCTGCCGCCTGAAAATGCCCCGCCTCGGTGCCGTAACTGACGACGCCCGTCGCATTGTCGCCGGTCAGCGCGCGGGCGATCGCCTCGGCAGCGCCCGCCGTTTCCGGCACGAGGGGCGGCACGCCAAAGAACTGCTCCAGCATGACGCCCGCCTCGGGACGCCTTGCCTTCAATGCCGCGTCAAGGCGCATCGCCGCTGCCTTGATCGACCCCGCCCGCGCCTTCGGATCGTCATCCGGCACGACCCGAGTCTCGATCGCAAAGCGGCAGTCGGCCGCGGTGATGTTATGCGCCGTTCCGCCGGAGATCATGCCGACATGCAGCGTCGTGAAGGGGGGATCGAACATCGCCGCGACCGGGCTTGGCGGCACGGACTGGATGGCGGCGTTCTGGTCATTGACCCACGAGATCAGCCGCGCGCCTTCCATGATCGCGCTGACGCCGTAAGGCAACAGGCTGGAATGCACCTCAAACCCCTTCACATGCACATGAAAGCCGGTGCCACCCTTGTGGCCGGTGATCACCTTCATGTCCGACGGCTCGCCGATCAGGGCGACGTTGCCCACCGCGAATATCTGGCCAAGCGTCTCGATCATCGGCGGCGCGCCGGTGCAGCCAAGTTCCTCGTCATAGCTCAAAGCCAATTGCACGGGCCGCAAAACACCTTGCCGCTGTGCTTCGACCAGTGCCCAGACCGCCAGCGCCACATAGCCCTTCATGTCGCAGGTCCCGCGCCCGTAAAGCCGACCGTCCCGCTCGGTCAGGGTCCATGGGTCGGACGTCCACGCCTGACCCTCGACGGGAACCACGTCCGAATGGCCCGACAGCACGACGGCGCCCGGAACCATCGGTCCTGCATGCGCCAGAAGTGCCGCCTTGGTGCGGTCCGCGTTCCATTGCCGGTGCGTGACGATGCCGTGGCCGGCCAGATAGCCCTCCAGCCAGTCGACCAGATCCAGGTTCGATCCCTGGCTGATGGTCGCAAATCCGACCAGATGCGACAGGATCTGGCGCGGTGTCAGGTGGTCGGTCATGGATTGCACCTCATTGTTCGCCGGCATGGCGCGCCCTCCTTGCGGCATCATGCTAGCGGCCGAACGGGTTCTTGGCCCCACGGTCGGTTGACAGCGACTGCTGCCGGTCGGCCACCAGCCCTTCGATGGCATCGGCCAGATGCTCTTCTCCGATATGATGGTCGCCGCGTGCCACGCGCAAGCGGTGCGCCGCGATCATCACGTCGGCATGGCTGCAGCCAAAGGGAGGCTCGAACTTGTAGCAGGCAAGCTCGATCGTCAGACCGAGCGGGTCCTGAAAGTAGATCGAATCCATGAACCCGCGATCCTTCGGGCCATCCACCGCAATGCCGCGCGCCGTCAACCGGGCCGCCGCCTGCCGAAATGTCGCAAGCGACACAGCAAATGCCACGTGGTGCACCGCGCCCGCCACGGTCGGCGTGCGCTGGCCGGTCGGTTTGCGGGATTCATTGGTGAAGATCGTGATCAGGCGGCCGTCGCCCGGATCGAAATACAGATGGCCCTCTTCGGGTCGGTCGAGGTTGGGCTGGTCAAAGATGAAGGGCATGCCAAGCACACCCTCCCAAAAGTCGATGCTGGTCTGGCGGTCGGCGCCCACCAGCGTGATGTGATGGACCCCTTGGGTCTGAAGTTTCTTCACCATGTTCTCCCTTGGGGTATTCGCGCCTGCCAATCCGGGCGAAAGGACCTGACCGATGCAAACTGCAGCGGTAGGCCAGCAAGTACAAGCACCTCGCGGACCCTGCCATTGACCAGGGACATCGCTGCTGCGGAACCCCGGTGCGACCTCGGCATGTCTTGTGACGCATCGTCACAGTTACAATCCGCCTTGCGGGATGATGGAAAATAACTGACACTTTGCCACACATCCGAGCGGGTGACGTCGCATCGGGATAACCAAGAAAAACAATTCTTCGGGGAGACCTGCATGCCCGATGGGGGCGACACCGTCCTTGACGTCAGGGAACTGAAAACAGTCTTTCGCACCCGCGGCGGCGAAATCCACGCGGTCAACTCGGTCAGCTTTCACCTTAACCGGGGCGAGCTTCTGGGCGTCGTTGGCGAAAGCGGGTCGGGCAAGTCGGTGACGATGATGTCGCTGATCCGGCTCTTGCCGTCCCCGCCCGCAGATATTCGTCAGGGACAGGTGCTGTTATCGGGTCGCGACGTGCTGCAGCTGGATGCCGAAGACCTGCGCGAAGTGCGCGGGGCCAAGGTCGGCTTTGTCTTTCAGGACCCGATGACCTCGTTGAACCCGGTCTTTACGGTCGGGTTCCAGATTTGCGAGCCGCTCATTGAACATATGGGGATGACCAAGGCGCAGGCGCGCATCCGGGCCGCAGAACTCTTGGAACTGGTCGGCATTCCCGACGCGCGCAATCGTCTGGATGCCTATCCGCACCAGTTTTCCGGCGGCATGCGGCAGCGCGTGATGATTGCCATCGCGCTCGCCTGCGACCCGGATGTGCTGATCGCAGATGAGCCGACCACCGCCCTTGACGTGACGATCCAGGCGCAAATTCTGGAACTGGTGAAGGATCTTCGCCAGAAACTGGGCATGGCGATCATCTGGATCACACATGATCTGGGCGTGATCGCGGGCATCGCCGACCGTGTGCTGGTGATGTATGCAGGCCAGGTGGTGGAACACGGCCCGGTGCGCGACTTGTTCGCCAACCCCCAGCACCCCTATACCCGCGCGCTATTGAAAACCATCCCAGCGATGTCCGGCCCGCGCGAGACGCGGTTGCGCGTGATCGAAGGCCAACCGCCGATCCTGACCGCCGCCCCCGACGCCTGCCCGTTCCGTGATCGCTGCAGCCATCGCTTTGACCCCTGCGACCGGGTAAACCCGCCACGCCGCGCCATCGACGGCCTGCCGATCGGCCAGGGTCATGATGTCGCCTGCCACTGGACGGCCCCGGCCGTGGAGGCGGCACATGCTTGACGCCACCCCGGCCCGCAATCTTGTCGAAGTCCGCGATCTCAAGATGCACTTTCCGATCTATACCGGGATTTTGCGGCGTCAGACCGGGGCGATCAAGGCCGTGGACGGCGTCAGCTTTGACATCCGCGAAGGGGAGACGCTGGGGCTGGTGGGCGAAAGCGGGTGCGGAAAATCGACCGTGGGGCGGGCCTTGATCCGCCTATACGATCCGACCGCCGGGTCCGTGGTGATCGACGGCGAAAACATTGCCGACCTCACGCCAGAGGCGCTGCGCCGCAAGCGTCCAACCATGCAGATGGTCTTTCAGGACCCGCAAGCCAGCCTCAACCCCCGCATGACGCTGTCGCAGATCATCTCGGAGCCGCTGGACGAACACACCAGATGGGGTGCCGACCAGAAAATGGCGCGCGTCCACGAGTTGATGGATGCGGTCGGGCTGAACCGCCGCTTTGCCAACCGCTTTCCGCATGAATTTTCCGGCGGTCAGCGCCAGCGCATCGGCATCGCCCGCGCACTTGCCCTGAACCCCAAATTCATCGTCTGCGACGAACCCATCGCC
>JANPKV010000030.1:0-4042 GCA_031426185.1 Rhodobacterales bacterium | reverse complement strand
GCGGCCGGAACAAGCAGGACATCATCAAAGGTCAGGGCCTCGCGAATCTCCATGGGGGTCTCCTTGGGAGGGTTCGTTTGGCGGTTCCCTGTTTCACGCGCGCGCCCGGTTGGCAAGTCCAAATCCCCTATCTTGCGCTTGGAGAGGACGGGCCACCGTGCCGATTGTGGTCACTGCCTGCGCGTCATGGTCAGTGGGTGCAGAAATGCAGTTTCATTGCGAAGTCCATCGGCACCTCAACCGAGACGCTGGCAGCAGGCTGGCATGTGGCGTTCGACCGCTGCGCGCGGCCGGTCGGCCTGCGGCGGCAGCTGCCTTGCCAGCGAGCGGCCCTTCGGTGTTGCTTATCTGACCGGGGCCAGGCCTTCGGACCACAGCCACAGGTGGCGGCCGGACTGCCAGGCCATCAGACACCCTGCCAGAACCAGAAAGGCCAAGCCAAGCCAATCCGACCCGCCCCCCATGGCAAATGCAAGGAGCGCACCTGCCGCCAGGATCAAGGCGGGACGCGCGGTGATCATTGTCCGCAAGGCCTGGATCCCCTCGCGCGGCGCCATCGCGATCTGAACCACTGCAAATACTGCCGTTGCAACCCCGAACAACGTGGCCAGTGACGGGACATGTGGACCCAGCAACACCCCCACCAGCCCGCCGCCCAACACCCATTCGATCCGGCTTGCCGGACTTGCCCCTGACCGCCAGACGCGCACGAAACCGCAGGCCACCCAAAGCAGGACGGCAATGAACGCCAACAATTCGCCGCGCATGGGCGGGATGTCAAAGACCACCTGCCCCTGCCGGTAAGCAACCGCAAGCGACAATAGACCCGTGACCAGCACCTGCAGCCCCGACCTGCCAGCCTGGGCCATTGACGGGGCCGCGTCGGTCATCCCTGCAGGACCGGAAACCAGTCTTCGCGCAACCGCTCACCCGCGTGCATTCCATGCCCCGGGAAAGGCGGCGAGGTTGGGCCGGGCCGCGCCACATAGCGCGCATCTTCGCCCACCAGCCGCAGCGAAAACGCCCTGCGCCGGGTCGCCGCGAGGTTGCCGCGCGCGCCGTGCAGGGTGCGGAAATGGAAGGCGACGGCATCACCCGGCTCCATCTCCCATTCCAGGATTTGCATCCCCTCGGCCTCGGGGTCCGGGATGGGCATATAGGCGGAGGGATCGGGATAAAAGCTGGTCTCGCTGACCCAGCGGGTCGGCAGCACGTCCTTTGGCCAGAGATGACTGCCCGCGACGCAGCGCAGGGACGCCTCGCGCACCGGGTCGAGCGGCGACCAGAACGAGACCGTCTGGCGCCCCTCGACAAAGTAATACGGGCCGTCGGTGTGCCAGGGCGTCGGCTTGGCGGTGCCTGGCTCCTTTACCAGGACATGGTCGTGGAAAAGCTGCACCCGGTCGCAGCCCATCAACTGGCCGGCCACCGCAGCGGCGTCCGAGCGGCGGATCACATGCTCGAATTCCGGGATGCGTCGCCAGTTGCAATAGTCGTCGAAGAAACTGCCCGGCTCACCGGGTTTCAGGGTCGCCATGACGCCGGGGCTGGGCTCGGCCATGTTGCGCGCCACCCCGGCGCGCAGATCGTCGACCCAGTCGGCCCAAAGACCCTTGATCAGCACCGCGCCGTCGCGTTGGTAGGCAAGGACGGTGTCGGGGGACAGGTTTGGCATGGTGGGGACCCTTTCCATTGTGCGCACCCTGCCGCGCAATCCGGCCCTTGCCAAGCCCCGTCCAGGCCTGGTGCGTCAGCCCGGCACCACCAGCAAGGTCGGACCCAGCCGCCGCGAGGCCGCACCTGTGCCAAGCTTGAACGCGGCCAGGCCCGGCGCGTCTTCGTCATTGACCGAGCCGAGATCGAGCCACCGCACCCCCTCAGCGCGCAGGGCCGTCGCCGCCTGCCACAGCATCACGTTGTGCACCGCCCGCTTGCGCGCCTCCGGTCCTGCCCAGGACAGGTGATAGCTGGCGGAACTGCCATGCACCACGAAGGCCATCGCGGCGGCGATCTGTCCACCGACGCGCCATTGCCACAGCCGCAGGCTGTCGTCCGCCAAGGCATAGGTGAACGCAGCACCGTGCCCGCGATAGCCCCGCGCGCGGCTTTTGGCGGCGTCCTCGGCCACCAGATGCGCCAGCGTGGTCCGGTCGCCCGGAACGCAACGAATGCCCCCACGCTCGCCCGAGGTCAGACGATTGCGCCATTTCCCCGCCATCCGGGCGCGGGGATCGCCGGCCAGATCCCAGACCGCGTGATGCATCGGCGTGACGAGGGGGATCAGCCCGAAACCCGCCATCGCGGCTTCGGGCGTGGCAAGCGTCACGCCTGGCCAGCGCGCAAACCGCCGCAGCGCAAGGGTCTGCGCGCGGTGCGAGGCGACCACATCCCAGACGGGCCCCCGGCTGATCAGGCGCAACCGCCCGCGCTGGACCACTTGCGCCTGTCCGATCCCCAGGTCGGCGGTAAAGACGTTCGCCCCGCAGGCGCGCGCCGCCTGGGCGTAAGGCGCCGATTGCGCAAAGGGCAGCAGGACATCCGTATCGGGGGCGTGATCGAACATGACGGCATTAACGTCAGGGAAAGGTTTCCGCGCGCTTAATGATGGACATGAAGACGGCCTCTGACCTCAGACCCATCGCCCCTGCCCCACGGATCACCCTTTGGGTGCCTGTGCTGGCGGCAGGGGGGATGTCGGTCATCTGGCTGGCGCTCTGGATGATCCTCGAGAATTTCTAGCCCCCGCATGTCAGCACAAGGGCACGCACCCCCTCGTCGCCCGTGACGGGTTCCAGGGTGGTGCCTGGGGCGGCAGCGCGCCCGCCCCAAAGCCTCCTCAGCGATGCAGCAGCGAAATCCCGTTCGCGAAGACATGCACCTTTTCGGGATATGCGGTCAGGCTGACGGTCTTGTGGCGCAGTTCGGGACGGATGCCGGGCAGTTTGCCCACAACCGCCGCCGCATCGCCCTGCTTGCGGAAATAGAGCAGCGTCACCTCGCCCAAAGCTTCGGTGATTTCGACCTCGCCGGTAAAGATCGGCTCGTTCCCGGCCGGCCCACCGATTTCCAGCAGGTCCTCGGGCCGCACGCCAATGCGCACCTTCAAGCCCTTGTCCGCCGCCATGGTCGGCACCGTCGACGTGGCAACGCCGCCATTGTCCAGCTTGACCACGGTCCTGGCCCCCGTCTCGGTGATGACACCCGACATCAGGTTCATCGCCGGGCTGCCGATGAACTGGGCCACGAATTCGTTCTTGGGGCGCTCATAAAGCTCCAGGGGGCTGCCGACCTGGCTGATCCCGCCGCCGGCCAGAACGACGATCCGCGTGGCCAGCGTCATCGCCTCGACCTGGTCATGGGTCACATAAACCATGGTCGAATTCGGCATCGCCTCTTTCAGCTGGGCAATCTCGATCCGGGTCGCCACGCGCAGCGCCGCATCCAGGTTCGACAGCGGTTCGTCAAAGAGATAGACCTTGGGATCGCGCACGATGGACCGCCCGATGGCGACCCGCTGGCGCTGGCCACCCGACAACGCCTTGGGCAGACGGTCCAGATAGGGCGTCAGCTGCAGGATCTTTGCCGCCTTGTCGACCGCGGCCTTGATTTCGGCATCCGATTTCTTGGCGATCTTCAGCGCAAAGGACATGTTGTCGCGTACCGTCATATGCGGATAAAGCGCGTAGGACTGGAACACCATCGCGATGCCGCGCTGGGCGGGCGGCACGTCGTTCATCCGCACCCCGTCGATGGAGAAATCACCCCCCGTGATCCGCTCCAGCCCCGCGATCATGCGCAGCAATGTCGACTTGCCGCAGCCAGACGGCCCGACAAAGACGATCAGTTCGCCCGTCTTGATGTCGAGGTTGATGTCCTTGAGGACCTTGACCTCGCCATAGGCTTTTTCGACATCCTTCAAAAGCAGATCAGCCATCTTGTCCCTCCCTCAAACCAGTCTGGCCAGGCAGACGCCCCAGGGCGAAAGCGCAACGCGCTTGCCCGCGACCGTCTGGCTGCCGAGTTCTTTTGCAATGTTTTCCCA
>JANPKV010000029.1:0-11140 GCA_031426185.1 Rhodobacterales bacterium | reverse complement strand
CGATCACCGTCCCGGTGGCGCATATGGCGGCGCTGAACGACAATACCGTCTGGACCTGGAACGCCATCGGCAAGCGCAAGGGCGCCTGGGCGCTGGACGAGGCCGCGCCCGAGGCGGTCGAAGGGTTCCTTCTCAACCACCTGATCTCGGAGCTTTTGCCCGAACAGGGGAACGGGCATCGCTATTCGAACTCTGATCCGGTGACGGGACAGGCCGCGTGGTTCGACCTCAAGGTACGGATCGAACGCGTGGGGCCGCGAGATCATTCCGATCCGGCATTTCCGCCGATCCCGAGGGTTGTACCCAAGGGGGATCACCGATGACCGCCCTGCCGCCGCCGTCAACCGTCAAGCTGGGCCTCGTCATCGACCTTGATACTTGCGTGGGCTGCCATGCCTGCGTCACCGCCTGCAAGGGCTGGAATGATCAGGGATACGGCGCGCCCTTGTCCGATCAGAACCCCTACGGTGCGGACCCGTCGGGAACCTTTCTCAACCGCGTGCACAGCTATGCAGTGCAACCCGTTGAGGGCTATGCGCAAACCATCAATTTCCCGCGATCCTGCCTGCATTGCGAGGATGCGCCATGCGTGACCGTCTGCCCCACGGGTGCCAGCTACAAGCGCGAGGAAGACGGCATCGTGCTGGTCAATGAGGACGCCTGCATGGGGTGCGGGCTTTGTGCCTGGGCCTGTCCGTATGGCGCGCGGGAAATGGACGCCGATGCGGGCGTGATGAAGAAATGCACCCTTTGCGTTGACCGCATCTACAACGAAAACCTGCCGGAAGTGGACCGCGAACCGGCCTGTGTGCGCACCTGTCCGACCGGCGCACGCCATTTCGGCGACCTTGGCGACCCCGACAGCGCGGTCTCGCAGCTGGTGGCCAGACGTGGCGGCTATGACCTGATGCCGGACATGGGCACGCGTCCGACCAACAAATACCTGCCGCCGCGCAAGAAGGACCGCCCCGATCAGGCCAGCCTGCTGGCACCGCTGCTGGACATCAAGGCCACCGGCTTTGCGGGCTGGCTCGACAAGATGTTGGGAAAGCTCTGAATGAACCCCGCGCCGTCCGTCATCATCTTTTCCGTGCTGTCGGGAATGGGATTCGGGTTGCTGGCCTGTCTGGGCGCGGGAGTGGTCGCGCCTGAGGGCTGGCTTGCCTTTGCGTGGTGGGGCCTGGGCTACGGACTGGCCATCGTCGGCCTGATGGCTGCCACCTTTCACCTCGGGAACCCCAAGAACGCGGTCAAGGCCTTCTCGCAGTGGCGCACCAGCTGGCTCAGCCGCGAGGCCTGGGCGTCGGTCGCGGCACTGGTCATCCTGTCGCCCGTCGCCTTGTCGGATTGGCTGGGACTGGGCTGGCCGCGCGCGCTCGGTCTGCTGGGCGCTGTGCTTGCGCTGTTCACCGTCTTCACGACCGCGATGATCTACACCCAGATCAGGGCGGTGCCGCGCTGGCACCACTGGCTGACACCGGTGATGTTCGTGACATTTGCAGTGACAGGCGGCGCAATCCTGTCGGGCCAGCATGTCGCGGGCGCGATCCTGTCGGTGGCCCTGGCGCTGGTTCTCGTGGCGGTCTGGCAGGTTGGCGACGGGCAGTTCGCGCGCGCCGGGATCACGCTTGGACAGGCGACGGGACTGGACCGCATCGGCAGCACGGCGGTGTTCGAGCTGCCACATACCGGCGGCAACTATCTGACCCGCGAGATGATCCACGTCGTCGGGCGCAAGCATGCCCGAAAGCTGCGGATGCTGGCCGTCCTCCTTGCGGGCGTTCTTCCCGCGATCCTGCTTGTGTCTTTCCGTCACGGCTGGCCGCCCATCGCACTGGCCGCGGCCAGCCATCTTGTCGGCGCCTTTGCCGCGAGATGGCTCTTTTTTGCCGAGGCGGAACATGTCGTCGGACTGTATTACGGTGCGCATCAGCGCTGACGCTCGACATCTCCCCCCTTTGCAGCATGGGTTCTGGTCGTCTAGACGTGTGCGGGACAAAGTTCACCAAGGTATGTGCCCGATGACCCTGACCTGTTTCAAAGCCTATGACATTCGTGGAAAACTCGGCGACGAGTTGAACCCCGCGATCGCCCGCAGGATCGGGCGCGCCTTTGCGCAAAGCCTGGGTGCAAAGCGCGTCGTGGTGGGCCGCGATTGCCGTGCAAGTTCGGATGAGCTGGCGGGTGCGGTGATCGAGGGGCTGCTTGCCGCTGGTTGCGACGTGATCGATCTGGGGCTTTGCGGCACCGAAGAGATGTATTTCGCCACAACCCAGCTGTCCGCCGATGGCGGGATCGAGGTGACGGCGTCCCACAATCCGATGGATTACAACGGGATGAAGATGGTCAAGGCAGGCTCGGCACCCCTTGATCCCGCAACCGACATGGCCGCAGTCAAGGCGCTGGCCGAATCTCAGGCATTCGCGCCCGTACGCACCGATGGCACCCTGCGGCAGGATGCGACGACGCGCGCGGCCTATGTCGACCGGGTGCTGTCCTTTGTGGATGTTGCTGCCCTGCGCCCGCTCCATATCCTTGTCAACGCGGGCAATGGCACGGCGGGCCCGACCTTTGACGCCATCGCCGATGCGCTTTCCCAAAGAGGGGCGCCGCTGCGCTTTTCGCGCATGCACCACGATCCCGACGGCAGCTTTCCCAACGGCATTCCCAACCCGCTTTTGCCCGAAAACCAGCCGGTGACGGCCCATGCGGCCGTGGCTGAGGGCGCGGATTTCGCGGTTGCATGGGACGGCGACTTCGACCGGTGTTTTCTGTTCGACCAGACCGGCGCCTTTGTGCCCGGGGAATATATCGTTGGACTTCTGGCCGAGGTGTTTGTCGCCAAGGAGCCGGGGGCTGTCATCGTTCATGACCCGCGCGTCGTCTGGAATACCCGTGATCTGGTCGCGCGTGCCGGCGGTGTCGCCCACCAGTCGAAAACCGGCCATGCGTTCCTGAAACAGGCGCTGCGCGAGACCGGCGCGGTCTACGGTGGCGAGATGTCGGCGCATCACTATTTCCGCGATTTCATGGCATGTGACAGCGGCATGATCCCGTGGCTCCTGATCGCCGAACTGATGGGGCGGTCGGGCCATTCGCTGGCCGACCTGCTGGCCGCTAGACGGGCCGCGTTCCCGTCATCGGGAGAGATCAATTTCCGTGTGTCCGACGCCAAGGCTTGTGTGGCGCGGGTGCGCGCGGCCTATCAGCCACAGGCGGTGCTGGTCGACGAGACGGACGGGCTCAGCCTGGAATTTGCCGATTGGCGGCTGAACCTGCGGTCGTCCAACACCGAACCCTTGCTGCGGCTGAATGTCGAGGCGCGCGGCGATGTGGCACTGGTGGCCGAAAAGGTCGCGGAAATCACGGCGATGCTGACGGACTAGAAAGCGAGCCGCGCAGGAATTGCCTGAATTTTGGGCAGCCAGCGCAGACAGCCCCCGTAAAGCGGGGGTTTGATGCCGCGCGCTTGCGCGGGTGGTTTGCGCGGCGTTGCCATCTTCGCAATCCTCTGGTCACGTCGGGCTGACATGAAAGACGCCGTGATGCCGACATCTGCAACCGCACCCCGCCACCAGCGCAGCCACGGGCTTGCCTCGGTCAGTTTCGCGCAACTGGACGGCGTGACGCGGCTTGGCCGCTTGCGTCAGCAGGGGTCGGCCAAGGCGATCTTGCCCCATATCTACCGCGACGTTCCGGAGGTGGTGTTCCTCAATACCTCGGGCGGGCTGACGGGGGGCGATCAGTTGACTTACGCGGTCGATCTCGGACCGGCTGCGCGTGCGGTTGCCACGACGCAGACGGCCGAACGTGCCTATGCTGCCAGCAGCGGTCGCGCGCGCGTGCAGAACAATTTTCGCATTGGCGCTGGTGGACATCTGGACTGGCTGCCGCAAGAAACCATCCTGTTCGAGGGATCTGCGGTTGCGCGCGACACCGTCGTCGATCTTGATGCCGATGCCAGCTGTCTCTTGCTGGAGGCGGTCATTCTCGGCCGCCGTGCCATGGGGGAAACGCTGGTCCGGGTGGATTTTCAGGATCGCAGGATCGTCCGCCGCAGCGGCCTCCTGGTGCATCTGGAACCCACAACGCTGTGCGACATGACCATCGGCGCGGATCGCCCGGCCCTGCTGGGACAGGCGCGCGCCTATGCGAGCATCGTGGCCGTCGGCCTGCGTTACCCCGACATGCTGGGCGCTCTGCGGGGTATTCTGGACGAGCCCGGGGTGGCGGCAGGTGCATCAGCGCTGGCGGGCAAACTGTGCGTGCGGATGCTTGCGACGGACGCCCTTGCGATGCGTCGACAGATTTTGCGCGCCCTGGCCGTGCTGCGGTCGGATGCGCCGCTGCCGCGCGTCTGGCAAAGCTGAGGGAGACCGACTTGAACCTGACACCCCGCGAGAAGGACAAGCTGCTGGTCAGCGTTGCGGCCATGGTGGCGCGCGGGCGACTGGCGCGCGGCGTCAAGCTGAACCACCCCGAAGCGATCGCGCTGATCACCGATTTCGTGGTGGAGGGTGCCCGCGACGGGCGCAGCGTGTCCGACCTGATGGAGGCCGGCGCCCATGTCATCACCCGCGACCAGTGCATGACCGGCATCCCGGAGATGATCCATTCCGTGCAGGTCGAGGCCACCTTTCCTGATGGTACCAAGCTTGTCACCGTCCACCACCCCATCCGCTAAGCCATGAGGTCCCCGATGCGTCTGATCGCCGCCATTTTCGCACTGATGTTGCCCGCAGCCGCTTTCGGCCATGACGGCAGCCACTTTCATCCCCACGGGATCGAACATGGCTGGATCATTGCCGCGGCGATCGGCCTCGGGGCGGGGTTGGGGCTGGCCTGGTGGCGCAAATGACCCCCGGCGAGGTGTTCGCCGTGGCCGGCGACATCACCCTGAACGCGGGGGCGCCGGTGACTGTCCTTCTGGTTGCCAATACCGGCGACCGCCCGATCCAGGTCGGAAGCCATTACCATTTTGCCGAGACCAATGCCGGCCTGTCCTTTGACCGCAGCGCCGCACGCGGCCAGCGTCTGGATATCGCCGCCGGGACCGCCGTCCGGTTCGAGCCCGGCCAGACGCGCGAAGTGCGCCTTGTCCCCCTGTCGGGCAAGCGTGTGGTCTACGGCTTTAACGGCCAGGTCATGGGCGCGTTGTGACGGCGCGCTACCTCTGACCCCGGACGTCGTGAAAGGACATTTGATGCCCCCCTTGATTACCCCCTCCGACATGGTCCGCCTGTCCATCCAGTCCTCGATGATGCTGGCCGAAGCCAACATGGTCATCGCGATGCGCCTTTGGGGCATGGCAGGCATGTGGAAGGTGACCCCCGGCGAGAACAAACGCATGCTGGACGAAAAATCCACCGCAGCGATGAAGTCGGGTGCCGCGATGGCGCGCGCCATGGCGGCTGGACACGGACCGGCCGTCGTCGCCATGGCCGGGTTGAAGCCCGTCCGCGCCAAAACCCGCGCCAATGCCGCGCGTCTGGCCAAACGTGGCCCCGGCGCGCCCGGCTGACCTGACAGGAGAACCCGATGCCCGCCCTCATCTCTCGCGCGACCTATGCCGACATGTACGGCCCGACGACCGGCGACCGGGTTCGTCTTGGCGACACCGATCTGATCATCGAGGTGGAGCGCGACTTCACCACCTATGGCGAAGAGGTGAAATTCGGCGGCGGCAAGGTGATCCGCGACGGTATGGGGCAATCCCAGATCAGCCGGGCGGGGGGGGCCATGGACACCGTCATCACGAACGCGCTGATCGTGGACTGGACCGGGATCTACAAGGCGGATGTCGGCCTGCGCGACGGGCGCATCGCGGGGATCGGCAAGGCGGGCAATCCCGACACGCAACCGGGCGTCACGCTGATCATCGGGCCGGGGACCGAGATCATCGCCTGCGAAGGGCGCATCCTGACCGCGGGCGGTTTCGATGCGCATATCCATTTCATCTGCCCCCAGCAGATCGACGACGCATTGCATTCGGGCATCACCACGATGCTGGGCGGCGGGTCGGGTCCGGCGCATGGCACATTGGCCACCACCTGCACACCGGGTCCTTGGCATCTGGCGCGCATGCTGCAATCCTTCGACGGGTTCGCGATGAATATCGGGCTGTCGGGCAAGGGCAATGCCAGCCGCCCCGAGGCGCTGGTGGAGATGGTGCATGCCGGTGCCTGTGCCTTGAAGCTGCACGAGGACTGGGGGACGACGCCTGCCGCCATCGACTGCTGCCTGACCGTGGCGGATGACATGGACGTGCAGGTGATGATCCACACCGACACGCTGAACGAAAGCGGCTTTGTCGAGAATACCCTGGCGGCGATCAAGGGCCGCACCATCCACGCCTTTCACACCGAAGGCGCGGGGGGCGGTCATGCGCCCGACATCATCAAGGTCGTCTCAAGCCCCAACGTGATTCCGTCCTCGACCAACCCGACGATGCCCTACACCGTCAACACGATCGAGGAACATCTCGACATGCTGATGGTCTGCCATCACCTTGACCGCCGCGTGCCCGAGGATGTGGCCTTTGCCGAAAGCCGCATCCGCCGCGAGACCATCGCTGCCGAGGATATCCTGCACGACATGGGTGCGTTTTCGGTGATTTCCTCGGACAGTCAGGCCATGGGCCGCATCGGAGAGGTCATCACCCGTACCTGGCAGACCGCGCACAAGATGCGCCAGCAGCGCGGGCGTCTGGCCGAGGAGGTCGGCGACAACGACAACGCGCGCGTCAAACGCTATATTGCGAAATACACCATCAACCCGGCGATCACCCACGGGATATCGGCCCATATCGGCAGCATCGAGGTCGGCAAGCGCGCGGACCTTGTCATGTGGAGCCCCGCGTTTTTCGGGGCCAAGCCCGAAATGGTCCTGCTGGGCGGCATGATCGTGGTGGCGCAGATGGGCGATCCGAACGCGTCGATCCCCACGCCGCAACCGGTCTATACGCGTCCCATGTTCGGCGCCTTTGGCGGCGCGCGGCATGCGACATCGGTCAGTTTCGTCTCCCAGGCGGCACAGGCCGACGGGCTGGGCGCGACACTCGGGCTGGCCAAGGAAACCCTTGCCGTCAGCGGAACCCGCACCATCGGCAAGGCCGACATGAAGCTGAACCACGCCACCCCCCGGATCGAAGTGAATCCCGAAACCTACGAGGTGCGGGCGGATGGAGAACTGCTGATCTGCGAGCCTGCGACCGAACTGCCGCTGGCGCAGCGGTACTTTCTGTATTGATCGCGCGGGTCGTCCCAGAGGCGCGGGATCAGCGCCGCTGCCAGACCGAGGCCGACCGCGGCGCGGTGCTGCGCTGGATCGGCCAGCCGGGCCGGAACACGGGCACCAGCGGCTGGGCATCGGTCGTTCGCGTCAGGACCTCTTCGCGCGCGGCAAGACGTGCCATCGTGGCCCGGATTTCGGCAAGCTCGTCGGCTGTGGTATAGTGCAGCATGGGAATCCTCATTCTTAAGGTGCGGTATCTTCAAAGCTCACCCAGCTTGGTTAAGATTTTGCGAAAGGCGTTCCCGACATGACCCAAGCCACCGCATCCCGGATCCACCGCGCCGGGCAATGGCCACGCCTCGCCACGGGGCGGGTCACGCTGGGGTATGACGAGCGGTTCCTGCGCCGCAAACGGCTGGAGATGGCGGGGGGCGAGGGGTTCATGGTGGACCTGCCCGAAACCACCAATCTCGTGGCCGGCGACGCGTTGGAGCTTGATGACGGGCGGCTGGTCGAAATCGCCGCAGCGGACGAGGACGTGCTGGTCGTGACGGGCGATCTGCCGCGCCTTGCCTGGCATATCGGGAACCGACATACCCCCTGCGAGATCCGTTCGGACCAGCTGATCATCCGCGCCGACCATGTGCTGGCCGCGATGCTGGCAGGCCTTGGGGCAGGGGTGACACCTGCGCGCATGCCCTTTACCCCCGAAGGCGGGGCCTACGGGATGGGCCGCACCATGGGGCATGCGCATTGAGCGAAAGTCTTGACCGCCTGAGCCTGATGCAATGGCTGTCGCCGGCGTTCCCGACCGGCGCCTTTGCCTATTCCCACGGGCTGGAGCAGGTGATCGCCGAGGGGGACTTGCGTGACGCGGCGGGGTTGCGGGACTGGATCGGGGATGTCTTGCTGCACGGCGCGGGTCGCAACGACGCCATTCTGCTCGTGGCCGGGTTGAACCCAGATGCCGACAGGGATGGACTGGATGACCTTGCTCGCGCGCTGGCGCCGTCCTCCGAACGGCTGCTTGAGACCATGGCCCAAGGCACGGCCTTTGCAAAGACGGTGGCCGCGATCACCGGCCGCGATCTGCCGCCGCGTCCCTTGCCGCTTGCCGTCGCAGAGGCCGCATCCGGTCTGGCGCTTGCCCCGGCGGAAATCGTGGCGCTTTTTCTGCATGCCTTTGTGGCCAATCTGGTGTCGGTCGCAGTCCGCTTTGCACCCTTGGGTCAGACCGAAGGACAGACAGCCCTTGCTGCGCTACACGAGACGATCACGGGTCTGGCGACGGATGCGGTCGCGTGCGCGCTGGGGCGCAGTCCGGCAGAGCTGGCGGGTGTCATGACCTCGAGCGCCGTTGGCGCGGACCTGTCGGCGATGCTGCATGAAACGATGGATGTAAGGATTTACCGGACATGACCCACGGCCCCCTGCGCGTCGGCATCGGCGGCCCCGTCGGTGTGGGCAAGACCACGCTGACCGAGCATCTCGCCCGCGCGCTGGCGCATCGCTGTTCGATGGCCGTCATCACCAATGACATCTATACGCGCGAGGATGCCGACTACCTTCTGCGCGCGCAGGTGCTGCCGGAAAACCGCATCCGGGGGGTGGAAACGGGGGGCTGTCCCCACACCGCGATCCGCGAGGATGCTTCGATCAATCTTGCTGCGGTGGCGGAGCTGAACGCGCTGCATCCCGGGCTGGACCTGATTCTCATCGAATCCGGCGGCGACAATCTCGCGGCAACCTTTTCCCCGGAACTCGCCGATCTGACGATCTACGTGATCGACACCGCCGCCGGACAGGACATCCCGCGCAAGCGGGGTCCGGGGTTGGCGCGCTCGGACCTTCTGGTGGTCAACAAGACCGACCTTGCCCCGCATGTGGGGGTCGATATCGCGCAGCTGGAAGCGGATACAAGGGTCGCTCGGGGGGGGCGTCCCTATGTCATGGCGCGCATCCGGCAGGGCGTGGGCGTGGACGCGGTGGTGGCGTTCCTGGAGCGCGAGGGCGGGCTGGTGCTGCGCCCCGCATGAAAAAGGCGGACCCAGCGGCCCGCCCTTGCGTCATTCATGCAAGAGATGTCAGTTCGTTGCGGCCGGCGCGGGCGACAGCGACGAGATATACGCCCAGACATTCGCGGCATCCTCTGCCTTGGGCAGTTTGAACGCCATCTTGCTTTTCGCCTTGGTGTCATCAAGCTTGGTCTTCAGGAACTTTGCCGGATCGGCAACATATTCGACAAAGCTTGCCTCGTCCCAGACGAAACCGGTGGCACCCAGCGCCACGATCGCTTCGCCGTATTTGAACTCCGGATAGGTGCCGGCCACCCGACCCGGCAGACCGTAGAGGTTCGGGCCGGTCTTGGAATTCTTGCCGCCAAGGACTTCGCCTGCCTCGTTCGCGATGACATGGCAGGTCTGGCATTTCGCAAAGACCTTTTCGCCAGCAGCCGCATCTCCCGCGGCAAGGGCGGGTGCGCCGGTCAGGGCTGCAAGGGCAAGGGCGGTAATCGTCAGTCTCATAGAGGGGTCCTCCCGGGGAACAATTTATAGGGGCAATCTAGCCTTTGGCGTTGAATTGGCAAGCCGTCCATTGCCCAAGCCCCGGCAATCGCGCGATCACAACTTCGCGTCAGGCAACCGCGCGGGCAAGCGCGCAGCGGGTCCACAAGGCGGTCAGCGCGGTCACCAGATGATCGATATCAGCCTCGGTATGAAGCGGGCCGGGGGTGATGCGAAGACGTTCGGTGCCCTTTGGAACCGTCGGATAGTTGATCGGCTGCACATAGATGCCCCAGTCATGCATCAGGATGTCGCTGATCATGCGGCACTTGACTGGATCGCCGATCATGACCGGAATGATGTGGCTGTCATTGTCCATGTGCGGGATGCCGACATGGTCCAGACGCTTGCGCAGCAGGGCTACGCGCGCCTTTTGCGCGGCGCGCTCTGCCGTGCTGACCTTCAGATGCTTGATCGAGGCCGTTGCCGCTGCGGCAACTGCCGGTGGCAGGGCGGTCGTAAAGATGAAGCCGCTGGCAAAGCTGCGGATGAAATCGCACAGGGCCTCGGACCCGGTGATATAGCCGCCCACCACGCCGAAGGCCTTGCCGAGGGTGCCCTCGATCAGATCGATCCGGTGCGCCAGGCCCAGTTCTTCGCTGACACCCCCGCCGCGCGGGCCGTACATGCCGACGGCATGCACCTCGTCGATATAGCTCATCGCGCCATGCGCTTCGCAGACCTCGACGATCTCGCGGATCGGGGCGATGTCGCCGTCCATGGAATAGACGCTTTCAAAGGCCACGATCTTGGGCCGGTCGCCGACCGCATGCAGCTTGCGGTCAAGGTCGCGCCAGTCGTTGTGCTTCCACAGCACCTTGTCGGCGCGGGAATGGCGGATGCCTTCGATCATCGATGCGTGGTTGCCCGCGTCCGACAGGATCACGGCATTGGGGATGCGCGCGCCAAGCGTGGACAAAGCAGCCCAGTTGGAGACGTAGCCGGATGTGAACAGAAGGGCGCGTTCCTTGCCGTGCAGGTCGGCCAGTTCCGCCTCCAGCATCAGGTGATGCACCGAGTTGCCCGAGATGTTGCGCGTCCCGCCCGCACCGGTGCCACAGGCATGGACCGTGTCGACCATCGCCTGCACCACCGAAGGGTGCTGCCCCATGCCCAGATAGTCATTCGAACACCAGACGGTGACGCTGTCGACCGCGCCGTCCTTGTGTCGCGACGCCTTGGGAAAGGCGCCGCGTTGACGCTCCAGATCGGCAAAGACGCGGTAATTGCCATCGGCCCGCAAGGCATCAAGCTGGCTTTTGAAAAGGCTGTCAAAGTCCATCGCGGTCACTTTCTGCTATTGCGTATCTGCCCCGGCGCGAGCGGGTGCGGTCGAAGGTTTT
>JANPKV010000028.1:0-10022 GCA_031426185.1 Rhodobacterales bacterium | reverse complement strand
CGGCAACGTGATCGAGCCGCACGAATATGGGGCCTTTGCCGGATACGTCGCCAACCCCCCGGTCCGCAAGCGCAACGCCTGGAGCTATATCGACGCCCGCGATCTGGGCGAGATCGTGCATCTGTGCCTGCAAAAGGACGGTCTGGGCTATCAGGTCTTCAACGCTGTCAACGACACCATCACGGCCAACGGGCCTACTTCCGAATTCCTGGCGAAATACGCCCCGAACACGCCGATCACCCGCCCGATGGGACACGATGAGGCGCCGCTGTCGAACCAGAAAATCCGCGACGTGCTGGGGTTCAAGGAAGCCCATCCCTGGCGCAACTACGTCAAGACATAAGCGGGACCTGCGGTTCATGCCCAAACAACGCAGCCGCTTGTCTGACCGCAAAAGCAAGGTCACCGTCAGCGATGTGGCGCGTCTGGCGAAAGTCAGCGACAGCACGGTGTCGCGGACCATGCGCAACCACGGGCTGATCGCGGATGCCACGCGCGACCGCGTCATGGAAGCGGTCCGCGCGCTTGGCTACGTGCCAAACCGGATTGCCGGGTCGCTGGCCTCGCTGGACTCGCGGCTGGTCGGTGTGGTGATCCCGTCGCTGTCAAACATCGTGTTTCCCGAAGTGCTTCAGGGCATCAATGCGGGCCTTGCGGGCACCAACCGGCAATCGGTCATCAGCGTGACCGATTACGACCTCGACCAGGAAGAGGTTGTGGTGCGCAACCTTCTGGCGTGGCAACCCGCGGCCGTGCTGATCGCAGGGTCCACTCACACCGACGCGACCCGCAAGATGCTGGCCCAAAGCGGCATCCGCATCATCGAATTCATGGAAATTGATCATCCGCCGATCGATGTCGCGGTGGGCATGTCGCATGCGACTGCGGGGATTGCCACGGCCAGGCACCTGATCGCGCGCGGGTATCGCCGGTTCGGATATGTCGGATATGGCGGCACCGTCGATGTGCGCGCGCGTCTGCGCTACGACGGCTTGTGCAGCGGACTGGCGCAGGCCGGACTTGCCCTTGAAGGCGAATCGCTCTCGGACGGTCAGACCTCTGTCGGCAAGGGCAAGGCCCAGACCGCCGATCTTGTCGCGCGCGCGCCGGGGATCGAGGTGGTTGTCTATTCCAACGATGACATGGCCGTCGGCGGGCTGTTCCATTGCCTGGGCGCGGGCATCCGGGTGCCGGAGGATCTGGCGCTGTTCGGGTTCAACGGACTGGATATCGGACGCGCGTTGCCGCAGCCCTTGTCGACAATCCGGTCCAACCGGTTCAAGATCGGCAAGCAGGCAGTCGAGGTGTTCCTGGCAGAGCCGGTGCGGCCCGATACACCCAGCATCATCGACACCGGGTTCGAGATTTTCGAAGGTGCCACCGCCTGATCGGCGTGGTTGGGACAGGAGGTTCAAGATGCATTCAGCCATGGTCAAAGATGCGGTTGCGGTGGTCACCGGTGGGGCGTCCGGCATCGGGCTTGCCGCCGCGCACAGGTTTGCGTCACTGGGCCTGCGTATTTGTCTGGCCGATCTGGGCGGCCCGCAGCTGGATGCAGCCGCGGGCGCGCTCCGGGCAGAGGGGTGCGATGTGCTGGCTGTCGCAACCGACGTGGCCGATCGTGGCGATGTGGCCCGGCTGGCGCGCGTCGTCGAAGAAAGACTTGGACCCGTCAGCGTCCTGCTGAACAATGCGGGCATCCAGCCCGGCAGCACGATCCTTGACGAGGCCGGGAATTGGGATCGCATCCTGGCGGTCAACATGGGTGGCATCATCTCGGTGGCGCAGGTCTTTGCGCCCGGCATGATCGCTTCCGGCACCGCCGGGGTGATCATCAACACCGGATCAAAACAGGGCATTACCACGCCGCCGGGCGATCCCGCCTACAATATCGCCAAGGCCGGGGTCAAAGTCTTTACCGAGGCGTTGCAGCACCACCTTCGCAACCTTCCCGGCTGCAGGGTCGAGGCGCGGCTCTTCATTCCGGGGTTTGTTTTCACCCCGCTGACCGCCAATGGCCGCGCGGAAAAGCCCGCAGGGGCGTGGACGCCGGAACAGGTCGTCGATTTCCTTGTTGCCGCACTGGACCGGGACGAGTTCTACATCCTCTGTCCCGACAACGACGTCGACCGCGCGCTGGACGCCAAGCGCATCCTGTGGGCGGCGGGCGACATTGCAGAGAACCGCCCGCCCCTGTCGCGCTGGCATCCCGGTTACGCAGACGCGTTCAAGGCCTGGCTGAAAGAATGACATGAAAAAGGGGCGACCGGCCAAACCGGACGCCCCCCTTCGATGTCAGCCCGTCACTTCTGGATGCAGGTGTCGACCGTATCCTTGGTGCACTCGTCCAGACCGGTGAAGATCGGGTCGGCAACCTCTTTGCCTTCGATCAGGTCAATCATCGTGCCTGGCGCCAGATACCCCATTTCGAACGGACGCTGACCGACAAGCGCGGTCACCAGTCCTTCGCGTGCGAGGTCGACCTGCGCTCCGATCGTATCGGCAGCACCGATGACGAAGTCGTTGCTCGCGATCCGCTCGGCATAGGGGGTGAACAGGTCGCGGTAGGGCTGCGGTGCGCCAAACATCGGCCAGCCGCCCATGATGCCAAAGGCGTCAAGGTCCGGGTTTGCGGCCAGAATGTCGGTCATCGCCTGCACGCCCTTGGCGCCGTCGTCATTGGTAAAGACTGGGCAACCTGCAACTTCGGTCCAACCGCCCTCACCTGCCAGCGCTGCCAGTCCTTCCTGCCCAGCCAAGGCATCGCGGAAGCCCTGGGCACGACGCAGGATGTTGTCGGCACCCGGGTTGCCCTGAATCGTGCAGACCGTGCCGCCGTCCGGCTTTGCCGCCTTGACATATTCGCCGATCTTTTTGCCCATCAGGTAGTTGTCGGTGCCAAGGTAGGTCTTGCGCAACGCGGCGTCCTCAACCGTCAGATCGGCATCCAGTGTCATGATCGGAACCGTCGCCGCAGCGGTCTTGATCGACTGCGCGATCAGCTTGGCATTCGACGGCGAGATGGCCATGGCCGCAGTCGTCGGCTTGCCGAGCATGTCTTGCACGATCTGCGCCTCGCCCGCCTCGTCCGAGGTCGATGCAGGTCCGGTGTAGAAGCATTCGTATTCGCTGTCGGCGTTTTCGGAGTTCCACTTCTGGCAGCCCTGGTTGATCGCCTCAAAGAACGGGTTGTCCAGACCTTTGACCACAATAACGAGCTGCTTCTTGTCCTGCGCAAAGCCAGCGCCGGCCGCGAAAGCCACCACGGCAGCCGCCGTGGCAAGCATCATAGTTTTCTTCATTTTGGCAGTCCTCCCAAAAAAGCCGCGTGATGATCTTGCGGCATGGTATTCAAACGACGGTGGCACCGGGGGGCAGCGATCGCCCGTCAGTTGGATGTGCCTTTGCCGAAAATCGCGCGCGTCCGGATTGCTGTTCAAAACGGGTCACGCCGATCTTGCGATCCAGCCCCACCAACCCCTCACACAATTTTCAACCCGCTTTCCCCCACGATGGGCCGGCCACGGATCCTGCCGACTTTTTCACGCACCACAAATCACGCTTCCGCCGTGATTCTACCCGAAAACTATCAGAAAACAGATTTTATGACAGCGCTATTATTCCAAACATTTCATTGACTTTGCCAATTCATGCAATAACATTTGCGGACCTTGAGTTTGGGGCCACCGCAGGCCATCATCAGGCGGTCGCCGATCGGTTTCGGCGCATCCCAGGCTCATCAGTTTCTGTTCAGAGGGGGGCGGAAAACCACATGGCCGTTCTTGAGCTCAAGCACATCTCCAAGCATTTTGGTGCCATCGAAGCCGTCAAGGACGTCTCTTTTTCGTTCGAAGCAGGCGAGGTGATCGGGTTGATGGGCGACAACGGCGCGGGCAAATCGACCCTCGTCAAGATGATCGCTGGCAACTTCCGCCCAAGCAGCGGGTCCATTCTGATGGATGGCCAGGAGATCATCATGCATCGCCCGCTTGAGGCGCGCCAGCATGGCATCGAGATCGTGCATCAGGACCTTGCCCTCTGCGACAACCTGACAGCGGCGGCCAATGTGTTTCTGGGGCGCGAACTGCGGATTGGCTTTGGTCCCTTCCAAATCCTCGATTATCCGACGATGTACCGACGCGCGGGCGAGATCTTCGCCGAACTGAAATCCGAGACGCGCCCCCGCGATCTGGTCAAGAAGATGTCGGGGGGGCAGCGGCAGGCCGTGGCAATCGCCCGCACCCGTCTCAGCAATGCCAAGATCGTGCTGATGGATGAACCGACCGCTGCGATATCGGTGCGTCAGGTGGCCGAGGTGCTGCATCTGATCGAGCGCCTGCGCGATCAGGGCGTCACCGTCGTGCTGATCAGTCACCGGATGCCCGACGTCTTTACGGTGGCCGACCGGGTGATCGTGATGCGGCGCGGCACCAAGGTGGCCGACAAACGCATCGCCGACAGTTCCCCCGAAGAAGTCACCGGTCTGATAACCGGCGCCATCGAAACCGTCTGACACCTGCTACACCCGTTCTGGAAAGGCTTCACATGACCACGTCGCTCAGCGCGTCCATCGGACAAAAGCAGGAAACCTGGCTCTCCAGCCTTCTGGGAAGCCAGACGTTCTGGGTGTTGATCGCCGTGATAGCGGCCTCCGTGGCGCTGTCCTTTGCCACGGACAGTTTTGCGACCTCGAAGAATCTCTACAACATCACCCGCAACGTGACCTTTGTTGGCATCATTGCGCTTGGCATGACGGTGGTGATCATCACGGGCGGGATCGATCTGTCGGTCGGATCGGTATTGTGCCTGTGCAGCATGGTACTTGCCGTCGTGATGAACGCCGGATACTCGATCGAGATCGGCATCGCGGCCTCGGTCGCGACCGCACTTGTGGTGGGCGCGATAAACGGTGTCCTCATCGCCTATGTCGGGCTGCCGTCGTTTGTGGTGACGCTGGGAATGTTGTCCATCGCGCGCAGCCTGGCCATGGTGGCGTCGGGCAATACCGTGGTGTTCGAGTTCGGGCCCGACCATGATCTTTTGTTGGCGCTGGGCGGCGGAGCATGGTTCTTCGGCATCGCCAATCCGGTGATGTACATGATCGTGCTTGGCCTTTTGACAGGGTTCGTCCTGCGGTTCACGCGCTTTGGCCGTCATGTCTTTGCCATTGGCGGCAATGAGCAGGCCGCCACGCTGACCGGGGTTCCGGTGAAACCGATCAAAGTCGCGGTCTACATGATCTCGGCGCTGTCGGCGGGCATCGCGGGCATCGTACAGACAGGCTGGCTGGGGGCAGTGACCACCAACATCGGCACTGGGATGGAGTTGCAGGTGATTGCAGCGGCCGTCATCGGCGGGGCAAACCTTGCCGGAGGCGGTGGCACGGCGCTGGGTGCCATCATCGGCGCCATGCTGATCGAGGTGATCCGCAACTCCTTGGGTCTGCTTGGCATCAATGCCTTCTGGCAAGGCACCTTCATCGGCGGCGCGATCCTGTTCGCCGTGATGTTCGACAGGCTGGCAAACTATCGCAGGAATTCCTGACCGCCCGCGCTGAAAGAAGAGGCAACCGCCCCAGGAAGATGGCGATCACGGCGTGCTCCGTCCAGGTCTGGACGCTTGCGCGGCAGCAGGCGACTGTCGGGGGTAAAAAACACTTGTCGAAATGTCGACTTCACGCAATCCTGATGTCAGATGGCAGGCAGCTTGCGTAACATCAATTACCTCGTCTCGCGAATTGAAGGATTGGATACAGATGACAGTCTATCGCGCCGAAATTTCCGACAGCAGTTTTCGCGTAAAGCGGTGGAAGCAACTTTCCGGTGGTCTGTGGATTGATGCCAAATCTGTTGAGCCCATTGATTTTCAAAAGACTTGGGACATCAATACCAGATCGATAATGTTTCAAGCTCACCACTGGAGTTCGATCGTGGCCGCCCTTCGGGCGATGTCCAGCACCAAGTTCCTTATTCCAAGCGGCCCAGTAGTGATAGGCCATCAGTATTGGGTTTCAAAACAGCACCGAAGCCATCAATTGGCCACGATAACGCGACCGGCGTCACGCGCCTTTGCCGAGAAGGCCAATCATGTGCACAAGGTGGCGATCTGGAAGGGCCATGTCGGGTCGATGAACAGTTTCACGCAGTTGTTCAAGCAGGAACTGTCGCAGCCGACAGAATGGTCCGCAAGTCGCGTCGCCGAGAAAATTGAAGCCAGTGGTGACCTGATAGGCAGAGCGCCGAACGTCGCTCAAGACGCCATCGAAGAAATGATTAGCGCCTTGACTATGGTCGCCAACATCTTTGTTTGACTTGGCGCACCGGCACCTACGTTCGTGCGTGGTGCGGGCGATTAGCGATCGATGACTACTCTTATCTAAGGAAAAAAGGATGGGATGGCCGCGGAACTTCCTGCTTCTTTTCGGAGCGCATGTCGGAGACGCGCGCAGTGACGCCCGCGGAGTAGCGCGCAGGTACAATGTGCCGGACGACAAGAAGTTCTGCTATGGGACGGGCGAAAAAGAGTTCATTGCCTTCTCTGAAGATTGCATGGCAGACGCCGATCTGAACACAAAGATCATCTTTGTGGGTCACGGGGGCACGCTTGGTTTTGGTGAGTTTTCTTCAGATGACTGGGGACCATTCCTTGTTGAAAAATGCGGCATCAAGAGGGTCGGTTTGATCTGCTTTAAGGGGTGCAAGTTTGGCGCCGGCAGCGGACCCGAAGAGGTGGCGAACTACCTTGACGCAAAAGGCGTGGAATTCGGTTTCCTTGAAGCTTACAAAAAGGATGTCTGGTACACGGGCAAGGGGCAATTCCGTTCTGGCAAATTTGCGAACTCCTTTTATTCTTTTGGCGGATCGCTTTTCCTCGATAAGCGGAACAAGGGAACGACAGTGAGGGTGATTCGTGGGAACGCAAAAGTAGACCACATCACTTCGATCAAGCATCTTGACCTGGCCGAAGACTTGCAGGACCCCATCTAGGGTCAGAACCCGCGCGAACATAATCGGTCATAATCTCCAATAACGCGCGGATATTGTGTCTGGGGCGGTGCAAGCGGCCTGTGCGGCCGCGGTCGTCGCGTCGGTCATGACGTCCGGACGGCTACGACCGTTGCGCGCCTTTGGACCTTGTCGCCCGCCTCGAGCGACGTCGATGAGTAATTTGCCGATGATTTGAACCAGATGAAGCGAGAACCAGCGGTAGTCCTGACAAGTTCTTCCAGCAATCGAAGGTGTTGGTGGAGCCGAGGTCCACCAATCTCCCCTATCAGCCTGACCCATTCCTATCTCATATCATCCTGTTTTTGTTGCTATCATGGACGACTAGGCGTATCAATCTATTTCAGATTGACCCATGCTGTCCCACCATTGCTTCAGCCAAGCGCAAGCCGACTGGCGGGATAAATGGGGGGCAGGTTCCAGGAGCCTCCGGCAATGCCACTGACAGTCAAGGGTGTGGACGCAAAGCGTGAGCCGGGAATGTATGGCGACGGCGGGGGGCTTTACCTGCGCGTCAGCCCGACAGGTTCGAAAAGCTGGATCGTCCGAACAGTCATTCATGGAAAGCGGCGGGAACTTGGCGTTGGAAGCGTTGGACTTGTGACGCTCGCAGAGGCGCGTGAGAAGGCGACAGAGATGCGCAAGGCAGCGCGGGCAGGGGATGACCCGGACGCAGCCCGCAAGGCGGCCGCACGGGCTTCCAAGGCTGCGGCAGAACGCGAGCTGATGACGTTCGGGAAAGCGGCAGAGGCAACGCACGCCACGCTTCTCCCGAAATGGAAAAACAAGAAGCATGCGGACACATGGCTGAGCGGCCTGCGGCTTCATGCGTTTCCAGTGCTGGCGAACAAGCCGCTCGAAGCGATCACGCGCGCGGACATTCTCAAGGTCCTTGAGCCCGTCTGGACGACACACGTCGAGACCGGGCGCCGGACCCGCCAGCGTCTCCACACGATCTTTCAGTGGGCAAAGGACGAGGGGCATCTGCGCGACAATCCCGTTGAGCTGATTGGCATGGGCCTGACGACTGTTCGCAAGACCAAAGCTCATTATGCTGCGCTACCTTGGCGCGATGTGCCGGCTTTCTGGGCGCAACTGTCCCTGCGTGACAGCGCCTCCTCTGCATGCCTTCAGTTTATAATCCTGACCGCCGCCCGATCAGGTGAAGCGCGCGGCGCAACATGGGCAGAGATCGACTTGGAAGGCGCAACATGGAACATTCCGGCCGAACGCATGAAACGCCCAAAGCCCCATCGGGTGCCGTTGGCGCCCGAAGCTATGGCGATCCTTAAGACGATGCGCGGCCTCGATCCGGTCTACTGCTTCCCCTCCCCAAAGCGCGGCAAGGGCGGCGTGCGCCCGCTCTCCGATATGAGTTTCAAACTTATGTACGGTCGCATGGGCGCGGAAGGCTTCACGACCCACGGGTTCCGATCTTCTTTCCGGGATTGGTGCAGCGAGAGCGCAAAGGCCGACCCGGAACTTGCCGAGGCGGCGCTTAGTCACTCGACCGGCAATGCTGTGGTGCAGGCATATGCGCGAAGCGACTTGTTCGACCGGCGACGTGACCTGATGGACGCTTGGGCGCGATACACGACCGGGGCGATGGCGGGCGAAGTGGTGCAGTTGGTGCGCGCATGACGCAAACAACAACCGCTGAATACCTAGCAGCGCTTGAACTTGAGGCGCATCAAGAGGTGCTCGAATACGAGGAAATGATCGCGGACCACAGATGGGTCGTCGATCAACACGTCGCGTTGCTGGCCTGGCTGCATCGCCAGATGAAATCGCCTTTTCCTCTAAGCGATCACTCACACTGGCCCGGTGTTTGGCCTATGGATTGGGCTGACTTTATTGACATGGTCACTCTTGACCCCCTTATCTTCGATCTTGCCAGGCATCAGGCTGCCGCTGATCTTCGCTGCGAGCCGGATCGCCCGTTGAACATCATGCAAGAGGCAAACCTTTTCGCGCATGCGGCAACGCTGCTCGAAGCCGAACGACCGTCCCAAAAGAGCCTGCCGTTAGGTCGGATCGGGGTAAAGGGGCTCACAAAACGCATTCGAGTTCTGGTGGAGGAAGAAAACCATTGGGGTCTGCGTCGGACAGAGAGAAGTTCCGACGACCCGTGGATGGGAGCGAGGCTCTCGGAGACAGCCTTTTCTGAGGCGCTGCACGATCAATTAAACAAGCATCCTGTGCTCGCGACTTTTCCCGATGCCGTGCCTCAACCCGAGGCAATCAGAGATATTTTCAGGGACCCGCGACGTAAAAAGAGGGTGAAGAAGGTCGGTTGACGGAGCATGGGGAACTTTCAGCCTCCGTGCATAGTCCCAACAACCACCATGCAATACCTTGGCATTCGTAGATTAACGAAGGCAAAGGATCGAAACGATGTCAAAGGTTCCAGTTCCAAAAGAGTGGATGACCACTCAGGACCTGATGGAGTTGTACTCCTGCTCCTACACAACGATCTGGCGTTGGGTTAGGGCAGGCGTACTTCCCGCACCCCGGAAGCTAGGCGGCCTTAATCGCTGGCGTCGGGCGAAAATTGAGGCCGTTACAGCTGACGAAGAAACCGCGGCCTGAACCCGACACCAACCCCGCGAGGGGCAGGAGCCGGGACAGATGACGCAGCTGGAATGGCGTCAGTTTATCCCACCCCTGCCCTCGCGCCAAGCGAGGAGTTGCGGTCATGGGCCGACATCCAAGAGACGAACGACCAGGCCGGCCGATTAGGAACGCCGATCGCGAGCGACTGCTGTGATGAAGAAGCGTGGACGGCCCGACAAGACCGGACGGAGCGGGGGCACTTTCCTCATGTTGAGTGAGTGGCTGATGCGGACAGTGGCGTGGAAGGCAGCGCGCCCTACCGCACGCGCCCTTTACCTTGAGGTAAAGCGGCGGTTCAACGGGTCGAACAACGGAAAGATTAGGCTCTCTCATCGTGAAGCTGCGGGTCTCCTCGGACTGAGCAAAAACACCGTGGGCCAGTACTTCGACGAGCTCGAAAGCCTG
>JANPKV010000027.1:0-4652 GCA_031426185.1 Rhodobacterales bacterium | reverse complement strand
GGCGCGGGCGCTCTATGCTTCCCTTGGGATGCGGGCTGTGGAACAGTATCATTATCGGGCCAAAGACATCGATGCAGAGACCCATGCAAGCTAGGCACAGGACATGCCCTATCGCGGGACTGGGGCTGATGCTGGCGCTTGTCGGGGCCCCGCTCTGGTCCCCGGCCTGGGCGCTGGTGCCCGAATTTCCCGCCTCCGCCAGTATCAGCGAAACGTCTGCGCAGGGCTTTGGCAGCTATGCCCTGCCGGTCGGGCCATTTGCCGGCGGCAAGGTCGCCACGCAGACGGTCGAAGGCAATGTGGACGCCACCGCCTATCAGATCGACAGCCGCGAATTGTCGACGCTGGAGATCCTGGCGCCGTTGCGCGACCAGATCGTCGCGGCGGGGTATCAGCTGCGGTATGAATGCGCCGATGTGGAATGCGGCGGCTTTGACTTTCGCTTTGCAACTCGGGTGATCGCCGAGCCTGCGATGCATGTCGATCTGGGCGATTTCCGGTTTCTTTCTGCCACCCGGTCCGGGCCAGACGGTCTGGAGGCGATCAGCCTGATGGTCAGCCGGTCGGCGTTGAAGGGGTTCGTCCAGATGATAACGGTCGGCGCACAAAGTGCTGCCGCCGTCGCGCCTATGACAGCTTTGCCCACCGCACCGGTTCCTGACGGGATCACGCCTGCGCCCGAGATCGCAGTGCCGCCGCTCGAAGAAGACGATATCGGCCTGGCGCTGCAGACAAAGGGATCGGTCGTACTGGAAGATGTCGATTTCGACCCCGGCGCGTCGGTTCTTGCGCCCGATGACCTCCCGTCGCTGACTGCGCTGGCAAGCTGGCTCAAGGCAGATGCCACGCGGGTTGTCGTGCTGGTCGGGCATACCGATGCATCGGGCGGGCTGGCGGCAAACGTGGCGCTGGGGGCAAAGCGGGCGGATGCGATCCGGGCGCGGCTGGTCGATGCCTTGGGCGTGCCTGCAAGTCAGGTCAGCGCCGAAGGGGCAGGGTATCTGGCCCCGCGCGCCGGCAACCTGACCGAAGAGGGACGGCGATCAAACCGGCGGGTGGAGGTCGTGCTGGTGCCTTTGCCCTAAAGTTCAGGGTGCTTTGCATTCCGAATTGCCAAACTTGCTTATGCAGGCTTGTTGGGTGCATTGGGCAATTTGCGGGTCGCGCTGTGGCGCGTTTCGGTCAACCGTTCGCACGGCAGGAACTGTGTAATATTCAGTCCGCATGGTCTGGTTGCAAGTGATCGAGTAGCCATATCCTGAACAGGTTGTCATGCCGGTGGGCACTTCGCGCGATTGGGGTGAATTGTAAATTTCTTGCTCGTAGCGAGGCGGTATCTTCGCCATCCATTCTGCTGTGCAGCCATCGCGCTCTGCGCGAAATTCAGGCGTTCCGCAGCTTAAGAGCATGAATCCCAGCCCCAGAAAGGGAAGTATTTTTCTCGTATTTTTCTCGCAATCTACTGCTAATGGAATTCTTGCAACGGCCGTTGCAGATAGCTTCGGCCCTAGATTGCAACCTTGACGTCGCTTACCAGTTGTCGGGGCCCTTGTCGGTGTAGCGGCGCGCCAGAAAGTCGATGAAGGCACGCACTTTCGGCTGGGTAAAGCGGCCCGGGGGGTAGACCGCATAGATGCCCAGCGTTTCGACCGGCAGCCCGGGGATGGCCTCTTCGATCTGGCCCAGACGCATCGCATCGGCATAAAGGAATGAGGGCAGGTAGGCGATCCCAAGGCCGGAAACGGCGGCGTTCAACAGCGATTGCCCGTCATTGACCGTCAGCCAGCCGACCGAGCGGACCTGGCGCTTTTCGCCCGACGGCGCGGTGATCTTCCACACGTTGCCATTGGCCTGGTTGGAATAGTGCAGCAGCTTGTGGTCGTTCAGGTCGTCGATCTTTTGCGGGCGGCCGTAGCGCTGGAAATAGCTGGGCGAGGCGATCATGCGCCGCGTCGTTTCGGTCAGCTTGCGCGCCCGAAGGGAGCTGTCCTCCAGCTCTCCCACGCGGATCGCAAGGTCGAAGCCTTCGCTGATCAGTTCGACATAGCGGTTGTTCAGGACCATGTTCACGGTGATCTCGGGGTATTCCAGAAGGAAATCACCCAGGATCGGGGACAGAAGGTTCACCCCGAAATCGGTGGCGACGCTGATCCGCAGCAGGCCCGAGGGCGCCGATTGCATCGAGGTGACAAGCGCGTCGGCCTCACCCGCGTCGTTCAGGACGCGGCGGGCGCGGTCGTAATAGGCCAAGCCGATTTCCGTGGGGGACACCCGGCGGGTCGTTCGGTTCAAAAGGCGTGCGCCCAGGCGGGCTTCAAGAGCGGAGACATGTTTCGAAACGGCAGATTTCGAAATGCCCATCTTCTTGGCCGCATCGGTGAACCCGCCTTGGTCAACGACCATGGCGAAGGCCTCCATTTCGGTAAGTCGGTCCATTAGTATCCCCAATGCGAGCAGAGCAGCTATGAAGCTTCATGCAGGGCGATTTGGGCGAGATAGGGGCAGATACGCGTCCGATCGGGGGAATTATGGGGGATCGTTGATGGCAGGGAAACATACTTCGGCGGGTTTTCGCCCAAGCATTGCTGGACTTCGCGTAAATGAAGGTGGCGAAGGCATGGCAATCCGCCCTGAAAATGCCGCATCGGATAATGGCGAAGGCGGGGCTGAAGGCCTGCCGAGACGGGCTGTCGAGGGTGAAGACTGGGTGCAACTGATGGTTGTGCTGCGCGCTGCCTTTGCGGGAATGGAGGGGCGCATCGATCCGCCGTCATCGCTGACCCGCATGGGCACGGCCGATCTGGCCGATATTGCGAAAGCCGCCGAAATCTGGGTGATCGGGACACCGGCGGTGGCAACGGTCACGCTGACGGCGCGACCGGATGCGCTTTACATAGGGAAACTTGCGGTTGTGCCAGGCCATCAGGGGCGCGGACTTGCGCGGCGGCTGGTGACGCTGGCCGAATTCCGGGCGCGATCCCATGGCCTGACCGAACTGATGCTTGAGACTCGGGTTGAGCTGGTCGAAAACCACGCGCTGTTTCGGCATCTGGGATTCGTCGAGACCGCGCGGCGCGCGCATGCGGGATTCGATCACCCCACAACGGTCGAGTTCCGCAAGAAAGTGTCAGCGGGCGCGCAGGTCTGACAGGGACTGGCCGGTACTGAGCATGTCGGTGTCCAGTTTCAGCTCGATCACCGCAATCTTGCCCGACGCGCTGGCACGCTGAAAGGCCGGGGCAAAGTCGTCTTGATGGGCGACAACTTCGCCATGCCCGCCATAGGCGCGGGCGAGGGCCGCGAAATCCGGGTTCACCAGGTCGGTGCCCGAGACGCGGCCGGGATAAGACTTTTCCTGATGCATCCGGATGGTACCATAGCGGCCATTGTTGCAGACCACGACGATCACGGCGGCGTTATGCTGGATCGCCGTCGACATCTCGTTCAGCGTCATCTGGAAACAGCCATCCCCCGCAAGGCAGACCACCATGCGGCCGGGATGATGCAGCTTGGCGGCAATTGCAGCCGGAAAGCCGTAGCCCATCGAGCCGGAAGTGGGCGCAAGCTGCGTGCCGTGACGATGAAAGCGGTAGTAGCGGTGCAAAAAGGCCGCGTAGTTCCCCGCGCCGTTGGTCACGATGGCGTCGGGGGGCAGGTTGGCCGACAGCCAAGCCACGGTGTCCTCCATCCGCACCGCGCCGGGGGTGGCTTTGGGGACCTGCCAGGCGATGTAATCGGCGCGGGCCTGGGTCGTCCAGGCGGTCCATGGCAGGCTGGGCGGGGCGGTGGTGGCGAGTGCTGCGACCATCGTGTCGGCGCGGTCGGTGACGGCAATGTCGGGTCGATAGACGGTGCCCGGCAGGTCGGGGTCCGGATGGACATGGATCAGGCGCTGCTGCGGCTGGCCGGGGGTCATCAGCGTGTAGCCCGCTGTTGAGATGTCGCCAAGGCGGGTGCCAAGCGCCAGGATCAGGTCGGCATCCTGCAGGCGCTGGGCGAGCTTGGGGTTCATGCCCACACCAAGGTCGCCCGCATAGTTGGGGTGATCGTTGTCGATCCGGTCTTGACGGCGGAAGGTGACGGCGACGGGCAGGGACCAGTTTTGTGCAAAGCGCGCGACGTCGGCCGTAGCCTGTGCTGACCAATGTGGGCCGCCGACGACGACCAACGGGCGCTCGGCGCTGGACAGTCTTGCAGTGACTGCCGCGACCCCCGCAGGATCGATGCCGGTCAGGTGCGGGGCGGGCGCGGGCACGTCGGCTACCTCCGCCCGGTCCGACAGCATATCCTCGGGCAGCGCCAGCACGACCGGCCCGGGGCGGCCAGAGGTCGCCACATGGAATGCGCGGGCGATGTATTCGGGCAGCCGGTCGGTCTGGCGCACCTCGGCGGCCCATTTGGCGATGGGTCCGAAGACGGCCGCATAGTCCATTTCCTGAAACGCCTCGCGGTCCACATGGGAGCGGTCGATCTGGCCGACGAACAGGATCATCGGCGTGGAGTCTTGCCGTGCGATGTGGACACCGGCGGCCGCGTTGGTGGCACCCGGTCCACGCGTGACGAAGGCCACGCCGGGCCGACCGGTCAGCTTGCCCGTCGCCTCGGCCATCATCGCTGCGGCGCCCTCGTGGCGGCAGACGATATTGGGGATG
>JANPKV010000026.1:0-8486 GCA_031426185.1 Rhodobacterales bacterium | reverse complement strand
GTCATAAAGGCCGCCATATCCCTCGACAGAGGTGTATCCGGCCTTGGCCACCATCGCCAGGGTGTCGGACAGCGGGGGAAAGTTGCGCGAGGAGTAGAGCTGATAGCTGAACATGAGAGAGGCCTTTCGTCAGGCGCCGTAAGTGGCGGAATGAAGGTCGCGAAGGGTGAAGGTCGGCACCGACGAGGGATCCTCGGGGGTGAAGGTGATGGTGGCGGGATAGCCCGGAAACAGCGTGACGGCATTGGACGAAAAGCGGCCCTGAACATCGGATTCAACCGCAACAAACGGCGCGAAAGCGTTGACCTGCAACACCAAATTCCAGACGGCCCCGTCCTGCCGGATATCTGCCCTAACGCCCGAGGGCAACAGGTCATACGCCTTCCACGGCTTTGGCGCATGCACGTCCCCGCCCTGCGCGTCGCCGTTCCAGATAAAGGCCAGAACCTCGCCCGCATGCAGCGTATCCGCGGGAATGGTCAGCACCGGCAGAGCGGCATCCGGGGACACCGTCACCGTCGCTTCTGCCAGCTTTCGCGTGGTGCCGTCCATCGCCGCAGCATTGGCCGCAACCGTGATCGTCACCGCCTCGGGCAGGTCATTCACTGCCCGCAGCTCGATCCCGTCGTCCTGCGGCACCGCTGTCACCATCACCGGCGCAAAGAACCGCGCGGCCATGTGATGCAAGAGTTTCCAGTTCCCGCCGTGATCGAGGCTGGACCAGCTGCACACCGGCCACGTGTCGTTCAGCTGCCAGTAAAGCGCGCCCATGCAGTGCGGCTTCAGGCTGCGCCAGTGGGTGACGGCGGTCTTGATGGCCAGGCCCTGCTGGATCTGGCTCAAGTAGACGAAATTCTCGAAATCCACGGGAAAGCGGAAATAGCGGAACATTGTTTCGGCGATCCGGGCATTGCCGCCGGCGTTTTTCTGGTGACTTTCCATCACCGGGCTCGCGACGTTCCAGTCCTTGGGATCGGCGAATTTGCGGATCGTGGACATCGACGGATAGGACTGGAACCCGAACTCGGAACAAAAACGCGGGCTGACATCGCGGTAGTGGTCAAAATCCCGCCCTTCGTGCCAGACCGACCAGAAGTGCATGTCACCCGAGCTGTCGTCATGCCAGGCATCGCCGAAGGCCAGCGGCCCGGGGGACGGGGACGAGGGCCACCAGTTGGCGTCCGGCAGCGTCTGCAACAGCGCCGACTCGACCGTGCGGTTCAGCCGGTCGTAGTTCACCAGATAGCGGTCGCGGTCTGCCCGGCTTTCGGGAAACCAGGTCAGCGCGCCGATCAGTTCGTTGTCGCCGCACCACAGCGCGATGCAGGCGTGGTGGTTGATCCGCCGCACGACGTCGCGGACCTCGGCATCCACCTCGGCCAGAAATGCAGGCGTGGAGGGGTAAAGGTGCAGGCGAACATGAAATCCTGCCAGACCATCAGGCCCAACTCATCGCAGAGATCGTAGAACCAGTCCGGCTCGTACCGCCCACCGCCCCAGACGCGGATCATGTTCATGTTGGCATCCACGGCCGACTGCAGCAGCCCGCGCACGGCCGCAGGCGTGATGCGCCCGTTCAGGGCATCGGCAGGGATCCAGTTCGCACCCTTGGCAAAGACCGCCCGCCCGTTGACGCGAAAGCCGAATGACCGGCCCGCCGCGTCGGGTGTGGAGTCAAGCTCCAGCGACCGCAGCCCGATGCGCCGCGTGGCCGCAGCACCGCCCGATGTGACGGTCAGATCGTGCAGCACCTGCGCGCCCTGCCCCGCCGGCCACCAAAGTGCCGGCTCGGGGATGGACAGCACCAGTGTCGCCGCGCCGCGCGCGACCGTGGCCGTCGCGCTGATGCCGCAAAGCGTGGCTGTGACCTCTGGCCCATCCGTCTCGATGCGCAAGGTGATTTCGGCCAGGCCGGGGGTGTGGCGCTGCGCCACGATCACGTCTGCTATGCGCGGTCCCCGGGGTTCCAGCCGGATCGCCCCGGAGACACCGAACTGCCCCAGCGCGATGTTCCAGTCCCACCCGAAATCGCATTGCTGCTTGCGCAGCATGTTGGCGTTGGGGATGGGGCCGTTGACCTCTTGATAGGGAATGCGGAACGGCATCCCGGCCTGCAGCGCTGCCGCCTCGCGGACGGATGAGCGAAAGGTAATTTCGATCACATTGTCGCCCGCGCGAGGGGTGACAGGAACACGCCAGCGCCGATGTGCGTTGGCGACCTCCAGAACTCGTTCACCGTTCAGCCGCAGCTCGGCCACGGTGTCGAGCCCGTCGATGACCAGATCAGCCGCCGTGCCGTCATGGTCAAAACGTCGAACCAAGACCCAGTCGCGTTCCGCCACCCACCGGCAGTCGTATTCGTTGCGCCCCCAATAGGGATCGGGGATCACACCTGCCTTGTGCAGCGCGGATATACCGTCACCGGGCACCGCCATCGGAACACCATACGCGCCGCTTTCGTCAGAAAGCGACCAGACACCGGCCAGATCCAGCAATGTCAAATCCTCAGTTCGGTCTTGGTGTCAAAGAGCGATGCCTTGGCCAGATCAAGCACAAGGTGCACGAAGGTGCCGGTGTTCCGCTGCCCTTCGACCGGGATGCGGACGCACATCTCGCGGCCCTCGGCCTTGAGCCACAAAAGACTGTCGGCACCAAGATTTTCGTGGATTTCCACCTCGGCCGGGATCGACCGGCCGGGGACGGGAGCGTCCGAAATGGTGATATGCTCGGGCCGCAGCCCAAGGATCGCCTGATCGCGCTCCAGCACGGCACCACCATCATAACCCGCCAGGTCGATCCGCGTCGCCCCGAACTGGAACGCGCGGCCCCCGTCGACGGTCTTGCCCGACAGCATGTTCATGGCCGGGCTGCCGATGAAGCCCGCGACGAACAGGTTCACAGGTTTGTTGTAGATCGTCTGGGGATCGGCCAGCTGCTGGATCACGCCCCCCTTCATCACCGCGATCCGGTCCGCCAAGGTCAGCGCCTCGATCTGGTCATGGGTGACATAGACCATCGTGTTGTTCAGCCGCGCGTGCAGGCGCTTGATCTCCACCCTCAGTTCGCTGCGCAGTTTGGCATCGAGGTTGGATAGCGGCTCGTCGAACAGGAACACATCCACATCACGCACCAACGCCCGCCCGATCGCCACGCGCTGACGCTGGCCACCCGACAAAGCGCCGGGTTTGCGGTCCAGCAGCGGCTGGATCTGCAGGATCTCGGCCGCACGCGCCACCCGCTTGTCGATCTCGGCCTGGGGCATGCGCGCATTCTTCAGCCCGAACGAAAGATTCCCGCGCACCGTCATCTGGGGATAAAGCGCGTAGGACTGGAATACCATCCCGATGCCCCGCTCGGACGGTTCGGCCCAGGTCACGTTCTTGCCCTTGATCCAGATCTGCCCGTCGGTGATGTCCAGCAACCCCGCGAGGCAGTTCAGCAACGTGGACTTGCCACATCCTGACGGTCCCAAGAGCACGATGAACTCACCTTCGGCCACGTCGATATTCATGTTCTTCAGGACCGATACCGACCCGAAGCTCAGTGTCAGATCCTTGACTTCGATTGAATTCGTCATGTGTTAGCCCTTCACGGCACCGGCGGCGATGCCGCGAACGAAAAGCTTCCCGGACAGGAAGTAGATGATCAGCGGGACAAGCCCGGTCAACAAGGTCGCCGCCATGTTGACGTTGTATTCCTTCACCCCCTGGACCGAGTTGACGATATTGTTCAACTGAACCGTCATCGGGTAAAGCTCGGGCTTGGTGTAGACCACGCCGAAAAGGAAGTCGTTCCAGATCCCCGTGACCTGCAAGATCAGCGCCACCACAAAGATCGGCAGGCTCATGGGCAGCATGATGCGGAAATAGATGCCCCAGAACCCGGCCCCGTCGACACGGGCGGCCTTGAACAGCTCTTCCGGAATGGAGCTGAAATAGTTGCGGAACAGCAGCGTCAGGATCGGCATGCCAAAGATGGTGTGCACGATGACAAGGCCCCAGAGCGTGCCATAGATCCCTGCCTCTCGCAGCAGGATCACGATGGGGTACAGCATGATCTGATAGGGGATGAACGACCCGAAGATCAGGATCGTGAAGAAGATGTCGGATCCCTTGAACTTCCAGTTGATCAGCGCGTAGCCGTTCACGCTTGCGATGATGATCGACAGGATCACCGACGGCACCGTGATGATGACCGAATTCCAGAAGCCACGGCTCAGCCCGTCACAGTTCAGACCCGTGCAGGCGGTGGACCAGGCCTTGACCCAGGGCTCGAAGGTGATCTCGACGGGCGGGGCAAAGATATTGCCCAGGCGCACTTCGGGCATGCCCTTCAGGCTGGTCATGACCATGACCCACAGGGGCAGTATGTAATACAGGCAGACCACGATCAGTGTGCCGTACAACATGATGTTGCGGCCGCTGAGCCGCTTTTTGGGTTTGGTCCCGCGTGCCCCCACCATGGCCTGCCCCGACCGGTCCAACGTTGCGTCAACCATGCTTCTTGCCTCCGAATTCCAGATAGGCCCAAGGGATCAGCACGATCAGCACACTGAGCAGCATCATGGTGGAGGCCGCGAACCCCTGACCCAGATTCTGCGCCTGGAACATGTAGTCGTAGACGTACATCGCCGGGACCTGGGACGCGTTGCCGCCGGGCCCGCCAGAGGTCTGCGCGACAACCAGGTCATAAAGGCGGATGATGCCGGAGGCCACGATCACCAGTGTGGTAATGAAGACCGGGCGCATCATCGGAATGATGACCACGACATAGGTCTTCCAGGTCGGGATGCCGTCCACCCGGGCGGCCTTCCAGATATCCTCGTCAATTCCGCGCAGACCCGCCAGCATCAGGCACATCACGAACCCCGTGCCCTGCCACAGGCCCGCGATCAGCAGACCATAAAGCACCGTATCGGGGTTGTTCAGCGGATCGAAACTGAAGCTTTCCCAGCCCCAGTCGCGCACGATGCCCTGAATGCCGAATTGCGGGTTCAGGATCCACTGCCAGACCAGGCCCGTCACGATGAACGACAAGGCAAAGGGGTACAGCATGATCGTGCGGAACGTGTCTTCATAGCGGATCTTCTGGTCCATCAGCACGGCCAGCAAGAACCCCATGGAGATCGTGAAGATCAGCGACATCACGCCAAAGAACATCAGGTTCTCGATCGACACCAGCCAGCGGCTGTTCGACCAGAGCCGCTCATACTGATCCAGGCCGACCCAACGCAGGCGGGGCAACAGCTTGGAGTCGGTGAACGAGTAGACGACGGTCCAGATCGATCCCCCAAGAAAGATCACCGTGGCCGTCGCAACCATCGGGATCGCCGCGATCTTTGCACTGATATTGCGGGTCCATCGCGCCCGTGGGCGTGTGTCTGCCATCGTCCCCTGCCCCCCTGGTGTCTTTCGGTGCGAAAGGGGGCCGCCCGAAACCGGACGGCCCCCCATCGACAAATTGGTCTCAGAGACCAGTTTTCAGGTTCTCAACCCACTGCGTCTGCGCGGCGACCGGGTCCATGTCCGACTTCCAGAACTCGACCATCAGGTCTTCGTTCTGCTTCTGCACGTCTGCCGACCAGACCTGGTCACCCGACGGCACGATGTTGCCACCCGCCAGGATTTCGAGACCCTTCTTCATGCAGTCGTTGGCAGCAGCCAGGTCAATGTCACCCCGGATCGGCAGCGAGCCTTTTTTCAGGTTGAAGGCGACCTGCACTTCAGGGCTGACCAGAAGTGCAGCCAGACGCTTTTGCGCGGCTTCGATTTCCGGGTCGTCGTTCTTGGGGAAGTAGAACGCATCGCCACCGGTGGAGATGTACTCATTCAGACCCATGCCGGGCAGACAGGTGTAATCCTTGCCCGCGACTTCACCCGCGACCTGGAATTCGCCCTGCGCCCAGTCACCCATGATCTGGCCGGCGGCCTCGTCGGTGATGACGAGGTTTGTCGCCTGGTTCCAATCCTGAACCGTCGACTTGGTGGCCAGTTTGCGGGCTTCGGCGGCGGCGGTGAAGACCGCTGCCATTTCAGGACCGGCGGCTGCGTCCATGTCCTTGTCGACATTGACCTTCTTCCACAGGTCCAGGCCGCCGACACCGATCGTCAGCGCACTGAACGCTAGGCCCGACTGCCAGGGCTGGTTGCCCAGCGCGAGCGGGATCTTGCCCGCAGCGTCAACCTGCGGCGCGCTTGCTACGAACTCGTTCCAGTTGGTCGGAACAGGAATGCCGAGGTCTTCGTAGACTTTGTTGGACAGCCACAGCCATTCCGGCGAGTGGATGTTCACCGGCGCACAGTAAATCTTGCCGTCGAGGGTGCAGCTGTCGAGCAGGCTCGGCGGGAAGATGATTTCCTTCCAGTTGTTGGCTTCGGCCACGTCGGTCAAGTCAAGCATCAGGCCGGCTTCGACCAGCTCCTGGGCCTGCTGGCCGTGGTTGAACTGGGTCGCCCCCATCGGATCGCCGCCGGTGATGCGGCTGATCATGATCGGACGCGCCGTGCCGCCGCCGCCGGCAATGGCGCCGTCAACCCACTTGTCGCCCGAGGCGTCGAACGCCTTGGCAAGCTCGGCAACCGCAGCAGCTTCGCCGCCCGAGGTCCACCAATGGGTCACTTCAAGCTCGGTCGCCATGGCGGGCATCGCCACAGTCAGGCAAAGCGCCGCCGTAAGTTTCGTCAGTTTCATCCGTTCCTCCCGGTTTCTAAAACGTTATAGAAACAGCCTATATCGTTATAGTTTTGCCAATCAAGTAATCTTTTCGCTTGTGGAGAAGCCCGTGACAGTCGTTCTATGGCATGGAATTATCCGTCCGGCGCAAGGAAATGACCCAAGCGATGCCCGTCATGCCGCAGTGCGAAATCTTCGATGAAGGTCTTGAACCGGCAACTTTTTCCAAGGGGCGCCTTGGGCCTGTCGCCGGGTCGGTTGCTGCACGTGCAGCCACGGTAGTTGTGCGCGAATCAGTGGCAAGGATGACCGGCACCGGGCCGCTCGCCTTGTTGCGCAGGGCGGGCGCGACATGACCAAAGCACCCGACCCCGCGCCGCTTGGCGTCCTTGATTCGGATCATGAACGGCCGACGCTGAAGACGATTGCCGCCGCAACCGGCCTTGCCATCGCAACAGTCAGCCGCGCGTTGAACGATGCCCCCGACATCGGCGAGGAAACCAAGCGGCGGGTGCGCGAAACGGCAGCCCAGCTTGGCTACCGTCCCAATCGGGCGGGTGTGCGTCTGCGAACCGGCAAGACCAACGTCATCGCGCTGGTCCTGTCGGCCGAGGCGGATGTGATGAACCACACGTCGCGGCTGATTTATTCCATCGCCAGCGGCCTGCGTGGCACCGCCTATCATCTGGTGGTGATGCCCTACTTTCTGGACCAGGACCCGATGGAGCCGATCCGCTACATCGTGGAGACCGGCAGCGCCGACGGCATCGTGCTGAACCAGACCAAGCCCGACGATCCGCGCATCCGTTATCTGGCGGAACGCGGCATTCCCTTTGTGTCGCACGGACGTAGCGACATGGGGATCGCACATGCCTATTTCGACTTCGACAACGAATCCTTTTCACGGCTTGCGGTCCGGGCGTTGAAACAGCGCGGGCGACGGCGGCTCATGCTGATCGCGCCGCCGCGCAATCAGACCTATGCGCGCCACATGGTGACCGGATTTGCCGACGAGGCCGCTATTCAGGGCGTCACGTTCGAATTGCTCGAAACCGCCACGAGCGATTCCGGATCCTCTGCCATCGGGGCGGCGGTGCGCGCGCGCTACGCGGAGGCCTCCCCACCCGACGGCATCGTCGTCGGCTCCACCACCGCCGCGATGGCCGGTGTCGCTGCGGCCGAACAGATGGGCTTCGTGATTGGCCGCGACTTTGATCTGGTCGGCAAGGAAGCCATTTCCTTCTTGCGCAGTTTCCGGCACGAAATGATCGTCGGGCACGAGGATGTGGGTGCCGCAGGGACGTTTCTTGCAAAGGCCATGATGGCCGTTATCAATCGAGCGCCGCCGGAGGATTGGCAATATGTCGACCGGCCCGTCGCTTTGGATGCAGAAGGAGGAATGACATGAAATCGATCAAGGGCCCGGCGCTGTTCCTGGCGCAGTTCGCGGGGGATGCGGCCCCCTTCAACAGCTGGAAATCCATCACGACATGGGCGGCCGAGTGTGGCTATGACGGCGTGCAGGTCCCCAGCTGGGACGCCCGGCTGTTCGATCTGGAAAAGGCTGCATCTTCAACGGATTACTGCGACACCTTCAAGGGCGAGGCGGCCGAGAACGGCATCGCGGTCACCGAACTTTCGACCCACCTGCAAGGCCAGCTTGTCGCCGTGCATCCCGCCTATGACTCGGCGTTCGACGGCTTTGCCGCCCCCGGCGTTCGCGGCAACCCCAAGGCGCGTCAGGAATGGGCGGTCGACCAGGTGAAAAAGGCGCTCACCGCGTCGAAGAACCTCGGCCTCACGGCGCATGCCAC
>JANPKV010000025.1:0-1783 GCA_031426185.1 Rhodobacterales bacterium | reverse complement strand
AATCGCGGACCAAGGTTCGCCGCCGTTTTCCCGGCCCGGGAAAGATTTGTAAAGGAGAGATCCGATGTCGAAACCGCTCATGGCAAAAGCCACTGCCGTCTGGCTGGTGGACAACACCACGCTGACCTTCCGCCAGGTGGCAGAGTTCTGCGGGATGCACGAGCTAGAGGTTCAAGGCATTGCCGACGGCGATGTGGCGACGGGCGTCAAGGGGTTCGACCCGGTGGCCAACAGCCAGCTTGATCCGATCGAGATCGAGCGTGGCCAGGCCGATCCCTTGTACAAGCTGAAGCTGAAGTTCAACGCGTCCGCCGTGGGCGAGGAAAAGCGTCGCGGCCCCCGCTACACGCCGCTTTCCAAACGCCAGGACCGCCCCGCAGCAATCCTCTGGCTGGTCAAGTTCCATCCCGAACTGTCCGATGGTGCGGTCGGCAAGCTGGTCGGCACCACCAAACCCACGATCCTGTCGATCCGCGAACGCAGTCACTGGAACATCAATAACATTTCGCCGATCGACCCGGTGGCGTTGGGCCTGTGCCGACAGTCCGAACTTGATGCCGCCGTTCAGGCAGCCGCCCGCAAGAAGGCCGCCGAGGGTGTCGTCATGACCGATGACGAACGTCGCAAGCTGGTGTCGACGGAACAGTCGCTGGCCATGTCGCCGGATGCCAAGATGCCGACCGATGTCCCCGGGTTGGAGACATTTGGCAAGGATGACGACGACTATCATCCCGGCGACTTTTCCGATGCGGAAAGCTTTTTCAACCTGCCTCAGGGGGATGATGACGAGGACGATGAGGACGACGCGCCCAGTCGCTAGGTCGGCGTATCAACTTCTTTTTGACCTCGACAGGCATCCGGCAAAGCAAAGCTTGCCGGATGCTTTTTCTTTGGCCAATGTGCCGTTCAGCCTTCAACGGGAGCTTTTATGATGAATTTTGCTGAGTTTCTTGGCGCGAATGCCGTCCTGACGGCGATTGCCGTCTTTATCATTATCTGCATTTTCCTGGGCGTCCGGATCGTGCCGCAAAGTGAAAAGCATGTGGTCGAACGCTTTGGCAGGCTGCGCTCGGTCCTGGGGCCGGGGATCAACTTTGTCGTGCCGTTCCTTGATCGGGTGGCACACAAGATCAGCATTCTGGAACGCCAGCTTCCCACGGCGCAGCAGGACGCGATCACGACCGACAACGTGTTGGTCAAGGTGGAGACGTCGGTGTTCTACAGGATCACCGAACCGGAAAAGACGGTTTACCGCATCCGGGACGTCGACGCCGCGATTGCCACCACGGTGGCCGGGATCGTGCGGTCCGAGATCGGCAAGATGGAACTGGATCAGGTTCAGTCCAACCGTGCAGAGGTCGCGCAGAACATCCGGGAGCAGGTCCGCCTGCTGGTAGACGACTGGGGCATCGAAGTGACGCGGGCCGAAATCCTGGACGTCAATCTGGACGAAGCGACGCGAACTGCCATGCTGCAGCAGCTGAACGCGGAACGCGCGCGCCGCGCCCAGGTGACCGAGGCCGAGGGCAAGAAGCGTGCCGTCGAACTGAACGCCGATGCCGAACTTTACGCCGCCGAACAGGAAGCCAAGGCCCGCCGCGTTCTGGCCGATGCCGAAGCCTATGCGACCAACGTGATCGCCGGTGCGATCAAGGAAAACGGGATCGAGGCGGCACAGTACCAGGTCGCTCTGAAACAGGTTGAGGCGCTGACTGCCGTGGGGCAGGGTGCGGGCAAGCAGACGATCATCGTGCCCGCACAAGCGCTGGAAGCGTTTGGCGAT
>JANPKV010000024.1:0-8201 GCA_031426185.1 Rhodobacterales bacterium | reverse complement strand
CGGGATCGAGGGGCGTCATTACGAGGCGGCGAAGGGCGCCGTCCTCATGCTGACGCGGAGCCTTGCAGTTGACTGGGCCAAACACGGCATCACCGTGAATGCGATTTGCCCGGGCATCTTTGCCACCGAGCCAAATCGCGTCTGGGCCGAGAAGAACCCCGAAGTGATCGACGGCTATATCCGTTCCATTCCCATGGGCAAGCTGGGCGAGCCTGAAGATATTGGCCCTCTGGCGCTCTATCTCGCCTCTGATGCCGCGCGGTACATGACAGGTGCTGCCCTGGTCATTGACGGCGGCTATACGTGCCTGTGATCAGCCCTCGCCGCCCGGTGCCCACCATTTGCCGCGCAAGACCATGCCGCGGCTGACGAGGTTCTGGTCAGTGGTTATGACCTCACCCGACACGTCGACGTGATCCATGCGCAGGTCGGCCAGTTCAAGGATTGTCGCATCCCCCGCCGTGCCGACACGCAGCGTGCCAAGTTCCGGGCGCCGCATGGCGCGGGCCGGATTGTCGGTTGCGGCACGGATCACCTCCACCAGCGGCATGCCAAGCGCCAGGAACTTTGACATGACCGCCAACAGATCATGCGCCGGGCCGGCGCAGCACAGCACGTGGACGTCCGATGAAATGACGTCTGGCATGATCCCTTCGGCCAGCATGGGTCGGGCGGATTTGAACGCAAAACCGCCAAAGCCATGGCCGATGTCAAAGATGATGCCACGGCGACGGGCGTCGATGATGTCCTGTCGGATGCGGTTGCCCCGGGTAACAGGCGCGTTCGGGAACGGACGAAAGCAGTGGGTCAGCACATCGCCGGGGCGCAAGGCTTCCAGCACCTCCTTGCGACCGGGGGGCGGAAAGTCGATATGCGCCATGACCGGAAGATTGAGTTCCTCGGCGACTTCGATGGCAAGCAGCAGCGGTGCAAGACCAGAGCTTCCGCCTGCCCGCGCCCCGACACGCGCCTTGATGCCGATGATCAGGTCAAGGTGTTGTTCGGCAAGTGCGAGGCATTCGCGGCTGTCCAGCAGGCGAAGATCTTCGCATTCACCCATCATCACTGTCTTGGAAAAGGCGAAGATGCCGGGAAAGGAGATGTTCAGATAGGCAAAGATGCGCGGCGCGGCGGGTTCGATGATGAATTTGCGCAAACCGGCAAAATTCCCCGCGCCCGCGCTGCCGGCATCGACGAAGGTGGTGGTGCCGCTGCGCTTGGCGATGGTTTCGGCATCGACGCCAAGCGAAGTGCCGCCCCAGTAGACATGGCTGTGCATGTCGATCAGGCCCGGCGTGACGATGCGACCGGTGACATTGCGCGTCTCGAACGCGGGTGCCGTCAGGTTCTGCCCGATCTCGGACACATGCCCGTCCTTGAAGGCCACATCCATCACCGCATCGAGCTCTTGGCCGGGGTCGATGACCCGTCCGCCTTTCAAGATCAGATCATGCATCGCTGCGCTTTCGTCGGTTTGGGGCAATGGTCGTCAAAGACGGATGCCGATGTTCTTGGTTTGCACGTAGCCAAGGAGGGCTTCTTGCCCCTTTTCCCTGCCATATCCGGATCGCTTCATGCCGCCAAAGGGAGTCTCGATGCCTCCGGCCCACCATTCATTCACGTAGACCTGCCCGGCGACAAGACGGTCAGCGGTCCAGTGCGCAAGTCGCAGGTCGCGCGTGTAAACCCCGGCGGCAAGGCCGAATTCAGTGCCGTTGGCGATCGCAATGGCTTCTTCAGGTGTGTCAAACGGGATCACGACAAGGACGGGACCGAAAAACTCTTCCTGCGCGATGCGCATCTCGGGGCGGACACCGGTAAAGATCGTTGCGGGCATGAAATGTCCCTTCGTCCCGTCGACGCGCTTGCCACCCAAGATCGCAGTCGCGCCCTCGGCGATACCTGCAGCGCAAAGCGCTTCGACCCGGTCGAGTTGGCGGGCATTGATCAATGGCCCCATGTCGCAACCGTCGATGCCTGGGCCAACGCTTCGCGCGGCAGCCAGGGCCTGGATTTTGGCGACCAGTTCATCGTACACGCTGCGATGCACAATCAGCCGCGACCCTGCGGAACAGATTTGTCCGGCGTGGCTGAAGATGCCGCGCGCCGCGCTTGCCGCCGTGCGGTATAGATCGGCGTCGCCATAGACAATCGCACCGGATTTTCCGCCCAGTTCCATGACGCAAGGCACCACATTTTCCGCCGCTGCCCGCAGCACTGATTTGCCGGTCTCAACCGAGCCGGTAAAGACAATGTGGTCGATGCCTTTATGTGCGGCCAGCGCCGCGCCCGCATCAAAGCCGTAGCCGCAGACGATATTGACCGCACCCGCAGGAACGCCCGCGCGTTCGCAAGCCTCAGCCAGCAAAAACAGGCTGAGAGGCGAGTCTTCGGGCGATTTGAGCACCACCGTGTTGCCGGTCACCAAGGCGCAGGCGATCGATCGGGCACCCACGGGCAAAGGTCCGTTCCAGGGCACGATCTGGGCAGAAACCCCAAAGGGTTCGTGCGTAGTGTAATCGACGTATCCATCACCGAGCGGGATCTGCCTGCCTTCAAGTTTGTCGGCAAGCCCTGCGTAATACGTCAGGTAGCGTTGGGTCAGCGCGACCTCGGCCCGCCCGTTGGCAAGCGTCTTGCCGTTATCGTGGCATTCCACCAGCGCGATCTCGTCCGCCGCCTTGCCCAGTTCCTGCGCCACGGCAAGCATGAGATCACCGCGACGATGCGGGCGCGCGTCGCGCAGCACGCGGCTGTTGAAACAGTCACGCGCGGCCAGCACAGCGCGGTCGATGTCGTCGGGCGTGCCGCGCGCAACTTCGGCGATTGGTTCAGCGGTCGCGGGATCGGTCACGGCAATGCGGGTGCCATCCCCTCCGTCGACCCATTTGCCCCCGATGAAGTTCTGCCAATAGGGTCTGATCCGGCTTGTCATGGTCGTCTCTTTCGCGCGCACACCATCCACAGTATCAGACCCTGCCACGTCTGGCGCGAATGCCAAATCCCGATTGCGCTATGTCGCAGATGCATACTGCGACTGTCCATGCCGGACATGCATTGCCTTAGTCGGACCTTGCATTGGCGGTGATGCAAGCAGGCAGACTATCGTCCCCCATCAGCACCCACGGGACAAGATCATGCCAGCCATCAGAAAACACCGTGTTGCGATCTTGGGCCTGATGCTGGAAAGCAATCGGTTCGCGCCTGTGATCACAGAAGAGGATTTTCTCAAGCGCGTCTATCTGGCTGGCCAGGAAATCCTTGAAGACCTGCACAGTTCAGACCCGAAGTTGCCCACCGAAATTCGCGGCTTCGCGGCCGGAATGGACGCAAGGGGGCCATGGGAGCTGATCCCCATTCTTGTTGGTCTTGTCGAGGCTGGTGGCCCGCTGGACCATGCCTTCTTTCAAACTTCGCTTGAGGAAATTCGCACGCGGCTCAGGCAGGCAGGGCCGCTTGACGCCGTATACGTGTCCAACCACGGCGCGATGATCACCACTGAAAACAGCGACCCGGATGGCGAAATCTTCGCCGCCGTGCGTGGGATCGTTGGACCGGACGTTCCTGTTGTCGCAACGCTCGACCTGCATGGCAACGTGTCGGAACGGATGGTCGCGATGGCCGATATCATCGTCGCATATCAGACCAATCCCCATGTCGACATGCTCGCCCGGGGTCAGGATGCGGCAGCGCTTCTGCACGAAATGTTCGCCGGAATGCGGCCGGACGTTGCCTTTATCCGCATGCCGATCATCCCGCCCACAGTGACCTTGCTGACGGAAGTGGGCCCCTACGCGGACCTGATGAACTTTGGCCAGTCTCTGGTGGGCGGCGACATCGTCAACGTGTCCATCCTGGGTGGCTTTGCCTATTCGGACACCCCCAAGAACGGGTTGGCGATCATCGTCACGGCACGCCAGGCGAATGGCGCTGCAAGGGCTGTTGCCGAACAAATCGCGCGGCGCGCATGGGATGAACATCTGCGCTTCGTGCCAAAGCTGACACCCCTGGTCGATGCAGTCGAACGCGTGGCAGAGGTCTGCGCAAACCCATCGCTGCCGGCCTTGGCCTTGGCGGATGTGGCTGACAATCCGGGCGGCGGTGGCAACGGCAACACGATGTGGATCCTCGAGGCGCTGCACAATCGCGGAGTGCGCGACGTCATCGTGGGGGTTGTTACAGACTCCGCCCTGGCATCGGAGGCTGCAAGGTTAGGGGAAGGCGCAAGTTTTCGGGCCGTATTCAACAGAGCCTGCGCGGACGAGTTTTCCCGGCGCTTTGAAGCGGATGCCCGTATCGTCAGCATCCGTGATGGCGACTGCGTCGGTCGGCGCGGGTTCTACGCCGGGCGGCGCATGAACCTCGGCCTGTCGGTGCTGCTGGACCTGAACGGGATTTCGGTCGTCGTCATTTCCATCCGCACGCAATGTGCGGACCCGATTTTCCTAGAAATGATGGGGCTTGATATTGCCAGGGCGCGGGCAGTCGTCGTCAAGTCGCGGGGGCACTTCCGCGCCGGTTTCGACGAATTCTTTGGTCATGACCAGGTGATCGAAGTCGATGCGCCGGGATTGACCTCGCCTGCCCTGCAGCGCTTCGACTTCCGAAATATCCCGCGCCCGGCCTTTCCGCTTGATCTGGATATGGCGTGGTCTTTGCAAAAGGTGTGACGGATCAGTCATCCGCCAGCGCCGCACATTTGCCAACGCTTGCGCGTCGCCCTTCAATCTTCGAGGATGAATTCGCCGATCATCACATTCATCCCAGCGAGCAAACCCCCATCCACGGGCAGGGCCACGCCCGTGATGTAGCTTGCCTCGTCCGAGGCGAGGAACGACACCGCCTTGGCCACATCCTCCGGTTCGGCCACGCGACCAAGCGGATACCACCGGGCGAGTTTCTTGAACACGTCCGGATCGCGTTCCTGACGGATGGTCCATGTCAGGTTGTCCGTGCGGACCGAGCCGGGAAGCACGGCGTTGCACCGGATGCCGTGGCGGCCATATTCCGAAGCGACCGATTGCGTCAGGTTGATCAGGGCGGCCTTTGCAGCACTGTAGGCCGGGTTGCCGAAGTAGCGCACCCCGTTGACCGAGGCGATGTTGATCACCACCCCCTGGCCCCGCTTCTGCATGCGGGGCAACACGCCGCGCAGGCAGTGGTAGGTGCCATTCAGGTTGACGTCGACTTCGCGGTGCCAGGTGTCCTGGCCGATGCGCTCAAGGTCGCCCGCAACCGTGTAAGACACGTTGTTGACCAGAATGTCGATCGGGCCAAGTGCGGCTTCGGCCCCGGCCATCGCCGCTTCGACGGCTGTCATGTCGGTGATGTCAGCCACAGTCGCCCAACCGCGCCCGCCCTGGGCTTTGATCAGGTCGACCGTGGCCTGTGCCCCGGGTCCGTCCAGTTCGATGATGGCGACCGCAGCGCCTTCGGCGGCAAGGTGCAGGGCGATGGCCCGCCCGATGCCATGAGCGGCACCCGTGACAAGGGCGATGCGGTTTTCATGTCGGTTCATGCGCGATCTCCGGTCAGACTGCCGCAGCGATCCAGTCGAGCGACTGAAGACGCATGTGGCCGTAATTGTAAAAGGACAGCCGGTCAGCCTTGGCCTGCCGTGCTGCGGTGACACAAGCCGCCAAATCCGCTGGCCCGCCAACATGTGGCCAGGTGGGCCGCAGGATAAAGCCGATTGACGCATCCGGCCCCGCGGCATGCCGTACATCGAAGATGTCACGGGCAATGTCATCAGGACCACACTGGTATGCGGGCACTTCAAGCCGGTCGCAAACCTTTGCCAAAGCGGCGAGATCGCTGCCTTCACGCCAGCACAAATGGTTGGGGGTCTGGACAGAGGGGATAACTGCAAGCTTGACGTGCGCGGGCAGGCGGGCGCGGATTTCCGCCACCAGCGATGTGACGGTGTCGCAGCGGCAAGCGATCAGCGCCTGCCAGTCAGGATCGGCCTGCATATCGGGCAGAGGAGCAGAACCGTCAGCAAAAAAGGCGGCAAGGCTGTCCTGCGCTGACCGCGCCAGTGCATCGACGTCCAGACCCCAGGCGCGCGCCCTTTCCCGGCAGGCCGCACAGAAACACAAACCAAGCAAGGCATCGGCAGCCGGAGTTAGGTCTATCAACTCGAACTCATGGTGATGGCCGTGGCGATAGGTCTGGAAACCGGGGGTTTCGATCATCACTTCGGTCACGCCGGGTTGCGCGGCGGTGTCGCGACAGAGCGCGACCAGGTAATCGCGCACTTCGGGCTGCGATGGGCAGAGTGCGTTGATCAGCGGGTCGCCAAACGGCGTCTGGCAGGTCAGGTCGGGGTGCAGCGCGCCAAGGCGCGAATTGTGCAGCCCGACGGTCCACGCAGCGACCGCCAGATCGGGAGCAAGCGTCGCGATCTGGGACAGAGCGTCGTAGTCCTGCATCATGCTGGCCGCACACGCCTGAAGCCGTCTGTAAAGCGAGGTGTCGGGACGAAAATAGACTGTCCCGTCGTCGGGCAGATATACACGGCCACGCGGTGCATGTGGGCGCAGGAAGCGGCCCGCGTGATATGCCGTGGCAAGGCAGAGCCCGTCGATCCCTGCCGCGCGCAGCCGATCGGCCACTGCGGTTGCCCCCTCGTGCCACAGGTCCCAGGCGTAGACATACATTCCGTGACGCATCGGGCCGCCTTGCGGTGAGGGTTTCGATGATTCATCGCTACCTTTGTAGACCAAACTGCTCCAATGCCATCGTCGCATGGCTGCATTCTGGAATCGCATTCGCGCGCGTCCTCCAAGGACTGTTAGCATCACGGAAACCAGGGCGAAGGCCCGCATGCAAAGAACGGACCAGGCATGAAGAACATCATTGTCACTGGCGGAAGCGGCAAGGCGGGGCGCGCAGTTTGCCGCCATCTTGTCGAGCGCGGCTACGAGGTGCTCAATCTTGACATGCTGCCGTCGTCGGATCCCGTCTGCCCGATGCTCAAGGTGGATCTGACCGACTTCGGACAGGTGATCGACGCGATGCAATGGAGCGGCGGGAAAGATCATCCTTTCCGCAAGTTCCGCACGCCCGATGCGGTGGTGCATTTTGCAGCCATTCCCGCGCCTGACTTGATGTCCGAGGAAGTGACTTTCCGCACCAATATCCTCTCAACCTACAATGTCTTCGATTGCGCCTTGCGGGCGGGCGTGCGCCGGATCGTCTGGGCCTCGTCGGAGACGACACTGGGCTTGCCGTTCAGTCCCGGCAATCCACCTGCCTACGCGCCGGTCGACGAAGAACATCCGATGCGCCCGGAAAGCGGTTACTCGCTGTCCAAGGATCTGGGCGAGGAAATGGCCCGTCAGATGGCACGCTGGAACCCCGGCACGACCTTTATCGGGCTTCGATTGTCGAATGTGATGGAAGCAAAGGACTACGCCCGCTTTCCCGATTGGCAGCACACCCCGCATTTCAGGGAATGGAATCTGTGGGGATACATCGATGCGCGCGACTGTGCGCAGGCGGTGCGCAAGTCGCTGCATGTCGATCTGGTGGGCGCGGATCATTTCATCATCGCCAACGCCGACAGCGTCATGACCCGCACCAGCGCCGAGTTGATGGCCGAGGTCTTTCCGCGTGTGCCGGTGCATGGAACCGTCGAGGGCACCCAAACCCTTCTCAGCACCGAGAAAGCCAAGCGGGTTCTGGGTTACGCCCCGGAATATTCCTGGCGCGACGCGGTGGATTGACCACTGCGCTACTTCCGGCCCATTCTGTCTTTGACGTCATTGCAAATACAGGGGCAGAGCCGTCTTTCGTTCCGCTCTGCCGTCACGGCCAAGCGTTATGCAGCACCCACATACAGTGATGCGTAAATGGGATTTCAATTCGTGAAAAAGTCGGCCGAACATGGATGCACGACAGTCGGCCGAACGAAGCTGACCGGACCACCGCGAAAACATGATCTGCAACAGGAGTGAACCTAAATGACCAATCCGTTCCGGACGTCCACGGCCGCCTTGGCCCTTGGGCTGGGAATGCTCGCCTCGGGTGCCTTTGCTGAAACCGTCGTCGACTTCACCGTCGCGGAATACAGCTCCAAGACGGGGCCGTATTTCCAGAAAGTGGCTGACGCATTCACCGCAGAAAACCCCGACATCAAGATCAACATCGAAGTCGTGCCATGGGACACGCTGCTTCAGCGCCTGACGACCGACGTCGCG
>JANPKV010000023.1:0-7276 GCA_031426185.1 Rhodobacterales bacterium | reverse complement strand
ATCGACCGAGCTGTCCTCCAGATACCCCTGACGCAGCACGCCGAGGCCATCGAGGCCGGGCCCGCCGGTCAGTGCGGCACCGGAGGCCTGGGTTTCGAGATAGAGGTTCGACCCCATCGCCTCGAGCCCCTTTTCGTTGGTGAACCCGGTAAGGGTGAGCTGGCCCAAAAGCTGGGAGTCGACCTGGCCGTTGAAGGTCGCGTAGATGTCGCCGTTGGGGCTGATCGTCAGGGTGCGGGCATCCGCAGGAATGGTGATGCCCGGCGCCACCGGATACCCGTCGGAGGTCACGATCTGGCCGTCCGCCGACCGTTTCAGCGCGCCATCCCGGGTGTAGGCGGCCCCGCCCGAAGGCAGCGTCACCTCGATATAGCCGCGCCCTTCGATCATCACATCAAGATCGCCGCCGGTCTGGATCGGACCCCCTTGCGCCAGCATCACCGACACCGAGTTGGGCCGCACGCCCATGCCAAGCTGCACGCCGGTCGGAAGCACCGTGCCGTCCTGCGCCGAGATCGTGCCCGGGGCGGAAAGCTGCTGGTAATGCAGGTCGGCAAATTCCGCGCGCCGCGCGTTGTAGCCGGTCGTCGACATGTTCGCGAGGTTGTTCGACACGACGTCGACCCGCATCTGTTGGGCCGCCATGCCGGATGCCGCGATCTGTAAGGCTTTCATATCGCGCTCCTATCGGCCAAGGGTCTGGATCACGCCGCGGATGCGCGCGTCTTCAGCCTCAAGGAATTTCTGGCCCAGTTCATAGCCGCGCTGGACGCTGATCATCCGCGCGATCTCGGACACGGGTTCGACATTGCTGTCCTCGAGAAACCCCTGCATCACGATCCCGGTGTCGGCCGGTTCCACGCCCGAGGCACTGAACAATGTGCCGGCCTGGTGGCGCAACGAATTCGGATCGGTGGGCTGCCACAGGCCGATCTGGGCCACCGGCTCGCCGTCGGCAGACATCGTGCCATCCTGCCCGATCGACAACGACCTCGCCCCCGGCGGCACGAAGACCGGAGCACCCCCTGCATCCAGAAGGCGGTTGCCGTCCATGGTGACCAGCTCCCCCTCGGGGGATGGGGTGAAGCTGCCCGCACGGGTGAGGCGTTCTCCTTGCGGCGTTTCGATCAAGAAGAAGCCGTCACCCTGGATGGCCAGATCGAAGATCCCGCCGGTCTGCGACAATCCCGCCTGCGTCAAGTCGATCTGCCGCCCGCTTGCCCTTGCCATCGACAGCGACGGGTCATCGTCCATCTGTTTCACGTATTCCGAAAAGATCACGCCCTCGCGCCGGAAACCGGTGGTGGAGATGTTGGCGATGTTGTTCGCGACCGTCTGCATTTCGCGCATCAGGCCGGATTGGCGGGTCAGGGTGGTGTAGCCGGCGGCATCCATCTTAGCCTCCTGCGATCAAAGGAATGATCTGGTCATGGAAAAAGCTGACCAGCGTCGAGGTCATGAAGCTCATCGAGAGCCAGAACACGCCCAACATGGCTGCAACCTTGGGCACAAAGGTCAGCGTCATTTCCTGCACCGAGGTCAGCGCTTGAAAAAGGCCGACCGCGACGCCGGCCACCAGTGCCACCGTCAACAGCGGCGCCGAGATGATGACGGCGATCCACAGGCCGTGGCGCAGCGTGTCAAAGATCTGATCCTCGGACATCAGACCGGCATCCGCAGGATTTCCTGATACGCCTCGACGACGCGATCACGCACCGTCGCCACCGTCTCCACCGCCAGCTGGGACGAGGCCAGCGCCTGTACCAGGGCATGGGGATCCGCGCCGCCGGTGATTGCAGCGCGGGCGGTCTGTTCGTGTTGCTGCAACGCCTGGGTAAAGTTTTCGGCCATTGCACCGAACTTGGATTCCGCGCCACCGGGTTTTGGTGTCGCGGCGGTCTTGCCCTGCGCATAGGTCTGGGTGGCGAGGGATGTTCTGATATCCATGATGTGCTGCCTTTCTAGCGGCGCAGAAGCTCAAACAGGCTTTGCGTCATCTGACGCGCCTGATCGAAAATCCGAAGGTTGGCGTCGTAGCTGCGCTGCGCCTCGCGGGCGTCGGCGATCTCGATCACCAGATCGACATTGGAGCCGTCATAGAACCCCGACGCATCGGCCAAGGGGTGGCCAGGTGCATAGACGCGTTCCAATTCGGTCTGGTCCAGCGTCACGTCGCCGGCAACGACGCGTCCCGTTTCCAGTTCGTCTTCAAAGCTGATGATTTTGCGGTGGTAGCCGGGGGTATCGGCATTGGCGATGTTTTCAGAGACATGGCGCAGACGGGTGGCCTGAGCCTCCATCCCGGAGGCGGCGAACGAAAGCGATGTCAGAAGGTCTGCCATGGCTTACTTCCGCCCCAGGCTGGCGCGCACCACGTCGGACGTGGCGCGGTAGATCGCAAGCGCCATGTCGTGGCTTTGCCGTGCCTCGACCGATTTCACCATTTCCATTTCCAGCGACACGGTGTTGCCGTTCGGGGCCGCCGATCCACCTGCAAGGATCGGCTCGGCAGGTCGTGGGTTGTCTGGCGCACCGAGGTGACCCGAGCGCGTCGCGCGCATCGCCAGCCCATTGTCGGCGGCGTAGGTTTCGGCAAAATCCGGGAGGTCACGGGCCTTGTAGCCTGGCGTGTCCGCGTTGGCGACGTTCTGTGCAACCACGCCCAGTCGCGCGCCTGCATTGGCTGCAAGGCCTTGCGCCATTCGTGTGAGGTCGAGTTTTTCAAACATCAGGGATTCTCCCGCTGATCAGCTTCACCAAGGCTTAAGAGTGATTCCTTTAGAAACGGTAATTGCGGAACAAAGGGAGAATTCGAAGATGGAACTGGTCGACGGATTATGTGCCCAGATCGCCAGAATTCGCCCGGTGACGCGGGTGGGGCGGGTCAGCGAGGTCGGTCGCGGCACGTTGACCGTTCAAGGTCTTTCGGATGTGGCGACCCTTGGCGACCGGGTGGACGTCGCGGCCGGTTCGGGCCGGTTCTCTGGCGAAGTGCTGCGGCTTACGCAGGCCGGACTGACCATCCTGCCGGATTCTGCTGCGGAAGGCGTGGCGATCGGCGATGCCGTCGACCTTCTCGGTGCGGCAGAGCTTGCGCCCGACAATTCCTGGATCGGGCGCGTCATCGATCCCTATGGGCGGCCTCTGGACGGGCGACCGCTTGGGTCCGGCGCACAGATGCGCAAGGTGCGGGCGCAGGCCCCTGCGGCGGCAACTCGAAACCGGCTGGGGGCGCGACTGGATACCGGAGTGGCGGTGTTCGATACGCTTTTGCCCTTGGTACGGGGGCAACGCATCGGGCTTTTCGCAGGTTCAGGCGTGGGGAAATCTTCACTTCTGGCCAAGTTCGCGCGGCGGGTCGAGGCGGATGTCGTGGTGATCGCGCTGATCGGTGAACGGGGACGCGAACTGCGCGAGTTCACCGAACGCACGCTCGGGCCTGCGGGTATGGCGCGGTCGGTCGTCATCACGGCCACCTCGGATCAGTCTCCCCTGATGCGGCGGCAATGCGCGCTGGCGGCGATCACCGTCGCGGAGCATTTCCGCGATCAGGGGCTGCAGGTCCTTTTCCTGGCCGACAGCATCACCCGCTTTGCCGAAGCGCATCGTGAAGTGGCGCTTGCGGCCGGCGAGACCGCCGCGCTCCGGGGATATCCGCCTTCGCTGTCGCCCGCGATCATGGGGTTGGCGGAACGCAGCGGGCCCGGCCCGAATGGCTTGGGTGATATCACCGCAGTCTTTTCGGTGCTGGTTGCCGGGTCCGACATGGAGGAGCCCGTGGCCGACATCCTGCGCGGTGTTCTGGACGGCCACGTCGTGATGGACCGCAAGATCGCCGAGCGCGGGCGGTTTCCGGCCATCGATCTTTTGCGATCCGTCTCGCGCAGTTTGCCCGAGGCGGCCGATGAGGGCGAAAACAAGCTGATCGGAGAGGCGCGACGACTGCTTGGCGCCTTTGACCGGGCAGAACTGATGATTCAGGCAGGTCTTTACACCAAGGGGTCGGACGCCGTCGTCGATCAGGCGATCAAGGTATGGCCCGCACTTGATGCGTTTCTGGCCGAGGATGCTCCGCATGACGGGGTCGCAGGCAGTTTCCGCCGACTGGCCGAGACGCTGCAGGGCGGTCGCTGACAGGAAGTCGCGCTGCCAGGTCGCGTCAAAGCCGCGCGAACAGTGACGATGACGCCTGCAACATCTGCAGGGCCCGTCCTGCCGGCTGCGAGCTGCCGCTGGCCGCCTGTTCGGATGCCAAAAGGAAGGATCGCACCAGAACGTCCAGCTTTTTGGGATCCTTGAATTGCGACAGGTCGCTTGAACCAAACTGCGCTTCGGCGCGCGATTTGAAGACCTTGAGCTGCCGGTCGATGTCAATGGTCGCAATGCTGCTGGGCAGCCGCAACGCCGTTTCAAACACCTTGCGCAGCGGGGGATTGCCCATCACGTTGAACCACTTGGTGTCATTGCTCGTGGATCTGACTGCAAGGATTGCAATCTCGCGCTCAGCGTTCAGAGCCAGGCGAAAATCGCCGTTCTGCTGACCTACTGCGGTTTCGAATTGGCGCGTGCGGTACAGGGCGAGCGTCTTGTCGGCGAAATCGGACAGCTTGTTGCGTGGCGTGGAAAAATCGCCGAAACCAAAGGCCTCGGCGAGCTTGAGGTATTGCTTGTCGGCCAATCGGTTGGCGAGGCTTGCGTTGTCCAGCGTCGCGCTTTCCAACACCTTGCGGACGAAAAAGCGGTTGTTGATGTCGCCGTCCAACCCGTAGGCACCAAGCACCACGTTCAGCAGGCGGCGGTCCTTGACCAGATCCTCGGCGGAATTGATGGACCCGATCTTTTCACGGAAGTAGGCCTCGTCCCGTTTCATCACGGGCGAGGCCTGCATGGCTAAATTCTGCGCGGGCAGGGTGCGCTTGAGAAACGTCCAGCCCGCATAGCCCGGCATGGGAAGAGCGGGCGAGAACGTCATGCGTGATGGGCCGCGAACAGACGTTCTTCGCGCGGCAAGAGACTGCGCAGGGCCCGCAGCGCCTGATAGTGCTGGTCTTCCAGCACTGCCTTGGAGGCGAGCGCCAGTTGCGTGCGACTGTCATGATCTGTCAGGACCTGGCTCAACTGTTCGATGCCGCGTAAAAGCTGCATGCGGGCGTCTGCCGGTGCCGCATCGCCAGACAGGACCAGTTGCGCGATGTAGCACACGCGCCGGACCGGGGTATTCACCTCTTCGGGGTGGATCGCGTCACGCAGGCGCAGGATGTTGGCATTGGGCGTCTTGACCGCGAGCCGAGAGCGGCGTTCGCCGTTTTCGATGATTGCGCCATTGATCAGGACGCGTTCATGCGGGCCAAGCTTGAGGATCAGGCCGGTCATGTCGCACCACCGTTGCCACGCAGACCGCGCATAACGGCGGTATTGATGTCGATCAGAACATCGACGCTGGCGGTCCCCTCGCGGACCTTTGGGCTATGCTGGGCGGTGAACTCGTAGAGATAGTAGAGCTTGGCCCGAAGCGGTGCAGGCAGGCCGTTCGTGGGTTCAGCCACATCCATCGCGAATGTGCGCCACATCCTTTCATTGTCGTGCAGCGCGGCGACAAGCGCGCCAAAGCCGGTATCGGCAGTTGATGCGGCAGCCGTCAGTTGGCGCGTGATCCGCGCAATCAGTTCATATTCGATGTCGCGCGGGGACCGGGCCGGGGTATCGGGGCGGGCATAGCTGCGATGCGCCATTGCATGAGCGTTCACGAAAGTTCCTTCCGCTTCTGGGGTGTTTTGGGATGACGGTGGCGGGGCGCCGGTGACGCCCCGCCGATGTCAGTTGCTAGCGGAAGAGCGCGAGAATGTTCTGCGGCTGCTGGTTGGCGATGGTCAGCGCCTGGGTGCCCAGCTGTTGCTGGACCTGCAAGGCCTGCAGACGGGCCGAAACCGCCTCCATGTCGGCGTCGACCATGGAGCCGATGCCGGATTTGAGGGCGTCTGACAGCTGACCGACGAAGTCTTTCTGAATTTCGATCCGCTTTTCCGACGAACCGAAGTTCGACGCCGCGTTGATCGACAGATCCAGCATCGTCTCGATGGTGCCCAGTGCGGTTGACGCATTTGCGGCGGTCGAGACGTCGATCGACGACAGTGCCCCGAGACCACCCGAGTTTGCGTTCCTGTACTGCCCGCTGACCGACAAGTCAGTGGTGCCATCATTCACGAATGCCAGCTGGCCGGGGTTGGCACTGTCATAGTTCACCGTCAGCCCGCTGACACCAAGCGAGTCGATGGCATTTTTCAGGCCGACCGCGATCATGTCCGGGACAGTGCTCGTCAGAGAAGCGTTGCCGGTATCCACATCATTGGCCGACACCGTGTAAGACGCCTCGCGGTCGCCGATGCGGATCGAGATCTTGTCGCCCGCAAGCCACGCGTTGGTGCCGTCCGAAATGGTGATGTCGTCGCCTCCGCCACCTTGATCAAGCGTGAGCACGAAGGTGTCTGCATCGGTCGAAATCGTACCGGCCGTGGTGGCAGAGAAAACATCGTTTGCCACATAGTTGCCCGTCGAGAGGTTTTCGGCGTTCACCGTAATGGACGACGCGGTCACCGTGGTCGTCGCGCCGGAACTGTCGCGATCCAGAGAGGACAGCACATCGACCGAGGTGCGGCTGCCGTTGATCAGGTTCAGACCGTTGAACTGCGCGGCGCCGACGACGGACTTGATCTGGTCGACCAGGGAATCCACGTCGGTCTGGATCTTCGTCCGGTCAACGTTGTCTTCCTGAGCGGCAACGATCTTGCCTTTCATCTCGGTCAGAAGTTTGGTTACGGATTCCGAGGCCTTGCGGGCCACCGAGACGGTAGATGCCCCCAGAGAAAGGCTGTCGGAGATGCCCTTGAAGCCTTCGACGTCCGATTCCATCACTTTGGAAATTGCCCAAACGGCGGCGTTGTCCTTTGCCGAGGCCACGGATTTTCCGGTCGCGATCTGCGACTGCGTCGCGTTCAGTTGCGCGTTGATCCCCTTCATCGTCTGAAGGGCAACCATCGCGCTGTTGTTCGTCAAGATGGACGACATGTGTACGTTCCTTCGAAAAGCCCCCGCTTTGCGTGGGGCGTGGACGCCGCGCGGTGGCGGCAGGAAGGGAGTTCTATCCAGTACCTGACGGACGCGCCGACAAGGTGCCATCCCTGGCTTGGGATGCGAGGCCGAGACTGACGTCGAAGTTCTAAGGCTTTGCTAAACGCCAAGCGGCATTTGCGCAGCATTTGAGCGGTATCTAGAGGCG
>JANPKV010000022.1:0-2971 GCA_031426185.1 Rhodobacterales bacterium | reverse complement strand
GTTGCTTGAGCTTCATTTCGCGGAACACGCCTTCGCGCTGAAGCTTTTTCTTGAGGGCCCGAAGGGCTTGCTCGACGTTATTGTCGCGGACGCTGACCTGCATGTGGTTGTCACCACCTTCCTAGGTTAAAGTTGCACTGTTTGTGCAGGCGAGGCGGCCTATAACAAGACGAAGGCCACTTGTCCACCGCGCGCTGTGGTGCGACCCGGGGGCAGGCGGCGCAGCACGACAAGAGGACGAAAATGGACCAGGAAACCGCCAGGGAAAGACTTCTGGATGCCGCCGTGGCACATGTGCCGTTTGACGGGTGGTCTGAAACCACCCTCCGCGCGGCGATCACCGATTCGGGTGTCGATGCCGCGACGGCGCGGCTGGCCTATCCCAAGGGTGGGCTGGATCTGGCCCGCGCCTACCATCAGCGCGGCGACCGGGCCATGCTTGCGGCCCTTGCCGCCGAAGACCTGTCCGCGCTGCGCTTTCGCGACCGCATAGCGCGCGCCGTGCGCCTGCGGATCGAAGCTGCCGATATCGAACTGGTGCGTCGCGCGACCACGCTTTTTTCCTTGCCGCAGAATGCTGCCTTGGGGGCGCATGCGATCTGGGGAACTGCGGATGCGATCTGGACTGCGCTTGGCGACACCACGCGGGATTTCAACTGGTACACCAAACGCGCAACCCTGTCGGGCGTCTACGGTGCCACCGTGCTTTACTGGCTTGGCGATGACAGCCCGGGCCACCAGGCAACCTGGGATTTTCTGGACCGACGCATTGCAGACGTGATGGAAATCGAGAAGCTCAAGGCCGCGATTGGCGAAAACCCGGTTGCGAAAGCAGTTCTTGCCGGCCCGGCTAAGGTTATGGAAAGCCTTTCTGGCGCAAAAGAGCGGTGGCGCGATATGGGACGCAAGGATCACTGAAAGGTGGAAGGCTCGATGACACTTCTCAACAGCATGCTCGCCATGGAAATCTCGGAACCGGGTGGTCCGGATGTTCTGAAGCCGGCGTCGGTTCCGGTTCCGGTGCCAGCACATGGCCACATCGTGATCCGGGTTGCCTATGCGGGCGTCAACCGACCCGACGCCTTGCAGCGTCTGGGGGCCTATGCGCCACCGGTGACCGCCTCGCCATTGCCGGGGCTTGAGGCGTCGGGAACGGTGGTGGCCCTGGGGCAGGGCGTCTCGCGCTGGCAGATCGGGGACAAGGTGACGGCCCTTTTGCCGGGCGGCGGCTATGCGGAATATGTCGCAACGCCCGCGACGCATGCGTTGCCGATCCCTGCGGGCATGTCGCTTCGGGATGCCGCCTGCCTGCCGGAGACCTGCTTTACCGTATGGTCCAATGTCGTGATGCGCGGCGGACTGAAGGCCGGCGAAAGGTTCCTCGTCCATGGCGGCACGTCGGGCATCGGCACTACCGCGATCCAGATCGCCAAGGCGCTGGGCGCCCGGGTGTTTGCGACCGCGGGCAGCGAAGAAAAGTGCGATCTTTGCCGGTCGCTCGGGGCCGAAGTGGCCATCAACTACAAGGACGAGGATTTCGTTCGCATCCTGCGGGCCCAAGGCGGCGCGGACCTGATTCTCGACATGGTAGGCGGGCCCTACCTTCCGCGCAACATCAAGGCCCTGGCGGACGATGGACGTCTGGTGCAGATCGCCTTTCTGCAAGGTGCCAAGGTTGAGGCGAACTTTGCCGAACTGATGACGCGCCGCCTGACCTACACCGGATCGACCTTGCGCCCCCAGTCCGACCACACCAAGACCCGGATCGCCGAGGCGGTGGAGGCCGAGGTGTGGCCCATGATCGAACGCGGGGCGCTGCGCGTGGTGCATGACAGCGAATACCCCCTGACCGAAGCCGCCGCCGCGCATTGGCGGGTCGAGAGCCCCGGCCATATGGGCAAGATCGTCCTGAAGGTGTCAGACTAGTCGCGCGGGCATTGCGGGCAAATCACGCAAGTCCGGCCACATTGACGGTTTCTTAACGCGCATGCCGCGCACCCGGATGATATACATTTCCTTGGCGGGATCGGGATTTTTCGATCCTTACATTACCCCGGCAGTATCCCCATGCTGGAAGGGACCGATCATTGAAGTGACGTTGTTTTCAGGTTGTCTTTACGCTGGTTTCCCGTTGTTCCCTGTACCTCCGATCCCGCCATCCTTTCCCCGACGTCCCATCCTCGCGATCGCGCTATTTGACGGCGATCGCGAGTTTGGCATGCCTTATCGCAGGGCCTCCAGGACCGCATCTTGCTGGCGGCAATCGCGGGTCACGTCATCGCCGCAGCGGCGCGGCGACAGGTCCTTGTCCATGCAGATGCGCACTTCCTGAATCAGACCGGCGCGGCAGGTCACGGTCACCATGTCGCGCGAAAGCCCAGGGTTGCTTTCCAGAAACGCGCTTTCGATCACCTCGGGCGGCACCTCAAGGTCGCGGCGGACACGAAAGAACAGCGGCGGCACCGTCACGGAAGCGAATGCGCGGCGTGCGGTCGCAAAAAAGGCGTCGGCCGACAGTCCCGAACAGCGGCCATGCTTTTTCCACTGATAGAAAGCCACGCCAGACCCGCCCATGATATCTGCCATCGCGGCCGTCGTCGCGCGGGGCGGGTCGCGTTCGACTGTCCGGCAGTATTGCGGCCAGCCCTGGTCGAACTGTGGCCACAAGCCATGCAAGACGAAGGTCAGACCCCGCCCGTCATCACATTGCGGGTCATCGCGCGCATCGCCCTCCAGCGCACACCAGGCCGATGACCAAGACAGCGACAGGACATAATAGTCAAAATCGCCTGCACGTTCGCCGTCGGCACGCGCGGAACCCGCAAAAAGAAGTACCGCCAACGCCAGAATGACCGCCCGCATTTTTGCTTTTCCTTCACCGGAAATGGGCCTATATGGGCCGGGACTTCCCAGAATTCGTGGAAATCGCGGACCAAGGTTCGCCGCCGTTTTCCCGGCCCGGGAAAGATTT
>JANPKV010000021.1:0-4660 GCA_031426185.1 Rhodobacterales bacterium | reverse complement strand
TCATTGCATCACATCGTCCGAGACGCCGCCACGAAGCGCGATCTCGATCAGCGTCACCAATGTTTCACGCCGCGTCGACAGGGAGGGTGCCTCGAGCAGGGCCTGCTTGTCCTCGGGACTGAACGGGCACAGCATCGACAGGGAATTGATCAAAAGCTCTGGCTCCGCCTCGTTCAGGCTGGACCAGTCAGTCGACAACTCCATCGCCTTGAAGAACCGGCCAAGCAGGTCAAGGAACGCCTTGCGCTCCAGCCCGTCGTCCTGTTCTTCGCGCCCCAGATCGCGAACAAACGGAGCCCAATCCACAAGACAGCGCCGATAGGGCGTAAAGCCCTGCACCTCTTCGCGCAGCCGAAACCGCGACATGCCGGAAAGCGTGATCATGTAGCGACCGTCTTCGGTTTCGGAAAAGCCAGTCAGACGCCCAGCGCAACCAATTGCGTTCAAACGTTTTTCCTGGCCTTCGGGCACTTCGCGCGGCTGGATCATCCCGATCAGCCGGTGCTTGGTCTTGAGGCAGTCGTCGATCATCGCCAGATATCGGGGCTCAAAGATGTGCAGCGGCAAACGCGCGCGCGGCAACAACAGTGCTCCCGGAAGGGGAAAGATCGCAATCGTATCGGGCAGGTCGCCATATTTATCCATGACGCGCATTTAGCCCTTTTGACACGGCGGGACAGGGGTCACGTGAAAATCATCGACGACAGCCGACGCCGCCCCTTCAGGACGATGGGGTCCTGAGGCTTGAGCGCCTCAAAGATCGTGAACAGCTGCGTCTTGGCAGCGCCGTCGTTCCAGTCCCGGTCGCGCCGGAAAAGCTCCAGCAGCACATCGACGGCCTCGTCGACCTTGCCGGCGGCATGCAGCGCGGTTGCCAAGTCAAAGCGGGCCTGGTTGTCATCCGGGTCGGCGGCGACGCGCACGCGCAAGGCGTCCTCGGGACCCGCATTGGCCGCCTGCCGCGCCAGTTCGATCTGGGCGCGGGCGGCTTCGATTTCCTTTGCACCGGCAATGGCGGGCGGTGCTGCCCCCAGAAACGCCTCGGCCTGGTCGATATCGCCCAAGGCCAGATAGGAACGCACCAGACCGCCATAGGCAGCGGCGTTGGCCGCGTCCTCCGTCAGGATGGCGGCAAAGGTCTCGACCGCATCGGTGACGGCGCCTTGTTCCAGCATTTCCTCGGCCGCAAGGAGCGCATCGGCAAGACCGCCATCTCCGCCAAGCGCCCCGACACGCTCGATGAACTTTCGAACCTCGGAGCCTGGGAGCGCGCCTTGAAAGCCATCGACCGGCTGGCCTTGCCAAAAGGCATAGACGGTCGGGACGGACTGAATGCGCAGTTGTGCTGCGATCTGCTGGTTGCGGTCGACATCGATCTTCACGAGGCGAACCTTGCCGTTGGCCGCCTTGACCTCGGCCTCCAGCGCGGGGGTCAGGGTCTTGCAGGGGCCGCACCAGGTGGCCCAGAAGTCCACGATGATCGGCACCTCGCGGCTGGCCTCGATCACATCGGCCATAAAGCTTGCCTCGGTGCCGTCCTTGATCAGATCTGCCGTCGGCGCGGTTGCCTCACCCAATCCGAGCATCGCGTCCCTCCTTGCCTTGACTGTCTGGCCTTATATGGCGATCTGCCACCGAAAGGCCAAGGGGCGTTTGGCTGGTTCTACAGGTCAAAGGTTGCAAGCACCGGGACATGATCGGAGGGTTGCTGCCAACTGCGCGTATGGCGCAGGACCCGGCTGGAATGCGCGGCAGAGGCGATATCGGGCGTCGCCCAGATGTGATCAAGGCGGCGGCCCTTGTCGGCGGTATCCCAGTCGGCGGATCGATAGCTCCACCAGCTATAAAGCAGACCCACGGGAAAATCCTTGCGCGTCACGTCTACCCACCCCCCGGCGTCTTGCGCGGCAGTGAGGTGATCCACTTCGACGGGCGTATGGCTGACGATTTTCAGCAGCTGTTTGTGCGACCAGACGTCATCAGGCCGTGGCGCGATGTTGAGGTCACCGACAAGGATGGACCGCCTGGGTAGGTCGGCGCGAAACGCGTCACGCATATGGGTGAGGAAATCCAGTTTTTGACCAAACTTGATGTTTTCGGTTCGATCCGGAATGTCGCCCCCAGCTGGCACATAGACATTGTGGATGACGACACCCGATTCCAGTCGGGCCGCGACATGCCGCGAATGACCAAGCGACGCATAATCCGTGGACCCTGCATCGATAATCGGCAGTTTTGACAGGATCGCGACCCCGTTGTAGCCCTTTTGCCCGCGTGCGACGAAATAGCGGTACCCAAGGGCCGCAAAGCCTTCGGTCGGGAAAAGCTCCACCGGGGTCTTGCATTCCTGCAGGCACAGGATGTCGGGGGCTTCGTCGGCCATGAACCGTGCGACCTGCGCCTCGCGCAGCCGGACGGAATTGATGTTCCAGGTGGCAAGGGTAAAGGGCATGTCGCGTCTCCTGCGGGGGGTGCAGGTTACGGTGCGGGACGCGCGGCCACAAGACGACGGCCCTTCGGTAATCGCGCGCCCTGGGAAAACCGTGCTGCCTGTGCCGACCCGACCGGCGCGCCTGGGTCGGCCCCCAAGCCGTCCTCGGTCAGTCGTCGGCGCGCGCCGCATCACGAATGCCGCCCGCTCGAACATCTGCGCATCTTGTCCGGTTCCGGCGCCAAGCTCTGCGGGCGTTGGCGATTCGGTTAGTTGTCCTGGCGCGCGATATCGACGATCAGAACGTCGGTCACGATGTCGCCAAGGGTGCGGCGCCCGATTTCCAAGAGGGCCTGCCGCAGCACGACGAGGTTTGCACCATCGGTAAAGGTGCCGCGGAAGCCTCCGGAATTTGCATGGTCAAACAGAACCTGCAGAAAGACATCCCGCAGTTTCGGTTCGCGCGCATAGACCGTTTCGGTCGAACCGGGCGCGACCTCCAGGCTGAGCGACATGATCACCATCGCGGCGACGGTCCCGTTTTCGACAACCGGCACGACAAACTGGTTGTTCAGCTTGACGTATTCCGGCTGGTGTTCGCCGTCTGCACCCTCTTTCTCATGGCTGTCTGCGGCGGCGTGGCTGTCGGGTTCGGCGCCTTCCGCTTTGTCACCTTCGGTTTGGCTGGCATCGGCCGGTGCCTCCGCACCGGCGTCGGGGGCACTGGCTTCGGCAGGGCGCAGAAAGTATCCCGCGCCCGCACCGATGGCGCAGCCCAGCAAGGCAAGAATGACAGGGACCAGCTTTTTCATTTCAATGCCTCAGAACGGCAGCAGGACGTCGGCGACCTGCTGGCCATAGCGCGGCTGCTGGACATCGGTGATCTGGCCGCGACCGCCATAGGAAATGCGCGCGCCGGCAATCTTGTCATAGGTGATCTCGTTCTGGCGCGAGACGTCGACGGGGCGGACATAGCCTGTCACGACCAGTTCGCGCAGTTCGAAGTTTACCCGTACTTCCTGTTGGCCTTCGATCCGCAGAACGCCGTTGGGCAGTTCCTCCACCACTGTCGCCGCGACCCGCAAAGTCAGCTTTTCGTTGCGCGAGACGGATCCGTTGCCCTTGAAAGTTGACGTCCCGCTGGTGTCGACTGCATCGGCCATCTCTGCGCCCTCGGGCAGCAGGCCATCGATGCGCTGCGGCAGACCCAGCAACGAGGGGATCTTCATCTTTTCAGAACCGGTGCGGCTGCGTCCGGTGGAATTGGAAATTTCGGCACTTTCGTCGATTTCGATCACGACGGTCAGGATGTCGCCGCGCTGTGTCGCACGACGGTCGCCGAACAAGGACGATCGCCCCGCCGTCCAAAGCGAGGAATCGTCGGTCGGAGCATCGGGGTCAACGCTTTCCGGCAGCGCGTTGGAATACATCGCATGATGTTGATAGCTGCCCTCGAGCGGGGTGAAAGCAGGGGCCTTGCCGACCTGGTCCAGACGACCGCAGCCGACCAGAAGCAACGTGAAAAGAAGGGCGTAACGCATCGGGTATCCTTTGACTGTCATGGCGTGACCTGAACCGAACCATCAGGCGCGATCAGGCCGGTGAGTGTGTTGCGAGAGGCAAGGTTCATCACCTGAACCCGGTCGCCGACCCCGCCCCTGTCCAGCGCGCGGCCTTCGGCTGCTATGGTCAGGCCGCCGCGCGTGAAGATCAGAGTGACAAGCTGGTTTCGGTCGACAATGGCGGCAGGTCCGATGGCGGAGGCCATGATCGGACGGCCCGCATAGATGGCCACGCGTGCCTCAAGGCCGATCGCAGCCTCAGCGGAGGTCAGCGCGCCGGGGATCTGGGCTTCGACCAGCGTTACATCCCCAGGTCCGAAAATGGTTTGCGCACGGATGGTACGCGTGGCGACCAGACTATCGGCCATCGCCGGCAGCGGAAGGATCAGGAACAAAAGCCGCCACATCAGCGCAACTGCGTGGTTGCGGACAACATCTGGTCGGCGGCGGTGATGACCTTGGCGTTCAGCTCATACCCGCGCTGGGCCTTGATCAGTTCGGTCACCTCGCGCACGGAGTCGACCGAGCTGTCCTCCAGATACCCCTGACGCAGGACACCGAGGCCATCGAGACCGGGACCGCCGGTCAGCGCCGCACCGGAGGCCTGGGTTTCGAGATAGAGGTTCGACCCCATCGCCTCGAGCCCCTTTTCGTTGGTGAACCCGGT
>JANPKV010000020.1:0-8967 GCA_031426185.1 Rhodobacterales bacterium | reverse complement strand
CTGCATCTGACCACCGCAATCGCCCGACCCGCTGCACGCGATGAGAGTTCCGCGCGCCAGACGATTGCTCAACCCGCGCCAACAGGCGTAAATGACCACCGGGCTCCGGTCGTGGCTGGATGAAAGACCAGTGGCAGGTCAGTGCGGCCCACGGACCACCGCGAATTCCTGCATCAACTCGCGCCAGCAACTGGCGCGAGTTTTTGTTTGACCGGGTCAATGGTGATGTTCGGGAAGATCTGCCACCTGATCCTTGGTCCAAGCGGTTGTCGCGTGAATGACACCCTCGTCGTCGCGCATGAACTGCAACTGGCTTGCGCTGAGCGCCACCGTCTTGGTGCCGATCCCCAGAAACCCGCCAACGTCGACGATGACCTGCAGGTTGGAACCGCTGCCATGAACATGCGACACCGTTCCGATCTCGTAGTCATCCGCGCCGTAGATGACAGCATCCAACAGGTTCGATTCCGTCAGTTCGCTTGCGTCAAGCGGTCGGTGCAATGTGTGATCCATCATGGTGCCTCTCGTTTCGGTAAAGAGCGTGCTTGCTCGCCCGAGAAACGCACGGGCCGGGGGGCAGGTTCCGGGAACGGCGGCCGGGCGTCTGGGACTGGGCGAGGAACCGCATAGAGGCCGCCCGCGTTCACAACCAGCATTTGGACCAGGGACGCGAACATATGGAAAAAACGGCAACACCAACCGCTTCGAACGCGCATCCATGGGATGAGACAAGCGCGGGTAACGAGGCGCACCGGTCAGGTGCCGGATCTGCAGCAGCACTGGCGGTCCTGACCCTGATCGCGGTCGTTGCAGCACTGCGGCTGGGTCGCGACGTCTTCCTGCCCCTGGCCATCGCGATGCTGATCACCTTCGCGCTGTCGCCTCTGGTCAGTTATCTGCGCAAGTTCGGAATGCCGATGATCGCGGCGGTCCTTTCGGCTGTGACGATCGCGTTTTCCGTCATCGGGATTTTCGGTTTCGTCGTGACGACCCAGATCGGGCAGCTGGCACAGCAGTTGCCGACGTTTCAGGAAAACATCGTCACGAAACTGAATGTGCTGCAGGAAACCGGGTCCGAAAACGGACCCATCGCGCGCCTGTCGCGGATGGTCACCGCAATCAACGCCGAGATGGCGACCGCGCTCCCCCAACAGGGAGCAGCCGATCCCTCCAGCCAGGCGATCGCCGTCGAGGTGGTGGAGCGCAGGGGGCCGTTCGAGACCTTGCAGGAACTGGCATTGCCGCTTCTCAGCCCGATCGCCATGACGGGACTGGTCATCGTCGTCGTCATCTTCATGCTGCTGGAGCGCGATGAACTTCGCGATCGGTTCATCCGTCTGGTCGGCGCCAACGATATAAACCGGACGACCCAAGTCATCGAGGATGCAGGCACCCGCGTCGGGCGCTACCTGCTGGTTCAGCTTTTGGTCAACGTGATCTATGCCATCCCGATAGGTGTCGGGTTGTGGCTGATCGGCGTGCCGAACGCGGTTTTGTGGGGACTTCTGACGCTGGTCCTGCGGTTCGTGCCCTATATCGGGCCGATCCTGTCGGCCATCTTCCCGCTTTTCCTTGCATTTGCGGTGTCGCCCGGATGGTCGACGGTGCTGTGGACCGCGGCGTTGTTCCTGACGGTCGAGCTGATCAGCTCCAACGTGATCGAGCCATGGCTTTACGGGTCGCGGACGGGTGTCACGCCCCTGGCGATCATTGTGGCTGCGATCTTCTGGACCTGGGTTTGGGGGCCGCTCGGTCTTGTGATGTCGACGCCTTTGACGGTGTGTCTGGTTGTCGTCGGACGGTACATTCCCCAATTCGAGGCGTTCGACGTCCTGTTCGGTGATCGTCCGGTCCTGGCGGCGCATTCGCGTCTTTACCAACGGCTGCTGGTCGGCGACACGGTCGAAAGCACTTTGCGCGCCGAGGAAATCCTGGAGGACCAATACCTGTCTGATTACCACCGCGACGTGGGCATCCCCGCCTTGATCCTGGCGCAGGCCGACTATGAACGCGGTGTGCTGTCGCCAAGCCAGGAAAACAGGTTTGCCGACGCCGCCGGGCAGTTTCTGGCAGAGCTCGATCCCATCGTGGAGGTGGAACGCGCTGAACCTGCCGACGCAGACGACACGGGCGACGATGTCCCCGTTGCAACGTCGTCACCGGGCGACGCCTACCGGTTGGTCGTGCTGGGCGGACGCACCCGACTGGACGATGTCTCGGCGCAGATGCTGGGGCAGGCGGCGGCGGCGGACGGTGCCATCGTGGACGTCTTTTCGCACCGCGACCTGACGCCCAGCAGGTTTGCCCGGATAGCCGGCACAGGTGCGGATTGCGTGATCCTCAGCTTTCTGGATGTGGCACCGTCGCGCGCGTCGCTGTTGCATATCCGACGGCTGAAGCGTGCGTCGCCCAGGATGCGCGTCGGGCTGGCGATCTGGCAATCCACGGGTGCGGATTCCGCGGCGCCATCGGAACGCCGCGTGTCCGAGGCCAAGCTGGAAGAGATCATGGAGATCGGGGCGGACTTCTGCGCGACAAACCTTGATGAGGTGCTGGCGCAGGCATTCCGCGATGACGAGCCGCGCGCCCTGACGGAGCCTGCCACCAAGCCGCGCCGCCGCACGGGACGCCAAAGCCCGCTGCGACGGCGGACGTTGGCGGCAACCCCAGCGATCGAGGCAACGCGGTAAGGCACGGGGGGTGTCACCGGCCGGCGCGCCGCTGCGTGCCGGCCGGCGTCAGATCAGGCGGCGGCCTGGTTGATATGGGCTTCGGCCATGTCGGTCAGCTTTGCATCAGCCGCATGTTCCTGGGCAAGAATGCCCGAAACCAGTTCAGCCACTTCGGTCTGGCCAAGCGCGTTGGCAAAGGCCACCATCGAACCATAGCGGGTGATCTCGTAATGCTCGATCGCCTGGCACGAGAACACGATCGCCGCATCGCCTGCGCCGGTCTTGCCGAAATCCTCAAGCAGACCGTTGCCTTCGTCGAGAATCCCGTCAATGGCGTCGCACTTTTCGGCCTTGGCACGTTTGCCGATCTGTTCGAAAACCTGTTCCAGGACCTCGATCTGTCCGGCAGTCTCTTCGCGGTGCATCGTAAGGGCTTCTTTGAGCGCCGGATCGGATGCAGCCTTGATCATCTTCGGCAGCGATTTGTAGATCTTCTTTTCCGCGTAATACATGTCCTTCAGCGCATGCTCGAGAAGCGAGGCAAGGGGGGTATTCTCCGAGCCGCTGCTTTGCATTTTTGCTGCGGATGCAGCTTTGGTCGTGTTCATGTTGTCGTCCTTTCCAAAATGCGCCCTGGGCATCGCAAAAGGTTTGCCCCGGCATGCGAAATCAACACCAGACGGCGGATTGTGGTTCCCGTGACTCTGCAGCCACCGACGTCCGTCACGCGCAATAAAAAAGGCCGCAGGTTCAACCTGCGGCCTAAGTAGCATGCTCCAGGGACGGGAGCGTGGAACCGGAGAAACAAGGATCGATCGGCCGGGGGAGGGATGGCCGATCAAAAGCGGTTCGACGCAATAACGCAGCCGCCTCTGCATGGTTCCCGGCAATTCAAGAGATTTTGGAGTTTCTTCTTTTTGGAACCGGTGGGGCAGCGCCGCGTTGGTCTGACACTGCCGGTTCCCGACACGGAGAATGCAATGTCAAGCTATGAGCCAACATCCCTGACCGGCAGCGACGCCGCTGCAGACAGCCTCGATGCGCTGATCGACCTCTATAACCAGACGGTCGACACGCAGCGCGGATTTGAAAAGATGGCCGAAAAGGCAGAACCCTCGTTCAGCCCGGTGGTTCAACGCTTTCTGGCTTTGCACGTCCGGCGTGCGGCGCGTCTTGACCGGATGGTCCGCGAAATGGGTGCGGTGCCCGATGCGTCGGGGTCGTTCATGGGGACCGTCAACCGCGCGGTCGTGTCGATGCGTGCGATGTTCGACCAGATCGACGCCGACACCATGAAGCAGGTCCGGTCGGGCGAGGATTACGTCCTTGAGGCGTTTGATCGCGCCATTGCCGCCAGCCTGCCGCAAGACCACGACGCGGCACTGAACGAGATGCGCCAGGAACTTGTGTCGCTGTTGGCGTCGCCTGGGGTGCCGGCCTGACGCTGCGTAACCACCGGCCCACGACGCTGTCGCAGGGCTTTTGTACATCCGATTGAATAGCCAAAAACTGGAGAAGATCATGAACACGAACGACAACAACATGCACGAAAACGCCGATGCCGCCATGGGTACTGCCGAAAACCGGATGGAAGAGGCCAAGGCCAAGATGTCCGGCGCGGCGGAAAAAGCCACCCACAAGGTGCGCGCCGTGGCGTCAGACCTGTCGGCAAAGGCATCGGAGGCTGCGACCACCGTGCGCGACAACGCGCTGGAGCGGATGGACGAGGCCCGTGACGCGCTGAGCGACAGCGGCGACCGTCTGGCAGAAACCCTTCGCCGCGCAGCCGAAGAGCCGGAGGCCGGTTCCGTCCAGGCCAAGATGTTGTCGGCCGTGGCCAGCGGAGTGTCGACGGCGGCTGAGACCCTGCGCGAACGCAGCGTCAGCGAGATCGCGGCCGATCTGCGCGACATGGCGCGTCGCAACCCCGGCGTCTTTGCTGCCGGCGCAGCCGTGGCCGGGTTCGCCCTGGCGCGGTTTCTGCGGTCCTCGTCGCAGCGTCGCTATGACGATTACGGTTACGCCGAAGGGCGCCCCGGCCAGACCTCCTACCAGACCCGCCAGCAATATGACGGGGGACGTTCATGAGCTTTCGCGACAGTCCGGACCCCCAACCATCCGCACCTGATCTGCTCTCGGACCTGGTGTCTGGCCTGTCGCGTCTGGTCAGGGGCGAAATCGCCCTTGCCCGGGCCGAGGCCAAACGCAGCCTGCACGACATGCTGGGTGCGCTGATTGCAGCGCTGATTGCGGTAGTCTTAGTCATCACTGCGTTGAACGTGCTTGCCGCAGCGGCGGTCGCGGGCCTGGTCGCGCTGGGGCTTTCCCCGGTCTGGGCAAGCGTAATCGTCGGCGTCGTCCTGGTGATCGTGGCCCTGATCCTCGTGCAATATGCGCGTCGTCAGATATCGCCTTCGAACCTCGCGCCCAAGCGCAGTATCAGAAATCTGCAACGCGACGCAGAAACCCTTAAAACCATGGTGAAATCCGGTGCAACAGCAGACATCCATACATGAACGCGGGTCCGAGGGCCCGCATGAGATCGAAGCGCGCCTCGAGCAGGACCGCCAGGACGTGGCGCAGGCATTCTCTGCCTTGCGTGACCGGTTTTCGCCCGACAGCCTCTGGCAGGATGCGGCCGACTATATAGGTCGCAACGCGGGGAGCTATACCGCCGCGGCAGATCGCTTGATCCGCGGCAACCCGATGGCATTGGCGGTGTCGGCTGTCGGTGTGGCGTGGTTCATCCTCGGTCGCAAAAAGGACGGCAAGGACGCGCAGACCCCCGCCTTGGCCGGCTCCAAGTATGAGGCTGTGACGCGTTGGGAAGATGAGGGCGGTCCGGTGAAACAGCCGCCATCGACGGCTCCCGCGCATCTCGACGACTGGATGGTCGAGGCTGACAGGCTGCGTGATCGTGCCGGAGTGATGCTTGGGCAGATCAACAAGGCGGCCCGCAAGGGCGGCGCAATGGCAGGCGACCTGGCACGCCACCGCACCGAAGTGATGTCGGCACTGACCACGGACGTCCGGCGCGCGCTTGGGCGAGGCCTGGAAGGGCTCAGCGATACGGCGCGATCGGCTGCGCTCAAAACGCGTGAGCAGGCCTATGGGCTTCACGTCCAGGCGCGCCGCACCTCTGCCGACGTCTTGCACGAGCGGCCCCTGGCCTCCGCAGCGGCGCTGGCCGCAGCAGGCGCTGCGCTGGGCATGGTGCTGCCGCGCTCCAGCGTCGAGGACCGCTATCTCGGTCGCACGCGCGACCAGATCGTGGCTGAGCTGTCGCGCGTCTTCGAGGACGAACGTCAGCGCATCGCCGCGTCGGCACAGGTTGCGACCGAAGAGATGATGGCATCGCTGTCGCGTCCGCTGGGGTCGCGTGACAGCGGTGACGCGAATTTACCGTAACGAGTTGGGCTTTTTCAGCGTAACGAGTTCGGGTTCGTTCCGGTAAAGAGTGCGACTGTTTGCAGTGCCCAGTTTGGAACGTTGTCCTATTTGACCGGATGTCGGCGCCGCCAATTGGTGGGGCTGGCCTGAGGTCCGTGGCGGGCGAATCCTGATTGGATTTGCCCGCCACTTTCACAAGATCGGACGTTTGACTTCGTACTCATCCGTCACGCCGGCCGCCGCTGCAAGCAGCTTGGTGTCGGGCACGAACAGCCGCCCCGCGCGCCATTGCGCCAGCCCAAGCCTGCGGATCTGTGCGACCGTCTTGTTGGTATGCACCAGCGACAGGCCCAGGGCTTCGGCAAAATCCTGTTGGCGAAACGGAAGCGGGACGGTCCCGTCGCGGACCAGGCCGACCGCACCCAGTCGCCGCCATATTCGTAACATCGCCCAGGTCAGCCGCTCCATGGCGTCGCGTTGCCCGAGGGTGGCGATGGTCTCGCCAAGGAAATGCTCCTCGACGGCGGCGATCCATGTCAGATCGTAGGCGCGCTCGGCATGCGACTGAAAGATTTCCCACAGGCGCGACCGGTCAAACGTGCATAAGACCATGTCGGAGGCAGCAGTCACCGTGTGTTTCATTTCGCCCATCAGGCCGGACTGGAGACCGATGAAGTCGCCGGGGAATACAAAGTTGATCACCTGCCTGCGGCCGTCTTTCAACAGCACGGACCGCGTGCCCATGCCCGAAAGCACAGTGTAGAGCATGGGAGAACGCTCCCCCTCGAACAAAACGATCTCGTTGCGTCTGAATGCCGTCTCGCGGATCTTGAACCGGCGCATGAAGGCCAGTTCTTCGCTGGTGAACGGAACGAACAGCGGCATCACTCGCAGCGGACAATGAGCGCAATCTATACCCTGGATCATCTACTTTTTCTTCCGTCTATGTCGCAGATTAACTTTCGCAATCCCGACCCGTGCAATGAAGATGCCGCAATCACATCTGGAGTGTCGGCTGCATGTCACGAATTCTCATCGTCGAGCCGATCGCCATCATCGCCGAGGATCTTGCCGCCAGCATCCGCGCCTGGGATCCCGATGCGGAGATTCTGACTGCGGCTGCTCCGGAGGCGGGCGTTCATCTGCTGTCAGCCGGCGCAAAGGTGGATATGGCATTTCTTCACCTCAGACCCGAAAGTTTTGCCGATACCGCGCTTGCCGGTCTTCTGGCCACCAGCAACGCAGTCTGCGTGTTCATGGGCCACAGCGTGAATCGCGACCGGGACGCGCGTGTGCTGTCATTGGATTTCACGTTTTCCGACACGTCGGTCGCCGATGTCCTGACACTTGTCTTGCCCAAGAAGCGCAAATGTGCGTAGCGCCTGCCGGGGGGCAGGCGCCACGCGGCCACCTTAGTCCAGGCGCTGCACGACATTGTCGGCAAAGCTGTTGATCAAGGCGGCATACGCTTCGGGCGTATCAAGCGAGTCGTAGGTCAGGGTCTGGCCGTCGGCCGAAAGAACCTGCGCGGTGCCAAGCGACACACTCAGCTCATACGCTTCAAAGTTGGAATTGTCGGTAAGGTCGGTGACGCTGACCTGGCCGACAAGGACCGCATCCGAAATATCCAGCGCGCGCTCGAACGAACTGGCCAGCTCAACCTCTTGGATGTCCACGGAAACCGTAGCACCGGTTTCTGCGATACGGTCCACCAGACGTGCCACGATGGCATTTTCCAGATCGGTCGAAACGTTGGACCAGTAGGCAGCGGCCTTTTCGTTCTGCACCGCAGTCAGGTCCGCCGTCACCTCGACCTTGGCGACCCTGTCCACGTCCGCAAACGCGGCAACAGGGGCCAGCGCGACGACGCAGCAGGTAGCGATCAGGTGTAGGTTCATCATTCACTCCTTTGAAATTGCGGCCGTTCTCTTGGAACGTCGCCGCATTCAACGTCTGATGATGACCCGTGGTTCCCTCATATCTTCTCCTTCGACCTTTTCAGGCCGTCAGCGTTTCGGTGGACGAAAAGAACATCGCTTGTCCAACGGCAGAGCGCACCTGTTCCTCGCTATAGGGCTTGGTGATGAGGAATGCGGGCTCCGGGCGCTCTCCGGTCAGCAGACGGTCCGGGAAGGCGGTGATAAAGATGACAGGGGTTTGGGGAAACTCGACAAGGATCTCGTTCACCGCGTCGATGCCGGATGATCTGTCGGCCAGCTGGATGTCCGCAAGGATCAGGTCGGGACGGTCCCGCATGGCCAAGGCGACCGCCTCGGTCTTGGTGCGCGCCGTGCCGGTGACCCGGTGCCCCGCGCCGCGAACGATATCGACGATATCTGCCGCGATGATGGCCTCGTCTTCGATGACCATAACGGCACCGGCAACCGACGCTTCCATGTCCGCGAACGCGACGGAGACAAGCCCGGCCACTGCTTCCTGATCGGTATCAAGGATGTAGGCGATTTGCTCGGCGGTGAATCCCTCGATCACGCTGAGCAGCAAAGCTTCGCGGGAGTTTGGCGTCAGCATCGACATGTGTTCCTGCGCGCGCGCCGAGAGCGCCGTGTCCGGTGTGCCCAAAAGCGCACCCGTGCTGGACCAAAGCTGGTGAAACGCCTTGAAGATCGCAGCCTTGGGTTCGGCAGCCGTCGTCACCACCGCGGGCTCTTCCAGGATGGCCTCCAGCGTTGCCGCCGCGAACCGGTCTCCTGACGTCTGGCTGCCGGTCAGCGCGCGCCCGTAACGGCGAAGAAATGGCAAACTTTTTGCGACCACTTCGCTCAGGCTTTGCTCTTGCTGAAAAGGCATCTATTTTTTCCCCACTTCTTGTTTCTCGTGCGGAACTCAACACCCTAGTACCGCGTTGGGTTCCGTGAGAAACTACCACAGGGCAAAAAAAGTGTCA
>JANPKV010000019.1:0-5331 GCA_031426185.1 Rhodobacterales bacterium | reverse complement strand
GCGCTGGAACTGGGGATGGCCTATGCATCGGACCGCCAGCAGTTTGGCAAGCCGCTGATCGCGTTTCCGCGCGTGGCCGGGAAACTGGCGATGATGGCGGTCGAGATCATGATGGCGCGGCAACTGACCTATTACTCCGCCTGGCAAAAGGATCACGACAAGCGCTGCGACCTCGAGGCGGGGATGGCCAAGTTACTTGGCGCGCGGGTGGCCTGGGCTGCGGCGGACAATGCGCTGCAAATTCACGGCGGCAACGGGTTTGCGCTGGAATACCAGATCAGCCGGGTGTTGTGCGATGCGCGGATCCTGAACATCTTTGAGGGTGCTGCAGAAATTCAGGCTCAGGTGATCGCGCGACGACTGCTGGACTGACGCTGCGATGATCTGATTGGCGTCTTGACAGTGGCAAGTTCCCCTCTATCTTGACAGTGTAAACTGACAGGATTGGAAAGCCCGATGACCGAGACAGTTCTGATCACCGGCATATCCGGCTTTATCGCCAAGCACATCGCGGCGCAGTTTCTGGCAGCGGGGTATGGCGTGCGCGGGACCGTCCGGCGGCTGGACCGCGCAGACGAAGTGCGCAAGGCGGTTCTGCCGGTGGCAAGTGCCGGCGCGGCAGAGCGATTAAGCTTCGTCGCCGCCGATCTGGAAAGCGATGCGGGCTGGGCTGAGGCGATGACGGGCATCAGCGCGGTGATCCACACCGCTTCACCCTTTCCCATCTCGCAGCCCAAGGACGAGAACGACCTGATCCGTCCCGCTGTGCAGGGGACCGAACGGGTGTTGCGCGCGGCAAAGGCGGCGGGCGTGGCGCGGATCGTGCTGACCTCTTCGGTGGTCGCGGTCCTTGATGAGACCAAGACGGGTGTGCAGACCGAGGATGACTGGTGCGACGTGGCCCTGCCGACGACGACTGCCTATGGCAAGTCCAAGACGATGGCCGAACGCCGTGCCTGGGAGCTGGCAAAGACCGACGGTCTGGCGCTGACCACGATCAATCCGGGATTTGTGCTGGGCGCACCACTGGATGCCAACTATGGATCGTCGCTCGGGATCGTGGAGCGTTTCCTGAAGGGCAAAGACCCGATGCAGCCGCCTTACGGTCTTCCCATCGTGGACGTGCGGGACGTTGCTGCGATGCACCTTCGCGCAGTGCAGCGGCCCGAAACAGTGGGCAAACGCTATATCGCGGCGGCTGGTTCGATGACCTTTGCCGAAATGGCCAAGACGCTGAAAGCAAGGTATCCGGCGCGAAAGATAGCGACAAGGGAAGCGCCGATCTTTCTCTTGCGCGTGCTGGCGCTGTTTGATGGCTCGATCAAAGCAATCTTGCCGAAACTTGGCACGGTGGAACGGGTGTCCAACCAGCGCGCAATGCGCGAAATGGGCATGACGTTCACACCACCTGAACAGGCGCTGCGCGACGCGGCGGCCTGGCTGGTGGCCAATACCAAGGTCTAGGACGAGGTGGTCACTTCGCGGCCGCGCGACGGACGCTGGATGCCAAGACGCGGATGCAGCCGGCCAGCGATCAGGTAGACAGCAACAAAGCCCGCACTCGCGGCAACAAAGATGCCGGGCAGCGGCGCGACCAGCAAAACCAGATAGGCGGCCCCCGGTGTCAGGATGCCCGACACGTCGCGAAAACTGGCATATACGGCGGCCATTTCGGTGCGCTGCGACGGCTTGACCGCCATCATGAACGGCAACCCGCCGACCACGTCGAGGGTGATCAGAAACCCCGAGGCGCACATCATGGCTGCGACGCTGAGCCATGGCAGCGGCGAGAGGAGCGCAGCCAACGCGAATAAGATCGCCGACCCGGCAAATGCCGCGCGCACCGTCTTGCGGACCGACGCGCGGCGGGCAAGGCGGCTGACCATCGGGGCCGCGAACAGCAGAGCGTTCGTCAGCGACAGCGCGATGCCGCCGATCTTGTCGCCAAGCCCGGCCTCGATGCAGAAGATCGGCAGGTATACCACATAGACCCACCAGCCGCAGGACCGCATCACCGCAAAAGCCCAGCCCGCAATGAGCCGGGGCTGGCGCAGGAAGGGGCCGAGATACCCCAGCGGATTGAGGGCGGGCCGCTTCGCGCGGGTGATGGTCTTGCCGTTGCCAAGGCGCAGCCACCAGAACGTGGCCAGCAGACACAGCGCAAACGCTCCCGCCACGATGAACGGCAATGGCTGCCAGTAGTCGTGCATCCAGACACCCGCCACCGGGCCGATGGCCCAAGGGGTTGCCGCATAGACCATCTGGGTGGACTGGGTGCGCGACAGTTCGGCACGCTCGATGTAATCCAGCACATAGGCGTTGAAGCACACAAAGATGGTGACCGTCGCCACCGCGTTCATCGCAAGCGCCACACTGATCGCAACCGGACCGCCGTAAATGGCACACCCCATGCCCGCGACATAAAGACAGCACCCCAGCGTGTAGGTCCAGCGGCGGGGCAGGATCTTGGTCAGCGCCGGGACCATCAGACCGGCCACCAGCGCCACCACGCCGACGATCAGGTAGACCTTGGATGTCAGCTCTGCCGTTCCCACTGCGGCATAGACGCTCAGCGGCATCGACGAGATCAGGATGCCGCGCACCGCCGCATCAAGGCCCGCCAGCATGGCAAAATCCCGCGCGCCGGGCAGCCGGCGCAGAGAGGCAGGAAGGGGGAGATCACGGTCAGCCATGTCAGGTATGCGCAACCATGCCGGACATCAGCCAAAGCGTCTGCGCGCTTGCCGACATTCGGGACGTCGGCGGCGTCATTGCGCCACCGCCGCGCGCCCCAAAAGATCGATCAGGCGACCGCGCGCCGCTGGCAGGGCCGGCGGGTCGCCCATGCCCTGGACCTCGCGCAAGAGGAAATGGCCGGTAATGGCCAGGCCCGCATGCACATCGCCCGGCGTCGCGGCGGCGTCGCGCAACAGGCAGGCGGGCAGCGGCAACAGGCGGTCAGCCCAATCCCCTGCCCCGGCGCGGCTGACAGCGCGGCCCGTGCGGGGGCTGACATAGGCAAGGTCCGTCACCGCCCCCGTGACCGCACAGCCCGACAGATCAAGACCAAAGCCGATCTCCTCCAGCAGCATCACCTCCCAGTGCAGGTAATCGACAAGTGAACCCGGGGCCGCGATCAAGGCATCGCAAAGCCGTATGGTTGCAGCCCAAAGCCGCGGATGGGGTTCGCGTTCAGGCAACGCGGCGCGCAAAAGGGCACAGACGGACCCCAGTGTGGCCAGCCCCAGACGGTCGGACAAGAGCGCTGCACGCGATTGCAGAGGCTCAACCGCGTAGGTGCCGATGTGATCATCCAGTCGCGCGCGCCAGGTCAGCGACAATTGCGTGCCTGGCTGCAGGATCGCGGCCATGCGGCGCGACGCGCCCCCGCGAACGACGCCCGCATGCCGGCCGTGTGCGGCAGTAAACATCTCGATGATGGCGCTTGTCTCGCCATGCGGGTGCATGAAGAGAAGCATGCCTTCGTCTTGCCAATCCATATGCGAAGTATTGGGGTGAACACACTGCAGCGGCAAGGCCCTAGCGGTGACGCGCGCGCCACCAGCGCTGCCAGATCTTGATGCGCCGCCGCGCCCGGACGATCAGCGCCGCGACCGGGCCCTGCAAGAACGGCAGGTCGATCGCAAGCAACATCAGGCCAAGCGGCAACATCCAGACCCCAAGCAGGGGCAGGAACGAAAAGACGCCGCCGAAAATCAGGATGATCGCCACCGGCACCCGCACCAGCCGCGCGCGCCGCGCCTGCAGCCAGTGGATCGTCGCGTCAAACATCGGGGCGGCCTTGCGCAAACGGTCAAACTGCCGGCGCAAGCGCGCAGCAGGACGGTCGTGCAGGGGCGGCGGCGGCGAGGGCGTGGATGGTTGCATCTTTTGGCAGATGGGAAGCATGGGCAAAGTTTCAATGCCGTTCGGGGTCAATCCGAAAGACCGTCCTGATCCAGCAGGGTTCTCCCCTGCCTGTCCTCGATCTCGATCACCCACAGATCGGGGTCGCGTGACCGCTGGCGGGCCAGCATGGCGTCAATCTCGGTCTCGGCGCCTTCGGCGAGCACCATCCAACGCCGACCGCCCGTGGTCAGGTCCATGGTGCGCTCATAGGCCCACGCCGTGCCGTCCAGAACGGCCAGCTTAACGACAACCGCGCCCGCCGATGCGTCGCCGCGTGCGGTCACATAGGCCGGGATGTTGGCCTGTCGCAGCCGGGCAAGATAGGCCGAAACCCAAAGATCGGCAGTCAGGCGGGGCGGCATGTGGGTGTGCCTGCGATGCAAAGGCGGGGGCTACGACGGCTTGCGCTATGCATCGCCGTCCTTGAACTCCAGCCCCATTTCTGAATAGCGCTCCGGTTCATCCTGCCAGTTGGTGCGCACCTTGACCTGCAGGAACAGATGCACCGTGCGGCCCAGGAACTCCGAGATATCGGCGCGCGCGGCCTGTCCGATCGCCTTGATCGTCTCGCCCTTGTTGCCCAGCACGATGCCCTTGTGACCGTCGCGGTTCACATAGACGACCTGATCGATGCGGGTCGTCCCGTCTGGCTTGTCCTCCCAGGCTTCGGTTTCCACCGTCAGCTGATAGGGCAGTTCCTCGTGCAGTCGCAGGGTCAGCTTTTCGCGGGTCATCTCCGCCGCGATGAGCCGCATTGGCAGGTCGGCGATCTGGTCCTCGGGGTAAAGCCAGGGACCCTCGGGCACCTGACCCGCCAACCATTCGCGCAAGTCCGCAACGCCGTAGCCTTTTTCGGCGCTGATCATGAAGGTCTTGGTGAACGGGAACGCCTCGTTCAGCCGCTCGGTCAGGGCCAGAAGGGTTTCCGCATTGACCCGGTCGATCTTGTTGATGGCCAGCGCAATCGGCTGGCCCTTGGGCATCTCGCTGGCCAGCCGTTCGATGATGGCGCTGACGCCCTCAGTCATGCCGCGATGCGCCTCGATCATCAAGACGATGATGTCGGCATCCGATGCCCCACCCCAGGCGGCCTTGACCATCGCGCGGTCAAGCCTGCGGCGTGGGCGGAACAGGCCAGGCGTGTCGACGAACACGATCTGGCTTTGCCCCTCCATGCAGATCCCGCGGATGCGCGCGCGCGTCGTCTGGACCTTGTGCGTGACGATGGAAACCTTGGCCCCGACCATCCGGTTCAGCAAGGTCGACTTGCCGGCATTGGGCTCGCCGATCAGGGCGACGAACCCTGCGCGTGTGGTGTCAGTCATGTGTGTCGGCCTCCAGCCGGGACAAAAGGGCGGCGGCGGCCGATTGTTCGGCGGCGCGTTTGGACCCGGCACGGGCGGTTTCTTCGGCACCGTTTTC
>JANPKV010000018.1:0-12346 GCA_031426185.1 Rhodobacterales bacterium | reverse complement strand
CAGCCGCGTGTAGCCATCGACCAGCGCCGCCTCTTCGTATTCGCGCGGGATCTCGTCGATGAAGCCCTTCATGATCCAGACCGCGAAGGACAGGTTGAAGGCGGTGTAAAGGATGATCAACCCGATATGCGTGTCATAAAGACCGACCGCCCGGTACATCAGGAACATCGGGATCGCGACCACGATGGGGGGCAGCATGCGCGTACTCAGGATGAAAAACAGCCAATCCTGCTCCCCCGGCACCCTGAACCTTGAAAACCCGTAGGCCGTGATGGTCCCCATCGACACCGCAAGGATGGTCGAGACAATCGAGACGATCAGAGAGTTCAGATAACGGCTGCCGTAGCCCGATGTCGTGGCTTCGCCGGTTTTCTTGTTGCGCACCACCTGTTCGCCGCCGTCAAAGACCAGCTTTTCCCACCAGGGTGCGGCCGCGTAGACGTCTTCCGGCACCGGCTCGCGCAGCTGGCTGCGTTTGGTGAACAGCTTGGCATAGGGTGACAGCGTCGGCTCGAACAACACCGTCGGCGGGGCCGTCGTCGCCAGATTGCGCGGCTTGAAGGCGGTGGCCGCGATCCAGAAGATCGGCGTCAGCATGACCACAAGTGCCAAAAGCACCGCAACCACCGCGGCGCGGTTGAAGATCACTTCGCCTTTTGTCTTGACCTCTGCCATCTCAGCGCGCCTTCGCCTTGTTGAGGTATTTCACGTAGATATTGGTGATTGCGACCACGACGATCAGCACGATGTAGGCAAAGGCCGACGACATGCCGGTCTGCCATTCCAGGAAGGCCATCTTGTACAGGCGAATGGCGATCAGTTCGGTCGTGGGCTGGGTTGACAGGATGTAGGCGTGGTCAAAGGTCTTGAACGCCTCCATCGTGCGAAAGATGATCGCGATCATCAAAATCGGCGCCACCAGCGGCAGGGTGATGCGGAAAAAGGTGTAGAACGCCCCGGCGCGGTCGATCTCGGCGGCCTCGTAGAGGTGCTTGGGCACGGCGGACAGTCCGGCCAGGGACAACAGCATCACAAACGGCGACCACATCCAGATGTCGACGATCGCCACGGCGAAAAGCGCCATCTGCGGGTCGGCAAGCCATTCGAATTTCCCCAGGCCGAGGAAGTAGTTGATGATCCCGAAGGACGGGTCATAGAGCAGTTTCCAAAACAGCCCCACCACGGCGGGCGACATCATCATCGGCAGCAGCAGCAGCGTGGTGATCAGCCCTTTCAGGGGGATCGGCCGGTTCAGCAGCATGGCAAGACCGAAGCCCACCACCAACTGCCCTGTGACCGAAATGATCACGTACTTCGCCGTGATCGTAAAGTTCCGCCAGATGTTCGGGTCGCCAAGCAGCGTGCGAAAGTTGTCCAGCCCGATCCAGTTTGCAGGCTCTGACGTCGAGGCGCGGTAATCCGTAAAGGCCGTGGCCAGCGAATAGATCAGCGGAAAGACGTTGAAAATGATCAGGAACGCAATCGTGGGAATGATGAAGAGATTGCGGATCGAAAGGTCGGACAATCCGCGCGCCGCAGCGCGCGTGTCAGGGTCCAGCCGGGTCATCACGTCTGCCACGGTATGTCATCCTGCATCTGAAGAGAAAGCGGTGGGCGCACCATGGCGCCCACCGCATTTGGGAAATCAGGCTACTGAACCCGGCCGTACTTTTTGAACGTTTCGGTCCAGTCAGCGGCGAGCGCGTCCAGCACCTCTTTGGCAGTGCCCTCGCCGCCCACGATGAACGGATAGATCCGTTCGTTCGCGGCCGTCAGAAGCTCTGCGAATTCGGGCACGGCCCAGAAGTCCTTCACCACGAACATCGTCTGGTAGAAGGCTTCGTTATAGGGCGTCGCACTCCGGAATTCCGGCGATTCAAGCACTGCCGCACTGGCGGTATAGCCCCCCAGTTCAGCCCAGCGTTTCTGCACGTCGTCCTGGATGAACCACTGCAGGAACTTGTAGCTCTCGTCGATATTCTCCGAATAGCTCACGATCGAGATGCCCTGCCCGCCAAGCGCAGCATGCTTCGCGCCGGTCGGCCCGGCGGGGTTCGAGAAGAACCCGGTATTCGCCGCGTGGGGGTTCGTCGCGGGGTTCACCAGCGCGGGGAAGAAGGCGAAGTAGTTCATCGACATCGCCGCCAGACCTTCGGTGATCGCCTGGTTGTTCTCGACGAAGAACGTCTTGGCCCAGCCCGGAGGCGTGAAGCCATAAAGCTCCTTGTAGGCCTCGAGCGCCGCGACGTTCTGTTCCGAGTTCAAGATCCCGTCGACCTGGAAGGTCGAGAAGTCGCCAAGCTCACCGCCAAACGAAAAGATGGCGTTCTCCACGCCCATCACCAGCGCGTCATACGAGTTGTCGGTATAGATCGCGACGCCGTAGCGGTCCTGGTCGGGACGATGGAAAAACTCGGCGATGTCGCGCAGCTGCGCCCAGGTCTCGGGCGGGGCCAGGTCGTATCCGTATTTCTCTTTGAAGGCCGCCATCTCGGCGGGGTCTTCGAACCAGTCCTTGCGGTAAGACCAGCCCACCGCATCGCCCTCGGCCGGGATCGCCCAGAACTTGCCGCCGTATTCGGCATAGTAGCGGACCGTGGCGGGCGCCATGATCTCGCCGACCTTGTTGGCCTCGAAGAACTCGGTCAGGTCAACGTAGTGACCGGCTTCGGACGCCGCACCCAGCCACTGGCTGTCGCCGACGATCATGTCATAGGCCGACCCCTTGGCGTTGAATTCGGTGAACGCCTTGGTCTGGAAGTCCGACCATGGAGTGGTCTCCACCGTGACCACGACGCCTGTTTCGGCCTCGTACTCGTTCACCAGTTCCTGCAGATAGTTTGCGGGGTCCCATTCGGCCCAAAAGATCGTCAATTCCTGGGACATGGCCGCCGGCGCGGACAATGCGACCGCCGCAGCCCCCGCCAACAGCCGGTAGAATGATCTGTTCATCTGTCTTCCTCCCGATTTCGTTGATTGGCAGCGCAGGTCACAGGGCACTTACAGGCCCTGATATCCAGCGCTTACTCTTACCTCCTCCAAGGTTCTAAAATTGGTAATGTCTGTTGCATGAGTGTGTCAATGATGCATTGCCTCAAGCAGCCGCAATAAAGAACCGCCATTACCGGTGGCATCAGCCAACACAAATAAAGACCTCATCGGCAATCCAGCGTTCATTGCCGCCAGCTTGTCAGATCGCCGATCTACGGGGGTCAGGCCGCCACGACCCGCAACGCCCAAATCGGCACCCCGACATGGGGCGTCATTCGTCGTTGCCTGAAGCGGCCAAGGTGCTATTCTGGTCCCATAATGCAGCAGGCGGGGGATTCTCGACGGCCAAAGCCCAGCGCTACTTTGGGGCAGATGCGATCCAGGTCACGGGAACCCGCGACACCAAGGCTGAGGAGGCTTGCGTCCATGCGTGACCTGATCGTGGTTGCTAGTGGACTGATATTGTTTGTCGATCTGGAACACATCCGCCACGGATCGCGCCACCGAGCCCGAGATTTCGGCTGGAATCGTCATCCCAGGCCACCGACTTGTACGATCCCGCTAGGGTTCACTGACTGCCACGCAACCACAGGCTGAACCGGATACCGTCTTGCATGTGTGACACCTAAAGACTTTGACCATCTTTATCAGGAACTGCATTCAGCCCGGAGATTGTATCGCCAATAATTTTGAAAGCTTAATCGTGCGCGCGACAGAGTTTCATTCCGCATGCAGTCCGTCGCCATTGATGGCCTGGGAAAGAAATCTTTTGCCGCGCCATTGGTATCGCATCGCGCGCGGGCGCTGAAAGATTCGGCAGCACGTTGTACAACTCACACACGACTGTTGTTCAAAAAATGTCAGGCTCGGTATAACCAACACAAGCCGCGACCGATTTTAGATTCTGCAGACGTTTATTGACCTTCGATTGCAGAACCAGGTGGTGTTTGTGTGCGCGGGCACAGTGGACGGGGTGCCCGAAGCACACGCGCGGCTGGACCATGAACGACGCCGGCGCCCCCCAGCACCCGGCTTTGCACCCAGTTACCGGGGCCGGTGGGGTCGCGCAGCCATCGCTTGCAACGCCCTCCAAGTCCGTGTCTCTTGCAGCCGACTGACATCGGGACGGACCTTGTATGACCCAAAGATACGCGCAGCGGATGGCCAATGTCCGGGCATCCGCCATTGGCGAGCTGTTGGCTCTTGGCGCCGATCCGTCGATCATTTCATTCGGGGGCGGCTATCCCGACGCGACCTTGTTTCCCACGGATCAGCTGGACGCGATTTTTCACGACGTCATCCGGGCACCCGGCGGTGTGGCCATGCAATACGCGCCCTCAAACGGTTTGCCGCATCTGCGTGACCAGATTGCGCGCCTGATGACCGAGGACGGCACGCCCTGCTCCGGCGAGGACGTGCTGATCCTGCAAGGTTCTCAGCAGGGTCTGGACTTTGCCGCCCGCATGCTGATCGACCCCGGCGACGTCATCATCACCGAAGACCCCACCTTTCTGGGTGCCTTGATCGCGTTTGAACCCAGCCAACCCCGCTATGCCGTCGTGCCCGTGGACGGCGACGGGATGCAGACGGAGCTGCTGGAAAGCATCCTTGCAACCAACCCGCGCGCCCGGATGGTGTACACGGTGCCGGATTTCCAGAATCCGACCGGCGTCACCATGTCGCTTGCACGCCGACAGCAACTGATCGCGCTGGCAAACCGCCATGACCTGATCGTGCTGGAAGATACCCCCTACCGCCATATCCGGTTTTCCGGCCAGAATCTGCCCACCCTCAAGTCGCTGGATACCGAAGGGCGGGTCATCCACCTTGGCAGTTTTTCCAAAGTCCTCGTGCCGGGACTGCGCATCGGATGGGCCGTGGCCGCGCCTGACCTGATTGAGCGCATGGGGCTTCTCAAGGTTGCGGCCGACACCCAGACTTCGACCCTCAACATGGCGGCGGCCAGCCTGTTTCTCGACCGCCACGACCTCGCGGCACATGTCGTGGCCTTGCAGACGGCATATGCCCGCAAGAAGATGGCGATGCTGGACGCGATCCGGCAGCATTTCCCGCAAGAGATCACCGCCACCGATCCGGACGGCGGGCTGTTCATCTGGGTGACCTTCCCCGAAGGTTTCGACGCCACCGCCTTCATGCGCGACGTGGCCCTGCCGCAGGCCCGCGTGGCCTATGTGCCCGGCGCCAGTTTCTTTCCGCTGACCCCACGGCCAAATCACGCGCGGCTCAACTTTTCTGCCCAGTCGGAGGACAACATCCGGACGGGCATCGCAGCTTTGGGCAAGTCCCTGAAGGCCCATCCCTTTCCCTGAAAAGAGACCCCATGCCCGTCACCTTGCACACCCCGCCGGCCGCTACCCTGACCTCTGCCGAAATTGCCCACTGGGCCGCAGTTCCTGTCGCCGTTGCGGTCGATCTGGGCCGGGATGCGGGCCAGATCGACCCTGCGATCCGCCCGCTTCGCCCTGCCGGCATGCAACCGCGTCTCTTCGGTCAGGCCGTCACCGTCCGCTGCGAGGCGCCCGACTTTGGCGCGGTTCTGCACGCGCTTGATGTGATCCAGCGGGGCCAGGTTCTGGTGATCGACGCCGCCGGGCACCGCGACGCCGCGATGATCGGCGACATCCTTTCGGGTCACTTGCGCAACAAGGGGATTGCGGGAGTGGTGTGCGACGGGGCGGTGCGTGACACGGGCACCCTGGGCGGCTGGGACGATTTTGCGGTGTTTTCGCGCTGGATCACGCCGCGCGGCCCGACCGGAGCAGATCGTGGCGCGGTCAACCTGCCTGTCGTGATCGGCGGTTGCCTCGTGTCGCCGGGCGACCTGATCATGGGCGATGATGACGGGCTGGTATCTCTCACGCCGCAGTTCGTCAGAACCCGCATTGCCGATGCCGAAGCCAAGCTTGCCCGCGAAACCGCCTGGATCGCCGCCTTTGCCGCCGGAAAACCGGCAGCTGAGGTTTTCAGCCTCGCGCCCGCAGTCCCCGCCTGAGCGGGCCGCCGGCGTCTTGGCCCCGACAAGGGTCCTGGATCAGCCGAGGCAACGTGCCACGGCACCGCCCTGCTTGCTCCACTCGGCGTACCAGGTTTGGAAAAGCTTGAACTGCGCTTCGGCATAGCCGCGCTGGCTTGGGCTCAATTCATCGGTTTCGATGAAGTTGAGCGCATATTCCTTTTCGCCCTGCAACAGCAGCAGGTACTTGAAATACAACACAAGATCCGGGCCCTCGTCAAACGAGGACAGCACCTGGAATGCGGATTCCAGTTCAAGCGCCTTCTGGCGCGCCTCCACATCGCCGGCAGCCGCGGATCGCGACAGATTGCAGAGCGTCAACACTTCATGCGGCAGGACTACACCGATACCGGTGATCGCGCCGACCGCTCCGCAGTTGACGTAGCCATGCACAACCCCGGTATCCACACCGACCATCAAGGTGACGTCATCATCCGCCGAGGTGATGAATTCACCGGCATAGCGGGTTTCCCCGGGGCCGCCGAATTCCTTGAATCCGACAAGGTTCGGATGCTCGGCACGCAGCGCGTTGAACAGATCGGCGCGCGTCACAAAGCCATAATAGGGACTGTTGTAGATGACGGCGGGCAAATCGGGGGCGGCCGAAAGGATCGCCTTGAAATGCGCCCGCTGCGCTGCGGCAGAAGGTCCGCGCGACAGCACGCGGGGAATGACCATCAGTCCATGCGCACCCACCGCCGCCGCGTGCCGGGCAATCGCCACCGCAGAGGCCGTGTTGATGGCCCCGGTCCCCACGATCACCTTGACCCCGGCTTTGACCAGCCGCTCCACCCCCTCCATACGCTGGGCGTCGGTCAGAAGCGGCCAGTCACCCATCGATCCGCAATAGACGACGGCCGACATCCCGGCTGCGATCAGATCCTTGGCCTTTCGGACCAGGGCGTCGAAATCGGGCCTGCGGTCTGGGGTGCAAGGGGTCATCAGGGCCGGAACAACACCGGAAAAGATCTGAGCCTTCATGTGAAACTCCCACGGCAAGGATGGATGTCAGCATTCCCGTGGCAAGGATACACCTGCGGGATTCGCTTTGGATTTGAGATATACAACATGTATACTTTTTGTCGCCACCTACTTTGCACGCGAGATCACGATATCTTGCCGTTGGTCCCAGGTCAGCAGCTTCTGGATTTGGCGCACGATCTGATCGGCATGCACCTTGGCCAGAACGTCCGACGCATCCACGTCCCGGGCGGCGATCGCGGCGATGATGTCTTCGTGCTCTGACACTACTGATGCCGGGGGGCGGTCGTTGAAGGACTGGTAATACAGCCGCAAAAGCCTGCGGCCGTCGTCCAGAAGGCGGGTAAACAGCGCCTCGTAATAGCGGTTGCGTGCGGCCACGGCGATGGCGGCGTGAAAATCGCGGTTCGTGCCGATCATGGCCAGCGCATCATGTCTGGCGACCGCAGCGGCGAAATCGTTCTGATGGGCACGGATGATGTCCAGATCACCGGGCTGCCAGTTTTGCGCGGCAAGTCGGCTGGTCACCCGGTACATCAGGGTGATCGCATCGAAGAAGGCAGGCAGATTCAGAAAATCGATGTTCGAAACCATGGCGGAACGGTTCGGCAACGTATCGATCAACCCTTCCGTGGCCAGCCGGGCAAGCGCTTCGCGGATCGGGGTGCGCGACAGCGCAAGTCGGTCTGCCAGCTGAACCTCGTCTATGGGGCTTCCGGGTGGAAGCGTCAGATCCAGTATCTCGGTGCGCAAAAGATCATAGGCTTTCTTGACCCCGGAACCGCGCTTGCGTTCTGGTACTGCCGCAGCGGTGTCATCCATCACCTGATCCCTCAATGTCGCCCGCATGATTATGGGTGCCCAGCGCGCAGATCAACTGCTTACGGGCCTGCGCCTGGCGTGACGCGTCACCCATGAGCGGGCAGCGCACAAATATACAGCCTGTATATAACTTAGATTCTGCCTTGTGCCATGGCAGGGCGCGGAACATAGTTTGGTAAAGAAACGTCCCTCGAATCAACAAGAACCAACGGGAGATACAATCATGAGAACATCTATCCTTCTGGGCAGCCTTATGGCCGCGACGTGCCTTGCAACCTCGGCAAGCGCCGACAAGCTTGACGACATCATGGCTTCGGGCACCCTGCGCTGCGCCGTGGTTCTTGATTTCCCGCCCATGGGATCGCGCGATGCAGACAACAATCCCATCGGCTTTGACGTCGATTATTGCAACGACCTCGCCGCTGCCCTCGGCGTGACCGCCGAAATCGTTGAGACGCCGTTTCCCGACCGCATTCCCGCGCTTGTATCCGGCCGTGTCGATGTCGGCGTCGCATCCACCTCCGACACGCTGGAGCGGGCAAAGACCGTGGGTTTCACCATTCCCTACTTTGCCTTCACCAACGTGGTCCTGACCCGCGAAGGGGCCGGCATCGAAAAGTTCGAAGACATGAGCGGCAAGACCGTCGGTTCGGTCAGCGGCACCTTTGAAGGCATCGCGCTGGAAGAGAACGTCAAGGGCTGGGGCGCGGGCGAATTCCGTCCGTATCAAAGCCAGGCCGATGTTTTCCTCGCCCTGTCCCAAGGGCAGATCGACGCCACCGTCGTCACCTCGACAGTCGCCTCCGCCATCGTCGAGGGCGGGCAGTATGAAGGCCTCGTGATCAAGGGCGACGCGCCCTACCCGGTCGATTATGTGGGTCTGATCGCCCTGCGCCAGGAATATGGCATGCTGAACTACCTCGATCTGTTCATCAACCAGCAGGTCCGCTCTGGCCGGTATCAGGAACTGTATGACAAGTGGGTCGGTGGCGCCGCGCCCAAACTGACGATCGACAACGTCTACCGTTGACACTGATCTGACCCCGGAACGCACGGGAGGGCGCATAGCCCTCCCACCCGTTCTGGACCCTCCGAAATGAGGACGTGCCAGAATGTTCAACTATACTTTCCAGTGGCGGCAAGCCTTTCAGAAGCTTCCGCTTTTGCTGGACGGCGCGCTGGTGACCCTGCAGATCGCGCTGTTGTCGATGGCCATGGGCATCGCCTTTGCAGTCATCCTTGCGGTGGCGCGCAATGCGCAGTCGCGGTGGGTATCCGCCCCGGCGACCGCCTGGGTGGAGGTGTCGCGCAACACCCCTGCCCTGTTCCAGATCTACATGGCGCATTTCGGCCTTGGCTCGTTCGGCATCCACCTCAGCCCCTATGTCGCGTTGCTGGCGGGCATCACCTTCAACAATGCCGGGTATCTTGCCGAAACCTTCCGCGGGGCCTTGCGGGCCATTCCCGGCACGCAGCTGCGCGCGGCGCGGTCTCTGGGGATGCCGTCGATCCAGGCCTTCCGGCTGATCATCATGCCTCAGATGTTCCGCATCGCCTTTCTGCCCACTACCAATCAGATGGTGTGGGCCATCCTGATGACGTCGCTGGGGGTGACGGTGGGCATGAACACCGATCTTGCCGGCGTGACGCAGGATATCAACGTGCGCAGCTTCCGGACCTTCGAGATCTTCGCGATTGCCGCAGTGATCTACTACCTGATCGCCAAGGCTGTCACCCTTGGTGCGCGCCTTCTGGCCGCGCGACTGTTCCGGTATTGAGCGGGGTCATGCACCATGTTTGACACCGCCCTTACCCTCAGCGACCTGATGTTCCTCATCAAGGGCGCGGGCATGACGCTCGCCGTCACGTTCTTTGCGGTCACCGGCGGCACCCTCCTTGGTCTCTTGTTCGGTGTGGTGCGGGCGCATGTCAGCGTCTGGGTCGCGTTGCCGCTGATCTTTGTGCTGGACGTGTTCCGGTCCGTCCCGCTGCTGATCCAATTGGTCCTGGCGAACGCGTTTCAGGCGATTGCCGGGCTGAACATGCCGCCTTTCGCCACGTCGTGCATCGTGCTGGCGCTTTACACCTCGGCCTATTGCACCGAAATCGTGCGGGGCGCGATCGATGCGGTGCCGACCGTGACCCGTCGCGCCGCGCGCTCCCTTGGGCTGAGCTGGGGTCAGGACATGACCTATGTTGTCTTTCCCATGGCGCTGCGGGTTGCCCTGCCCAGCTGGATCGGCCTGACCCTTGGGGTCATGAAGGACTCGGCCCTCGTGCTTTGGCTGGGATTGATCGAATTGCTGCGATCTGGCCAGATCCTGGTCACCCGCCTTCAGGAACCGATGTTCATTCTGATGGTCGTTGGCGCGATCTATTTCCTGATGAGCTTTCCGATTGCCCGCCTGGGCGGACAACTCGAAAAAAGGTGGCGCGAGAATGATTGAGATCAAGGATGTCCACAAGTCGTTCGGCAGCCTTGAGGTGCTCAAGGGCGTCAACCTCAGTGTCGAAAAGGGCGAAGTGGTTTCGGTCATCGGTGGCTCGGGGTCAGGCAAATCGACGCTGTTGACCTGCATCAACGGATTGGAGCAGATCAATTCCGGCTCCATCCTGGTGGATGGGGTTGAAGTACATGCCAAGACGACCGACCTGAACAAACTGCGCCGCAAGATCGGCATCGTGTTCCAGCAGTTCAACGCATTCCCGCATCTGACAGTGCTGGAAAACGTGACCCTTGCCCCGCGCAAGGTCTTGGGCATGTCCAAGGCCGAGGCCGAAGAGATCGCGGTCAGGCAGCTGACCCATGTCGGGCTTGCCGACAAGCTGGCGGTCTATCCCGGCCGCCTGTCGGGTGGACAACAACAGCGCATGGCCATTGCCCGCGCGCTGGCCATGTCGCCCGCCTATGTCCTGTTCGACGAGGTGACCTCTGCCCTTGACCCGCAGCTGGTGGGTGAGGTGCTGGACACGCTGAAGCTTTTGGCCACCGACGGCATGACGATGATCTGCGTCACACACGAGATGAGCTTTGCCCGCGATGTGTCGGACCGCGTTGCATTTTTCCACAAGGGCGTGCTTGCCGAGATCGCGCCCCCCGATCAGTTTTTCACCTCGCCCCAGCATCCGCAGACCCGCGAGTTTCTGTCGAACGTGCGTTGACTTGCGCGCCACGGGCCGTCGAAGGGACGAGACCATGATAGATCATTGTCGCCACAGCCATGGACGGCGCGTCCCATGAGGGGTCGGTTGATCATCGCGGGACAAGCCGCCGGTCCCGTGCTGGCCTGTGGTGAAGGGCTCAGCTTTTGGGGCGGGGTTGATCCCCTGACCGGTCTCGTGATCGACGCGCACCATCCGCTGTGCGGGCAGTCGATCGCCGGCAAGGTGCTGGTGATGCCGACGACGCGCGGGTCGTGCAGCGGCAGCGGCGTCATGCTGGACCTTGCCCTGAACGGGATCGCGCCTGCCGCCTTCGTGTTCCGCGAAGCCGAGGATGTGGTGACCCTTGGCGCGATGATTGCCGGACGGATGTTCGAGCGGCCCGTCCCGGTGCTGCGACTTGATGCCGATGCGTTTGACATCGCGGCGGCGGCACAAAGCGCCGTCTTGACGGACGACTCCATTGTGCTGGACGGGATGACCTTTCACTTGGACCCACTGGCCGTGGCAAAGCTGGACCTTTCGCCACTGGACCTGGCGATGCTTGATGGGGCCGAGGGCCCTGCCCGGCGCATCGCGATGCAGGTCATCTGCGCCATGGCCGCGCTGCAGGGTGCGACGGCCCTGGTGGACGTCACACAAGGGCATATCGACGGCTGCATTCTGGCCAATACCGCCAACCTTCGCTTTGCCGAAGCGATGGCCGAGATGGGTGGCCGTGTCCGCATCCCGACCACGATGAATGCGATCTCGGTCGATCACGGCAACTGGCGCAAACAGGGCGTCCCGCCGGATTTCGGGCTTCGTGCGGCACGTCTGGCGGATGCCTATGTCAGGATGGGGGCGCGGCCCACCTTCACCTGCGCCCCATACCTTTTGGATACCGCGCCCGAGGCGGGCGAAAACATCGGCTGGTCGGAATCCAATGCGGTGATCTTTGCCAATACGGTGCTGGCCGCGCGGACGGTGAAACATCCCGACTATCTTGATCTTTTCATCGCGATGACCGGGCGTGCGCCGCTGTCTGGTGTCTATCTGCCGGCCAACCGCGCGCCCGGACGGCGGATCCACATCGATCTTCCGCCCGGCCATGACGATGCAATATGGCCGATGCTTGGATATATCGCCGGGCAGTTGGCACCCAGCTGCATCCCCCTTCTGACCGGGCTGGAGGCGACCACACCCTCGCGCGATGATCTCAAGGCGATGTGCGCGGCCTTCGGCACCACCTCGGCTTCGCCCATGCTGCATGTCGCGGGCCACACGCCCGAGGCAGCGGACTTTCCGGTTCCCGCAGATCGTGCGGACGTGACGCGCGCCGATCTGGCCCGCGTCTGGGGCGAACTGAACCAGGGA
>JANPKV010000017.1:0-15989 GCA_031426185.1 Rhodobacterales bacterium | reverse complement strand
CCGGGCTGGAGGCGACCACGCCCTCACGCGATGATCTGAAGGCGATGTGCGCAGCCTTCGGCACCACCTCGGCTTCGCCCATGCTGCATGTCGCGGGCCACACGCCCGAGGCAGCGGACTTTCCGGTTCCCGCAGATCGTGTGACCGTGACGCGCGCAGATCTGGCCCGTGTCTGGGGCGAACTGAACCAGGGACCCCGGCAGATCGATCTGGTGGCTTTCGGCAGCCCGCATTTTTCCCTGACCGAATGCCGCGCGCTCGCCGATCTGGCGCAGGGGCACCGGGCCGACAGCACGGCCGTCATCGTCACGGTCGGCCAGAACGTGCTGAAGGAGGCCGGCCACGACGGCACGCTCGCCCGGCTCGAGGCGTTCGGGGCGCAGATCTTTCCCGATATCTGCTGGTGTTCGATCACCGAGCCCCTGATGCCGCCCGAGGCCCGCAGCCTGATGACGAATTCCGGCAAATACGCCCACTACGCCCCGGGCTTGTCGGGACGCGAGGTGCGGTTCGGCTCATTGGCCGATTGCGTGCAGACGGCACGAACCGGGATGGCTCCCGCCTCCCCTCCCGACTGGTTGAAAGAGGACTAGGATGCGCAGCACCAAGACGATCCATGTGATCTCGGCCCATGCCGAAGGCGAAGTGGGAGACGTCATCGTCGGCGGCGTGCAGCCTCCGCCGGGTGCCACTCTGTGGGAACAGTCCCGCTGGATCGCGAAAGACCAGACCCTGCGCAATTTCCTGTTGAACGAGCCGCGCGGCGGGGTGTTTCGCCATTTCAACCTTTTGGTTCCCCCCAAGAACCCGGCCGCCGATGCCGCCTTCATCATCATGGAGCCGGAGGACACGCCGCCGATGTCCGGATCAAATTCGATGTGCGTCGCCACGGTGCTGCTGGATGCCGGGATCATCCCGATGCAGGAACCCGAAACCCGGATGGTGCTGGAGGCACCGGGGGGGCTGGTGCAGGTCCGCGCCGAATGCCGGGATGGCAAGGCCGAACGCATCTTCGTGCAGAACCTGCCAAGCTTTGCCGCCGAGCTGGGTGTGCGCCTCGAGGTCGAGGGCCTTGGCACCTTGACGGTCGACACCGCCTATGGCGGCGACAGTTTCGTGATCGTCGATGCGGCGGCCCTTGGCCTGAACCTGGTCGAGGACGAGGCGCATTTCATCGCCCGGACCGGCGTCAGGATCACCAATGCCGCCAATGCGCAACTGCGCTTTCACCACCCGGAAAACCCCGACTGGACGCATTTTTCCTTTTGCCTTTTCGCAGGCCCCGTCACCCGCGACGGCCACAACCTGACTGCAGGTTCCGCCGTGGCCGTGCAGCCCGGCAAAGTCGACCGCTCACCCACCGGCACGGCGCTGTCGGCCCGCATGGCCGTCCTTCATGCCAAGGGAGAAATGGGTCTGGATGACCGCCTGACCATCGTCTCTGTCATCGGCTCCACCTTCCAGGGTCGTATCGTCGGCCAGACCAAGGTGGGCGATCGGGCCGCCATTATCCCCGAAATCTCGGGGCGGGGATGGATCACTGGCATGCATCAACACATGCTGGACCCGACCGATCCGTGGCCCCAGGGCTACCGCTTGTCCGACACCTGGGGCGCAAGATAGGCGACACCCCGGGGCCAAGGTCTCGCGCTCGACAGCACATGCAGCACTTCGCTCCGGTTTGTCAAACGGGCGCCAATCGACAGCTTCTTTCGGTCGACTGCCCAAGCAAGGGGCGACCGAATGGCCGTCCTCCTGAGCGGCTCGGGGGCCGACGGCTCAACCGGACTGCGCGCCAGACATCGCCGAACAGCCGTTATGCGGCAAGCAGGCTCATGCCCCCTTGCGCCTACCGAAAGCCGACAAGAACCAGACCCGCCAGCCACGACCTTTACCTCGCCTTGTTGGCGGCTTCCGCAGAACCTCATGACCATCGACATCGCAGAGATGGCGGGATTCCGCTAGGTTGCCGACACTCAGTTGACGCGCCGATACTATCCGTGTCCATAAATTTGCGCATGACCACAACATAGAGGATAAAATGAAGCGCTTTGAAACGAGCCCCCCGACAACTGCTGTACCTCGCGCAAGTGACGTCGCAAAATCGCACGTCGATTTTGAATTCGCCGACCTCGGGCCCGGCGATGTGCCGCCTCTGGGTACCGGAATATCGGAAAAGGAGACGCCGCTCCATGGAGTGCCAGAAGAGGTTTTGCTGAATTTGTCAGACCATCTTTCCGATTTGCCTGAACACGCCCTCGCTGCACACGCCCTTCACTTTCCTGATCATGCAGACCATCCTGGCGTGCCCGTGTTCTTCGACGCTTGGGTTTGATTAGCCGCTGAACAGACACGCCCCCAAGTTGCCTGCGGTCTGTCGGAAAATTCGCCTGATCTTGTACACAAGCCTCGTTTGAGGTCGCCAGAATGCTCAAATGTGGGTGGACCATTCACCTGCATCATCCTCGCCCGGCCGCGTCGTCTTGCGGTGCGCCGGGCAGATCTTTGATGCCGCCTTCGTCTTGTTTCCGGCGGGTTCAGCGTCACATGCACAACGGCGGCGTTCGTCATTGTGCTGACATTCGCATACGAACCAGTCTCCGAAAGCTATCGCACGCTCGCGTCGTCAAAATGGCATAGGCGCGGGCTCGGCGCGGCGTCCCACTCGCGGTCATCCGAGCGGCCGCGGTCTGTGAGCGCAGCGCTACCTTGCAGTTGCGCGTCTTGCTGACGATGTTTTCCAGCGTCTCGCTCTGATGATCCACAGCGCGCCAAAGGTAGTTTGTGACACCGTTTATCTTCAGTAGGCCTCGTCCAACTCCTACTGACATTGGCGATGGGCGCGCATTGCCTCGACACGTTTGCCTCTGGTCTCGGCGGCGGACATTGGGCCAAATCTGTTCCACCAGTACCGCACGGTTTCATGGCTGATTTCGATGCCCCGCTCGTGCAAGAAATTCTCCACGTTGCGCAGCGACAGCGGGAAGCGGATGTAGAGCATCACCGCCAGGCGGACGATCTCAGGGCTGGTCTTGAAGTAGCTGAAAGGAGAGCGTTTTGCCATCCCGGTAGGCTAGCGGATCCACCTGACCCGCCGCAACCCAAGTTCCTCTGACAGTACCACTTCGGCCCAGAGCGGACGGTCGGCGGACCCATTCCAGGAGCATCAGTAGCGCAGGTAACGTTCTGGCGGTTGCGGAGTGAGCAGGTCGTGGCACGAACAGTCGCCCGAGGGCAGTCGCGCCATGGTCTGCAACGCGATGCGCGAGGCAAGCAGTGACAGGCCCGGCAGGACATCTTCCTGCAGTAGAGTGCCGCGGCTGCGGTCCATGTAGTCGCTGAACCCCGCCGTCACGAAGGCCAGCGGAACGAAACAGGCGCCGATTTCACGCGACAAGGTTGCTTCGGGGGCAAGGGAATGGTTCACCACATCCGCCCCCATGCAGCGGTGAGCCAGCGCCTCGGCAGGGGTCGTCAAGCGCGGACCGTAAGCATGGGCGCAGACCAGCCCCTGTTCGATGCCGTGGACCCTGCAGGCGGCGGGCCAGCTTTCGCGCGCCGTGCGGGCCAGAATATCGGCACAGGCGGCACAGATGATCCTCTTGCCCGAGGCGTCGAACCTTTGCCGCCCCGCCAGCAGGGAATGGGGCGTCTGCGTCAGTTCGATGATGTCGCCCGGAATAACCATGTCGCCCGGCTGGATCGCTTTGTTCACGGCACCGATGGTGGAGCAAGCAAGGACCCGCCGCACGCCTGACTCTCTCAGCACCCAGAATGCGCGGCGGTGGCAGGAATGGTCGATCTCGTCGCGCGGGTTGCCGTGGGAATACATGCACAGGACCTGACGGGGCCGGCCCTCTGCCGTGATCGCGGCGTCAAATTCCAGGAGCTTCCAGTTCTCGCTGGGTCCCCAGGGGGTGTCGAAGCGCAAATCGCGCGCCAGGACGCGGACGCCGTCCAGCCCCGCATCCTCAGGGAAGGCAAGGCCCCAGTTGGCCGACCCAGTGATGATGGCGTGACAGGTTTTCGGAATCAATGTCATGATGCGTTCTTTGATTTGCGAAGGGCCTGGACCACAACGATAGCTGCGACCAATACGGTCCAGAGGGTGGAGATGGCGGCGATGGTCGGGTCGATCTGGTCGCGCAGCGACAGGAACATGAGCTTGGGCAAGGTGCTCATCTCGCCCGAAGCGATAAAGATCGAGATCACGGCTTCGTCGAGAGAGGTGAGAAAGGCCATCAGCCCTGCCGTCAGCAGGCTGAAGCGCAGCTGCGGCAACAGGATGCCAGTCACCGCCCGCGCCCACCCAGCGCCTAGGCTGCGCGCAGCCTGAACCTGCGCCCAGTCGAAGCGGTTGATCGCGGGGTAAAGCACCAGCATGGCGACCGGAATGGCCAGCATGGCATGGCCTGCCAACACTCCCGGTAGCGTACCGATCAGGCCCAGTTTCGCCAACACGAAGAACAGCCCGATCGCCAGCAGGATGCCCGGCGTGACCGATGGCACCAGCAGCGAGCCGTAGATCACCGTCGCGGGCCGCCCGCCCAGCCGGTTCATCGCGATGCAGGCGCAAAGTGCGGCAGGCACCGCGATCAGCGCGGTCAGGACGCCCAACATCAGGCTGACGCATAGCGCGGCCATCCAAGTGGCAGAGCCGAAAAAGGCCTCATACCAGCGTAGCGACCACTCGCGCGGCGGAAACTCCAGCAGGTCAGAGGCGGAAAACGACAGCGGCACCACGATCAGCGTGGGGGCCATAAGGAACAAGAACACCAGCCCTGCGATGGACCAGAGCAGGACGCGCGCCACGCGGTTATCGGACCACGGCTCAAGCATGGCGCGGCCCCGCGACCCGGCGCAGGCCCAGGACTGCAGCCCCGATGAGGGCCACCACCACCAGCAGCGGCACGCCCAGGACCGAGGCCCCACCCCAGTCCTGAAAACCGCCGATGGTGCGTTCGATCCGGATCGCGATGGGGTTGACCTTGCCGCCGCCCAGCACGGCCGGAGTGATGAAGAAGCCCAGCGTGTAAACAAAGACGATGATCGACCCCGACAAGATCCCGCCCTGCGCGAGGGGCAAGATGACGGTGCGGATCGCCTGGCCCAGGCTCGCCCCCATGCTGGCGGCCGCGCGCAGGACATTGCCGTCGATGTCGCGCATCGCGGCATAGACCGGCAGGACGTAGAGCGGCAGCATGTAATGCACCATGCCGATCACGACGCCCGTGGTGTTGTAGACCAGGGGCAGCGGCTCGGCCGTCAGTCCGATGTTCTGCAAGGCGGCATTCACCAGCCCCTCGCGCCGCAAGAGCACCAGCCAGCCATAGGTCCGCACCAGGATCGAGGTCCAGAGCGGCAGCAGAAGGAAGATCAGCAGCAGGTTGGCCCGCCGCTGGGTGGTCGAGGCCAGCGCCAGTGCCAGAGGCGTGCCAAGTGCGATGCAGATCACCAGCGTCAGGCCGGACAGGACAAAGGTCGTCTGCAGCGACGACCAGGTCAGGCTGCTATTCAGGATCTTGGTCCAGTTCGCCAATGTCACCTCGCCGCCGAGGTTCATGAAGCTTTGGCGCAGGATCCACAGGATCGGCAGGATGGCTGCCAGGCCGACAACGGCCAGCGCCGGCAGCGAAAGCGACAGGAAAAACCTCCGTTCGTGTGCCGCATCGCGGGCAAGTGCGGGATCGGCATCAAGTGCGGGGGTCATGCCGCACCCAGGGGGTGAACTGAAGTGGCAGTGGCATGGGCGGTTACCAGGGCGCCGGGGGCAATCTCGGCGCAGCCCGCCGCGCGGGTGGCGGGGATCGACAGCGCCACCGACTCACCCGAGGGAAGGACCAAGGTCAGAAGCCAGTTCTCGCTGCGGAACGCCTTGGCCTTGAGCCGCCCCTCGACCGACACCGCGTCAGCCGGCAGACCATCGGCCGCCAGATGAAAGCTTTCGGACCGGACCATGACCGATCCGACGGCGGCGGGCCCCAGCAGGGCGGCGGCCGGAAGGATGTTCGCCTCGCCCATGAACTCGGCCACGAACCGCGTCGCGGGGTGATGGTAGATCGCCTGCGGCGTGTCGACCTGCCGGATGCCGCCGCCATCCATCACGGCGATCCGGTCCGACATCGTCAGCGCTTCGCGCTGGTCGTGGGTGACATAAATGGTGGTGATCCCCAGATCGTCGTGCAGGCGGCGGATTTCATATTGCATGGCCTCGCGCAGGTTCTTGTCCAGCGCCGACAACGGCTCGTCCATCAGCATCACGCGTGGCTCGTAGACGATGGCTCGGGCCAGAGCCACGCGCTGCCGCTGTCCGCCCGAAAGCGCTGCGATGTCGCGGTCTGCGAGATCGAGAAGCTGCACCCGGTCCAGCGCGGCCTCGGCCCGGCGGCGGATTTCATCTGCAGGTCGCTTTCGCAGCCGCAGGGGGTATTCGACATTGCCGCGCACGGTCATGTGTGGAAACAGCGCATAATTCTGAAAGACGATCCCGATGTCGCGCTTGTCCGGGGCCAGCCGAGTGATATCCGTCTCGCCCAGCCGGATGCGCCCCGCATCGGGCCGCACGAACCCCGCCAGCGCCATCAGAAGCGTGGTCTTGCCCGATCCCGAAGGCCCAAGCAGCGTCAGAAACTCGCCCGCAGAGACCGCGAGCGAGACGTCGTCTAGCGCCAGGTAGGACCCAAAGGCCTTGCGCACTCGGTCGAAGTTGATCGGAACGGGGGCCATCCTGACCTGCCTCGGCAATTGTTGCTAGTTGCGCATTTCCTCAAAGGCCAGCTGCGCCGCCTCGCCATTCTGCAGCCACCAGTTGGGGTCCGAGAAGACCGAAGTTCCGGCATTTGCAGGCGCGGTTGCCAGCTTGGCCAGACGGTCCTCGGGGATCAGCCCGCCTTCATATGCAGCGGGGTTTACCGGGCCATAGGCGATAAAATCGGTCAGCTTGGCCACCCGTGCCGGGGCTGTCATCGCCGCGATTAGTTTCATCGCTGCATCCTTGTTGGCTGCCCCCTTAGGGACGCCCAGGCAATCCGTGCCGATCACCGATCCGGCAAAGGAATAGGCCGCCGCCCCGCCATCGACCACCACCGATTCCGCCCGCCCGTTCCAGGTGATGACCAGATCGGCCTCTCCATCTTTCAGCAATTGCGCCGACTGCGCGCCCGAATCCCACCACACGGCAACGTCAGGTTTCAATGCGTCAAGCCGGGCAATGGCGCGGGCAAGGCCTTCGGGCGTAGACAGCGTCGTGTAGACATCTGCCGGGGCCACGCCGTCTGACAATAGCGCGATCTCGATCAGGTCCTGCGCATTGGCCCGCAGCGCCCGCTTGCCCGGGAACTTGGCCACATCCCAGAAATCGGCCCAACTTTGCGGCGGGTTGTCGCCAAAGGTCTTGGTGCTCCAGGCCATGACGGTGCCATAGCTGTTGAACGGATAGCAGTAGTCCGACTTTGCGCCGGCCGGAACGGAGTTGGGATCGATCACTGTCCAGTCCAGAGGCTCCAGCAGCCCCTGTGCCGCTGCTTGCGCGCCTTCGGGCGTGCCAAGGTGGATGACGTCAGTTGATACCGCGCCCGAGGTCACCTGCATCTTCAGTGCGGCAAACCCGTCGCTTTGCGTCTCTTCCCGGACCTCAAGGCCCAGTTCGGTGGCGGCCGGGCCCCACATCGCCTCTTTCATCGCGGTGCCGTAATCGCCCCCGGCAGTGGTGATCGTCACGGTCTGGGCTGCGGCGGGCATCGCTGCGGCAAGGGCGACCACGGCGGCAGACAGGCGCATCATTCGGGACATCTGGATCCTCCTCTTTCATCCTGTTGGCAGTTGGGGCGGCTGAAAACGCCGTTTTTATGGAATCGTAACGTTACGATTTACTTCGGGGACACTTTCGTCAAGCATTTCCTTGCTGCCAGCCGTGCCGGTATTGACCCGGCACCCGCCGCGGTGATCATTGCCCCATGTCGCGCCAAAGCCCTGCCAACCTCAGCCAGATCGCCCGCCACCTTGGCCTGTCCGTCACGACGGTGTCGCGGGCGCTGAAGAACGGACCCGAGGTTCACCCTGACACCCGCGCCAAGGTGCAGGCCGCGGCGGCCGAGATGGGATATGTGCCGAACCTGGCCGGACGGGCCCTGCGCACCGGACGCACCGGCAACCTGACCGCGATCCTGCCGCTTGAAACGCAGGGCTCGCTGTCGGACATTGCCAAGCTGCCGCTGATCGAGGGCATGACGCTGGCCGCCCAGCAAGCGGGCTATGCGCTGTCGGTCGCCTCGACCATCCCCGAGGAAGACCCGCAATCAGGCCTGTTGCGGGTGCTGAACTCAGGCAGCACTGACGGTGTGATCATCACCCGCATGGTCAGCGACGACCCCCGCCCGGCGCTTTTGCGGGCGCGCGGGTTTCCTTTCGTCGCGTTCGGGCGCAGCGAAGTTGCCATCGCGCATTCCTGCATCGACATCGCCAACGAGGATATCGCGCAGGATGCCACCACACGGCTTGCCGCCGCCAGTTGCCGCTGCATTGCGCTGCAACTTCTCGTGCTGGACGACCACGTATCGAAGATGCGACTCTTGGGCTACCGCCACGCGCTGAAATCGGCAGGTCTGGACTTCCGGCCCGATCTGGTCGGCCACAGCGGCTATACCATCGCTGCTAGCGAGGCGTGGGTCAGCCGCCTGCTGGCCCTGCCAGAGCCGCCCGACGGGCTTGTCTGCGCAAACGAGTTGGGGCTGATGGGCGCGCTTGTCGCGCTGCGCCGGGCCGGATTGCGGGCTGGCCGGGAGGTCCAGTTGATCGTCCGTGACAGCACCGGGCTTAGCCGCCATGTTCTGGACGACATCGGTGTTCACTTCGTCGACCTGACCCTGGCCGGAAGACTGCTTGTCGAGGCACTGATTGCAGCCATCGAACGGCCTGAGGAACCTCCGGTCCATACCCTTCTCGGCGCAAGGTTCGACCCCGTCGGCGTATCGGACCCTTCCGATTAGTTCGGCAGAGTCACACAAAGCTTCTGACATATACTCGTGTGGTACCATATTCAGCGAGGGGCGCCTCGTCGTGCTGCAGAGCCAACACACAGGCCCAATCAACCGCGGGCATGCCCTCATGGAGCACCGCGTTCGTCTGATTTCCGCCCGATGCGCCCGAGATTAGCAGGAAAGTGCTATGCGATCATTGCCGGACTGGCCGGAGACTGGGTGGGACTGGGTGGGACTGGGGGACAGGAGGATAACCTATGCCTTCCGAAACCCTTCCAATCGTCGTTTCGAGCCATCCTGCATGGAACAAGGGACGGATCGTGGGACAAAAGCGCCCCTTGGCACCCAAGCATGTCTGGTCGATCAGAGTCCGACTTGAGATGGCGGACAACAAGCGCGATCTCGCCTTGTTCAATACGGCCATCGACAGCAAGCTTCGGGGTTGTGATCTCGTCGGCCTGAAAGTGCGTGATGTCTTCGCGGCTGGTTGCGTCAAGGACCGCGCATCAGTGACACAGAGCAAGACCGGCAAACCGGTTCGCTTTGAGATCACCGAGACGACCCGTCACTCATTGGAGAAATGGATCGGCGATCCTGAAATGACCGGATCAGAATTTCTATGGCCGAGCCGGTTGCATGCGAGCCCACACCTTTCAACCAGGCAATATGCTCGGATCATGCGGGAATGGGTCACCTGTATTGGCCTTGAGCCAAGTGCCTATGGCACCCATTCGATGAGGCGAACAAAGGTAGCGCAAATATACAAGAAGACAGGAAATCTCCGAGCCGTTCAGCTGCTCTTGGGTCACACGAAGATGGACAGCACCGTAAGGTACCTAGGCGTGGACCTCGACGACGCTTTGTTGCTGTCGGAAGGCGTTGATATCTGAGGACTCCCCGCCCGGTGCGAAACGCGCCGGGCGGCCCTAAGCTGACGTCCGAAAGTTCGCGTTCATGTTGCCACTTGGCGCATGGATGTGGACATCCAATTTGCCGGCAGGGTGTTTTACTGACGTGGAAGGCCGCTTCATGATCGAAGCTAGCCCCGCTGTTCAACCGGCAATCACGGCCTGTGACGCCTGGCAGCTATTTCTCCGAAACATCGGGCGTTTCATGAATGTGGCTGCCACTCTCGGCGGCGGACAGCATAAACCCGGCCACGGCACTGCGGCGCACCATCATGCCAGGTTTCGGCGTTGTGGCCGTGCCGACGATCAGCGCCTTGGCCTTGTCGCTGTTGGACAGACCCATCGCGCGGACCAGCGTCCAGTCGGTTTGTGACGCCCGAAAGACCTGCTCGGCGGCGTTGTGATCGGCATAGGCGTGCTTCATGTTGGTGTACTTGATCATCGCCCGCATAATCCAGGCGCTTTGATCAAAACTGTCGCCGACCCCGATGGCCGACAGAAAGACGACGCGCCTCTTGCCCAAGGCCGCAATATTCTGCGCCACTTTTGTCAGGATTTTCTCGGATGAAAGCGGCCGGGACCATGGCGCATCGGTCGCGCGGGGGTTGTTCAGGGCGACCAGAATGGCGTCTGCCCCCTGTCCGGCTGCGGCCACATCACCCGCCTCGGTCGGGGTGCCCTTGACCAGGGTAAGCCCGTCACGGGCGCTGATCTTGCCGGGATCACGCACCAGCGCGGTGACCGTGTGCCCCTTGGCAAGTGCTTGTTCTACAATGTGTTGTCCCGTGCGCCCGGTGGCGCCCAATACCAGAAGTTTCATGATCGATTCCTTGTGTCGGGTCTGTTGCGCCGCGCGCTTAGCCGAATTTGTAGTTTGACACCGTGATGCCACTGGCCTCGTTGGTGTGATGGTAGATGCGTGTCGCCGGTTCGTTTTCGGCGGCGCCAAGGGCCACGAACAGCGGGACCAGATGGTCTTCCTCCTCGTGGCAGATGCGAGCGGCGGGGGCGGTTTCCCAGTTCAGCATGGCCGCGCGCCGCACCTCGGGCGCTGCGGTCATCTCCTGATAGAGCCACGCGTCGAACTCGGCGGAGGGCACCTTGCCCACCCCGCGCGGCAGGCGCTGGTTGTGAAAGCTGAGGCCCGAGCCGACGATCAGAACCCCCTCATCGCGCAGGGGTTTCAGCGACCGGCCGATGGCGATGTGATCCGCCGGATCGCAAGACCGCAGCATCGACACCTGAAAGATCGGCATGTCTGCGTCCGGGTACATCACCTGCATCGGGGCATAGAGGCCGTGGTCAAAGCCGCGCGTGGGGTCGATATGGGCCGCAATGCCCGCAGCCTGCAGCAGGCCAAACGTGCGGGCGGCAATGTCGGGCGCGCCGGGGGCGTTGTACTGAATCTGATAGGTATGGGGCGGAAAGCCCGCGTAATCATAGATCATCGGCGGTCTTGCTGCGGCCATGATGGCAACATCGGTCGCTTCCCAATGGCCCGAAATCATCAGGATCGCTTTGGGCTTTTGGTCAAACGCGGCCACCATCTGTTTCAACGAAGCTTCGAGCGGTGCAAAGAATTCCCGCATCGGCGCGACCCAGGGCCAGGGCCCGCCGCCGTGCGAGATGAAGTAGGTGGGAAGGGAGGGTGTCATGGTCATGTCCCGAGATAAGGCGAGGCGTCAGGCGCGGAAGTGCGCCGCAGGATGGCCCTGCGGCGCACCGGTTCGTCAGCCGCGCGGCGCGATCGGCGCCTTGGCGCCGCGGCCCCAGAGCACAATCAGCGCAAGCGCGATGTAGACCGCGTTCATCGGCAGCACGGAAAATTCGCCGCGCATGGTGTGAAAGCCGATGGCAAGAACCTGCAACAGCACACAGGCGGCGGCGGCGATCACCGTCAGGCGGGGCATGATTCGCGTCAGCGACGGCAAGAGCAGACCCAGACCACCGGCCAGATCCACCACGCCGATGAAGCGCACGAAACCAGCGGAGTATTCCCCTGCCCAGGGCATCATGGCCGACAATTCCGGGATCGGCGTCATCAGTTTCATCACGCCCGACATGATGAACAGCCCGGCCCCCAGAACCTGGGCGACCCAAATGCCGATGTTTGCACCCTTTGAAACGGGGGCGGTCTGTGTTGAAGCGTAAGCCATAGGGTGAACCTTTCGTGCTGGCCGTGGGGTTGTGTCTGTTGGCAATCATCTAGGCCCGTTGGTCATGCGGAAAAATAGGGATAGTATCGATCATCTCGTTCAGTTAATCTGAACGTCATGGAAGCGATCACACTGGATCAGTTCGCCGTCTTCCTTGCCGTGGTCGAGGAAGGCAGCTTTGCCGCCGCCGCCCGCAAGTTGGGGCGCGCGCAATCGGCTGTGACCTATGCCGTGCAAAAGCTTGAGGATCAGACGGGCGTGCCGCTGTTTGACCGGTCCAGCTATCGAGCGGGCCTGACCGAGGAGGGGCGCGCACTGTTACCCCGTGTCCGCCGGATCATGGACGATCTAGGAGAGTTCCGCGTTCAGGCGCAGGCCGTGTCCAAGGGGATCGAGGCCGAGTTGGTGCTGCTGGTCGAAACCTTTCTGTCGCTGTCCATGTTCGCCCCCGCCCTGCACCGGTTTCACGCCGATTTTCCCATGGTCCAGCTGCGGATCATCGCCGTGCGCCCGCAGGACGCCAGTCGGCAGCTGAGGGATCATCAGGCCGACCTTGGCCTGTTCCTGTTGTCGCCCGAACCCGAGCCCGCCCTTGTAAGCCGCCTGGTGACGGAGCTGGATTTCGTCGCTGTGGCGGCTCCCGGCCATCCGCTTGCGCAACTGCCGCCGCAATTTCCGCGCGACGCGATGCGAGATCATCTGCAGATCGTCGTCTCCAACCCCAAGGCCGCCAGCAACGCCCGGAATTTCGGCGTCATCGGCGTGAACCAATGGCACGTCAGCGAAGTGCGTCTGCGCCATGACCTGATAAAGGAAGGCATCGGCTGGGGGTCGATGCCGCGCCCGATGGTCGAGAAAGAGTTGGCGCAGGGAAGCCTTGTGGAACTTAGACCTGCCGAATGGGGGGCGTCCAATGTCATGCCTAGTTTCAAGGTTGTCGTGGCTAAGCTGAAGGAGAATGCGCTTGGCCCTGCGGCCACATTTCTGATGAATGCTTTGTCGGCCGTTCCCAGCATTTGATATCAGCGGGGAGCTCATAGCATTCCGTGCAGGAAGGCATGGCGCCACTCTCTGACGACTTTAGCGTCAGAGTAGAAAGGGCTCGGAGCCGTAGTGAACGTCGGCTTTCCGCCTTCAGCCGCCGTTCAAGCCGAACCTTCAAAGCCAACAGCAAAGGTTCGACCACAGTCCCAAGACGTACCGACGCCACCCCTATCCAACCGCAATCCAGAGTTTCTAAAACCTGTTCCTTTGCTAGGTCTTACAAGCTGAACACCAAAATAGCGCAGTCATCAGGTCCGGAGAATGTCGGCCCCCAGAGACTGCTCCCAAGCCTCTGGCCGCCGGGGCCAGTGCCCAGCTCCACCCGCATAACCCCCGAAAACAACGGAAAAATCCGACCTCAACCGGATCGGGAGAACGCTTTCGTGGGGGCAAGTGGCGGAGGAAGCGCGACTGCCGTCGAACCTTCTCCACCAGCTAACCTATTGATTTTATTATACCGCCTGTAAGTTCGAATCTCGCATGACTCAAACACGACTGACATCCAAACAGGTCGCCCTAGCCAACTTCGACTTCATGATGGATCGCGCGCTGAGGATCTTGCCGGCTGCCATCTATCCCCGCTGACCTCAGCCAAGTACCACCGCCCTGCCCGCATCGCCAAAAACCCGATGCTTCCAAATTTCCGCGGCGAACATCGGACCGACCCTATTCCAACAGAACCGCATAGTCTCATGGCTGATCTCAATGGCACGCTCCTGCAACAGATCCTCGACGTTGCAGAGTGACAGCGTAAACCCGGTGTACAGCATCAAGGCAAGCCGGATAACCCCAGGGCTCGTCTTGAATTAGCGAAGGGGGAGCGTTCATGCTTGCAGGCTAACTGGGCACCCCGGTCGCCTCAACTCAAGTTCCTCGGACAACACCTGCCGTGCCCGCCTCAAGCGAATTTGTTCTGCCAATGCCCCCGCATCCGATGTCGCCCACATCCCAAAAGCCCCAAAAAACCTTGATCCGCAGGCCGTTATGCGTTTAGCCTGAGGACATTGTCGGATAGGAGTATCGGCTCGTCTAACATCGGTGGCCCCGGCTACGAGACGACCGGAAAAATTGGCGACGGCGGGTCTCGGTTAGGCCTCAGGCTTACCACAGCGGTTCCGCTTCAGAGGAGCTTTCACTTGGGATATACATTCACGGGCGGTCCAAGGGGCCAGAAATGGGAAATGTTCAACTTCGTCTCGGAACGCGCCAAAGGTTCCCTCGATCTGGCGATGCTGATTTCCAAATTTGAGGTCGACAATTTCGAACCAGGCGGCGCTCAATGGGCTGGCTCATGGCAAGATATCGATCTTGCCATTCGGAACAAGTGCGACGCGAGCAACTCCAAGGTCGGATTTCTCCGAATGTCATGCCACGGTAATGTCGGGTATTTCCGGATGGGTCGCTCAGAGTTTCACATGAGCAATGCCGACAGATGGGGCCCGGTCGTCGCGAGGCTCGCCGGCTATTTTGTGCCGGGTGTCAGTTTCGTCACAATTGATTCTTGCCTAACCGGGCGCGGCCCCGAAATTCTCAAGCGCTTTTCGCAGGCCTTGGGCGGTGTCCATGTCCGCGCCTATGAAGAGCTTCAGGATCAGTCGACCAGTCCCGAGAACGGGCGCGGTCCCTTCGTGACCTGTCAGATCAATACCTGCAAACGCACCACCAGCCCCTAACCGTTCCTTCCCGTCACATTGCATTGACCCCGCCGTCTTCCCGTGTTCATCGCGAGGTCTGCGCTTCGTGATCTGATCGCCGGGTTGTACGCTGATGCCAAGGGGATGCAGGCGGCGTGTGATCTCACTGCACAAGAGCGCGACGACGACGCCTAGCATCCGTCATCGGTTGTCGGGGAGCAGCGAGCCTGCATCGGTTCTGGCGCTGCGCTATGGGGTAGGCGAGGAGACGGCGCGCAATTGGAAGCGGCGCGACAGCATCTCGGACCTGTCCGCCACGCCAAACACTCTTCAGACGACGCTGACGGCGGCCCAAGATGCAGTGGTCGTTCAGTTGCGGCGTCTTCTGTTGCTGCCGCTCGACGATCTTTTGGCGGTGCCGCGGGAGTTCCTGAACCCGGACGTGTCGCGGTCGGGCCATGATCGCTTCTTGCGGCGGCATGGTGTGAGCAATCTCAAGGCGTTGCTGCCCAAGCCGTCTGCCGAGCCGAACAAGGCCTTCAAGGCATACGAGCCCGGCTTCCTGCATGTCGACTTGAAATACCTGCCGCAGATGGCGGACGAGACCACCCGGCGCTATCTGTTCGTGGCCATAGATCGGGCGACACGCTGGGTCTTCGTGCGCATCCTGCCCGCCAAGACCCGCCGCGAATGCCCGCAGAATCCTGCGCGATCTGCACCGTTCTTGCCCGATCAGGATCACCAAGATACTGACTGACAATGGAAAAGATTCACCGACCGGCTCTTCGCTTCCCGGGCACGGGCAGCGTTCGTGAGTCACGACTTCGACCAACTCTGCGCCGAGCTTGGCATCGTGCACCGGCTGACCCCGCCGAAATCTTCCCAAACCAACGGCATGGTCGAACGCTTCAACGGACGCATCGCCGATGTGCTCAAAACCAACCGCTTCGACAGCGCCCTCTACGTGGAGCAAACCCTCATGCGATACGTGGCACTCTACAACACGCAGTTGCCACAGTCAGCCCTGGGGAGCCGAACGCCGATGCAAGTGTTAAGAGACTGGCACAAGTCCATCCCCATCTTTTCGTCAAATCACCCCGCAACCTCCCGGTACGGGACAGGTAATCCTTAGGGAACGTCTGATCAACGACTTCTGCTTTGCCGAGATTGCCGCCTGAGCGTCGCGGCGACGTCCCACTCAGGCCGAGAACGTTGACTTCGCGGTTTTGGAGCCGCGCTTGCGGTGGCTTGCCTGTTTTCGGGCAGACT
>JANPKV010000016.1:0-36547 GCA_031426185.1 Rhodobacterales bacterium | reverse complement strand
CGGGGTCTCGGGACATAGGTTCAGCGCCATGACAGAGGCAAAGATCAGGCTCTATGTAGATCACCCCTTGGGGCCGGGGCAACCCGCGCCCCTGACGCAGGCGCAGGCGCATTACCTTTTTCACGTCATGCGTGCCGGCATTGGCCACCCCGTCCTGCTGTTCAACGGCCGCGATGGCGAGTGGCTTGCCGAAGTGGCCAATGCCGGCAAACGTGATCCGCTATTGCTGTGCCTGTCGCAATCGCGGCCCCTGACGCCCCCGCCGGACCTCTGGCTGCTGTTTGCGCCGCTGAAAAAGTCACGCACGGACTACGTGGTCGAAAAGGCGGTGGAATTGGGCGCGGCGCGCATCCAGCCGGTGCAGACGCGGTTCACCAACGCCGATCGCCTGCGCCACGACAAGATGGTCGCCCACGCGATCGAGGCTGCCGAGCAATGCGGTGCGACGGTCGTCCCGCAGGTGGGCGAGATGGTGCCGCTGCCGCGCCTTCTGTCGGCCTGGCCCGAAGACCGGCAACTCTTGTGGTGTGACGAGGCGCTGGCGGGCGCGTCCACAAGCCTTGCGGCGACGGCAGGGCGCGGCAAACCCTGGGCCATCCTGATCGGCCCCGAGGGCGGCTTTTCCAGCGAGGAACGCATCCGCATCATGTCCCTGCCATCGGTCACGTCAATGTCGCTTGGCCCGCGCATCCTGCGCGCCGATACCGCAGCGGTGGCGGCACTGACGCTTTGGCAGTCGGCACTGGGGGACTGGCAATGAGCGTGATCCGCGCTGAAGTCCTGCAATCGGCGTATCGTGGGCGAGAGGTGATCCTTGGCACCGTGCTGGCGGCCGCCGGCGGCTGGGTTACGACCGGGGGCGGCTATCTTTTGCCCCCCTTGGGTCTGGCGCTTGCGGGCCTGGGGCTTGTGTGGGCCGTTACGGCCTGGCGACGGATGCGGTTTGCCCAAAGCGTCGCGGCGCCGGGAATCGTGGAAATCGACGAAGGCCAGATCGGCTATCTTGGCCCCAATGCGGGGGGATATGTGGCGATCCCCGACCTGTCCGAACTGCGTCTGGTCGACATGCAGGGCAGGCGGCTGTGGCAATTGCGCCAAAGCGACGGACAGGCCCTGCTGATCCCCGTCGACGCGGCCGGGGCAGACCGGCTGTTCGACGCCTTTGCCAGCCTTCCGGGGATGGATACGGCGGCGCTGGTCGCAGCATTGGCCCCGCCGTCCCCCGACTTGCGCCGCAGTCCCGCCCTTTCCAGCATCAGCAGGACGCTGTGGCGCCGTCCCAGCCAGGGTGCGGTCGCATGGCGCGAGGGTCCATAATCTTTTGTGATGCACCTGTGCCTGTCTTGACAGCGCCGGTGCCAAAGGCGACGTGTGTTCGCCGTGTCATGATGGCACCACCAGGAGGCCGCGCCCCATGTCTATTCCACAGTCCGGCGGGGGCGCGATCGAGCATATCGGTGACCTTGCGGCCTATATGGCCTCGGGTGAAAAGCCCAAGGACCAGTGGCGCATCGGGACCGAACATGAAAAGTTCGGCTGGCTGACGGACACCCACCTGCCCTTGCCCTATGCGGGCGACCGGTCGATTTCGGCACTGTTTGCGGGCCTCCAGGACCGTTTTGGCTGGACCCCGGTGCGCGAAGGCGACAACACCATCGGCATGACGCGGGGCCTGGCCAATATCAGCCTTGAGCCCGGCGGCCAGTTCGAATTGTCCGGCGCGCCGCTGTCCACCATCCACGAGACCCTCACCGAAACCCAAGGCCACCTGTTTGAGGTGAAATCCATTGCCGACCCGTTGGGTATCCGGTTCATGGGCATCGGGGCCGCCCCCGACTGGCGGCACGACCAGATGCCGGTGATGCCCAAGGGGCGCTACCGTCTGATGACCGATTACATGGGGCGCGTCGGCACCCATGGCACGCAGATGATGTACCGCACCTGCACCGTGCAGGTGAACCTCGACTACGCGTCCGAGGCGGACATGGTGAAGAAACTGCGCGTGGCGCTGGCGTTGCAGCCGGTCGCCACGGCACTTTTCGCGTCCAGTCCGTTTTTCGACGGCAAACCCAACGGCCACCGCAGCTGGCGCAGCCGCATCTGGCGCGGCCTTGATGACACCCGGACCGGCATGCTGCCTTTCGCCTTTCACGACGGCATGGGATATCAGGCCTATGTCGACTGGGTGCTCGATGTGCCGATGTACTTCGTCTACCGCGACGGCAAATACATCAACGCCCTTGGCCAGTCGTTCCGCGATTTCCTGAAGGGTCAGCTGCCTGCCTTGCCCGGGGAAAAGCCGACCTTGTCGGACTGGGCGGATCACATGACGACGGTCTTTCCCGAGGCACGGGTCAAGAAATACATCGAGATGCGCGGTGCCGATTGCGGCGATCTCGGCCATATCGTGGCGCTGCCGGCGTTCTGGGTGGGCCTGATGTACGACCAAGGGACCTTGGATGCGGCCTGGGATCTGGTCAAGGGACTGGACGCATCAACGCGCGAGGGCCTGCGGGTCGCGGCCTCCGTCTCGGCGCTGTGGGGCGAGGCGGGGGGCATCAAGGTGATCGATCTGGCCCGCGCCGCGGTATCGCTGTCTCAGGCGGGCCTTGCCGCGCGGGGTCTTGGCGAAGAGGCGCATCTGGCCCCGCTGGTGGAAAGTCTTGCGACCGGCGACGTCCAGGCAGACCGGCTACTGGCGCGTTACGAGACGGACCTTTCGGGCATCTACGCGGGCACCAGCCTTTAGCCGTTACTTCGCGCCGATCTTGGGTTCGGTCCCCTTGCGCATGCGTGAGATATTCGCCCCATGGCGAAAATAGACCAGCAATGTCAGGATCATGACCAGAAACAGCATCCGGCCGTGGTCGAACATGATCAGCCAGATGGATGCGGTCGCGGCCGAAATCAGTGCCGCTGCGGATGACATCCGCGTCAATGCCGCTGCCAGTGCCCACACGCCGCAGGCGGCAAGACCCACCCGCCAGTCTATCGCCAGTAGGACGCCAAGGAAGGTGGCGACACCCTTGCCGCCCTTGAAGTTCAGCCAGACGGGGTAAAGATGCCCCAGGAACGCCGACAACCCTGCCAGTTGTGCGGCATCCTCGCCCACCAGCCAGCGCGCCAACAGCACCGCAACCGCCCCCTTGGCCCCGTCCAGCAGCAGGGTCGCCAGTGCCGCGCCCTTGTGGCCGGTGCGCAAGACATTGGTGGCCCCGATATTGCCCGATCCGATCGCGCGCAGATCGCCAAGGCCAAGCGTGCGCGTGATCAGAATGCCAAACGGGATCGATCCGATCAGATAGGCCGCGACGGCCACCAGCAGCAACGTATCCCAACCCGTCGTCAGTTCCGGCATCAGTCTTTCCCCCTGGCAGCGTAAACCTGGGCCCCGCCCACGAATGTCGCCAGAACCTTACCTTCCATCCTTTGGCCGTCAAAGGGGGTGTTCTTGCATTTGGAATTGAGCGTGAAGCGATCAAGGATGTAAGGCGCATCGGGGTCAAACAGCACCAGGTCGGCGGGCGCCCCGATCGCCAGGCGCCCCTGCGGCAGGCCGAGGCGTTTCGCAGGGTTCAACGCCATCGCGCGGAAGAGCTGCGGCAGGGTGATCATGCCTGCGTGGTACAGGCGCAAGGCGGCGGGCAGCAGGGTTTCCAGCGCCACGGCACCGCTGGCGGCTTCTTCGAAAGGCAGGCGTTTGGATTCCTCGTCCTGCGGGGTGTGCATCGAGGAGATGACGTCGATCCGGCCCGAGGCCACCGCTTCCACGATTTCAAGCCGGTCCTCTTCGCTTCGCAAGGGGGGCGTGACCTTGAAGAAGGTGCGGTAATCGCCGACGTCGAACGCGTTCAGCGTCAGATGGTGGATCGAGGTTCCGGCGGTCACGTCCAGCCCCGCCGCCCGCGCGCGGTCAAGCGCAGGCAGGGACAGCGCCGTCGTGATCTGGTCGGCGTGATACCGCACGCCCGTCATCTCGACCAGCGCGAGGTCGCGCTCGAGCCCAAGCCGTTCGGCCATGGGCGACACGGCTGGAATGCCGCGAAGGCTGGCGAACTTGCCCGACGTCGCCGCAGCCCCATGGGACAGGCCCGGCTCCTGCGGATGGCCGACGATCAGCGCGCCCAGACCCCGCGCATAGGTCATCGCCCGGCTCAGCGCCTTGGTATCGGTGCCGACATGGTCGCAATCGGTGAAGGCAATCGCGCCCACATCCATGAGGAACCCGATCTCCGTCATCTCGCGCCCCTCGCGCGCCTTGGTCAGCGCCGCCATGTGCCGGATGCGCACGACGCTTTCCGCCGCACGCCGGGTGACGAATTCCAGAGATTCGGGCGTGTCGATGGCCGGGTTCGTGTCGGGCCGCGCGATGATCGTGGTGACCCCGCCGGCCGCCGCTGCCAGACCGGCAGAGCGGAAGGATTCCTTGTGCCGCTCTCCCGGCTCGCCGATCTTGACACCCCAGTCGACGATCCCGGGGGCAAGCGCATGCCCGCCGCAGTCGATGATGGTCGCGGATTTCGGGGCCGGGGCGTTGATCGCGGCAATGAGGCCGTCGTGGAGGGTGATCGAGCCGAGGGTCTCGGTGAGGCTCTCGGGGTCGATGAGCCGGGCGTTGGTGAGGTGGAGGGTCATGCGGTGCCCGTCATCTGGAAAGTGGGGTGGAATGCGACGACGGTTTGCGGCGTCTCGCCGTTCAGCGAGCGGATCATGTAATGCTGCGCCGGCTGATCCTTCGGGGCAAGGTCTGGTCGCGGGACAAAGCCATGGCGTGGGTAGTAACCGGTGTCCCCTAGGACAATGCAGCCACGTGCCTGCAACGCAATCAACCGGTTCATGCTGTCATTGATGAGATCGCCGCCAATGCCGCGGCGTTGACGTGCCGGATCAACGGCAATGGGGCCGAGCGCGTACCAGCCGTTTGTGCCGTCCGCAGCAAGAGCGGGAGAAATGGCTGCATATCCGACGACCACGCCGCAGTCCTCGGCGACCAGGGACAAGGTCAAGGCTCCATCGTCACGCAGCGCATTGATCAGGTCTTGCTCATCCCCGCCACTGTAGGGTTTGCCGGCAAAGGCACGTTGGGTGAGACGATAGATTGCGTCGATATCGCTTCGGTTCTCATGGCGGACTACTGAGCGCAGCGGTGACGTCGACTGGTCCGCCACTCTCACGACCCCATCCACACGAACACCGCCACAAACACAGCCAGCAATACCAGCACGACCGTCGCCACCATCCCGCTGATCCGGGCGTCGGACATCGGCGCTTTGCCCGGCTCTGGCGACAGCGAGCCTTGGCTGTCCGCGTCGGGCAGGGGCTCGAAGACCACCGGCGGGACCTCTTCGGCATAGGTGCCGACCAGCGACAGGCGCGGGTCCGGTCGCAGATGGACGGCCCGGCCCCGAAAGGCGGGTGAAAAGAGGATCAGAACCTGCCCCGTGACGCCAGCCAACCGCACGCGGTCCGCCGCAATCGCGGCCTCGGCGATGCCGTAGCCTTCGATCAGGTAATCCGTCAGGCCAAGTTCATCAAGCTCCGCCACGTCGAACATCTCGGCATGTGCGATATCAAGGTCCTCCGCCTCCAGACCGAGAAGCGGCGCAACCGTGTCAGCGGAAAGCGGGCCCTCGATACTTCCGTCAGACCGCAGCGCGCGCAGATCTTGCAGGTTCATGTCCACCGCGAACACGCGGCAGGTGTTGCGTTCAGACGCGGCGATCACAAGGTCGGGTGTCATACCAGTACCCCCACAGCTTTTGCGCCCCGCTCAGCCCGCAGGTTCCGCGCCAGCAGATCCATGCAGGCCATGCGCACGGCGACCCCCATCTCCACCTGTTCCTGGATTACAGAACGGTTGATGTCGTCTGCCAGATCCCCGTCAATTTCCACCCCCCGGTTCATCGGACCGGGATGCATCACGATGGCATCCGGCTTTGCATGCGCCAGCTTTTCGGCATCGAGGCCAAAGCGGTGGTAATATTCCCGCATCGAAGGCACAAAGCCGCCATCCATCCGCTCACGCTGAAGGCGCAGCATCATCACGACGTCCGCACCCTCCAGCCCCTTGGCCATGTCGTCGTACAACTCGCACCCGAACTCCCCGACGCCCGCAGGCATCAGGGTCGGGGGGGCGATCAGGCGGATGCGGTTTTCCATCTTGCCGAGCAGGATCAGGTTCGACCGCGCCACGCGGCTATGCGCGATGTCGCCGCAGATCGCCACGGTCAGCCGCTGGATGCGGCCCTTGGCGCGCCGGATGGTCAGCGCATCAAGCAGCGCCTGCGTCGGATGCTCGTGCCGTCCGTCGCCGGCGTTCAGCACGGCGCAATTCACCTTGTCGGCCAAAAGGTTGACCGCCCCAGACGAGGGATGCCGCACGACCAAGAGGTCGGGATGCATCGCGTTCAGCGTCATCGCGGTGTCGATCAGCGTCTCGCCCTTTTTGACCGATGACTGCGCCACGGGCATGTTCATCACATCCGCGCCCAGCCGCTTGCCCGCAAGTTCGAACGATGCCTGCGTGCGGGTGGACGCCTCGAAGAACATGTTGATCTGCGTCATGCCTGCCAGCACGTCGGACTGTTTCACCGTGCGGCGATTGAGGTCGACATAGCGGTCGGCAAGGTCAAGGACGGTGACGATGTCCTGCGGGGACAACTGTTCGATCCCGAGAAGATGCCGCACCCGAAAGGTCATCTGCGTTCTCCGCCTCTGAACTCGGGGCCTTATGCCAGCGCCGCGCCGCATGGGCAACGGGCTTGTGGCGATGGGGCGGGGGACCTAGCCTTGGCGCATGGGCAGAATCGATGACATCGCCGAAGACTGGCACGCGAGCCTTGCCGCATTGGAGTGGCAGGTCGAACTGGGCGTGCTGGACGCGCTGGAGGATGCGCCAGTCGACCGCTATGCGCTGACGGATGCGTTGCGGCCCGATGCGGCGCGGCGCCCGGCACCGGTCGATCTGCCCCCACCGGTCGTGCCTGCCGACCCGGTCGCCCTGGCGCGCCAGATGGCCGCCGCGGCGCAGACCCTGCCGGACCTGCACGCGGCGATGACTGCCTACGATCATTGCGAGATCAAGAAAGGGTCGCGCAACACTGTCTTTGCGGACGGCAATCCTGCCGCCCGCGTCCTGATCCTCGGCGAGGCGCCGGGCCGCGACGAGGATATCGCAGGGCGTCCCTTTGTCGGCGCGGCGGGCCAATTGCTGGACAAGATGTTTGCAGCCATCGGCCTGTCCCGGACCAGTCCCGACCCCGCGACCGCGATCTACATCACCAATGTCATGCCGTGGCGCCCCCCCGGCAACCGCGATCCGGAGCCTGCGGAAATCGCGATGATGCTGCCCTTTGTAGAACGCCATATCGAACTGGTGGACCCGCAGGTGATCGTCCTGATGGGCAACACGCCCTGTGCTGCCCTTCTGGGTCAGCGCGGCATCCTGAAGCTGCGCGGCAACTGGACGCAAAGTCTTGGCCGCCCGGTCCTGCCCATGACGCATCCCGCCTATCTCTTGCGCTCTCCGATGGCCAAGCGAGAGGCCTGGGCTGACCTTCTTTCGTTGCAAGACCGGCTTCGATCAGGCTGACGGCGCGGTCGCGCGAACGTGGCTGGTCAGTCCAACGCCGGGTGCTAGAATAGAGCCCAAGAAATTCAATGGTGCGGACAGGATGCGGTTTTACCGGCAAAGTCTGTTGGGTCTGTTTCTGGCGGCGGTGACCTTGGGTCTTTTGACCCTGGGGGCGCTGCAGATTGCGAATGCCGTGGGCCAACGCGGCGAAAAACAGGGTGGGCCGCCGGTCGCCGAAGAACGGGTCGCATCCGTTCGCGTGATGACGGTGACGGGAACCGAGATTTCGCCCATCATCATCGCTTACGGCGAAATCCGCGCGCGCCGAACCTTGGAAATCCGCAGCCCGCGTGCGGGACGGGTGGTCTGGACCGCACCGGAGCTTGCTTCGGGCAACGCGGTTGCGCGTGGTGCGCTGCTCGTGCGGCTGGATCGGGCCGAGGCGCAGGCGGCACTGGACCTTGCAACCGCCGACCTGGGCAGCCGCACGGCGGACCGTGCGCAGGCGCTGGGTACCCTTGCGCTTGCGCAGGACGAACTGGCGGCGGCAGAGGACCAGCTGGCCCTGCGCGCAGCCGCCACCGCCCGCCAGCGCGATTTGCGGGCGCGCGACGCAGGCAGCGCCACGGCGGTCGAGGAGTCGCAACTGGCGGAATCCTCGGCCCGGCAATCCTTGCTGGCGGCACGACAGTCCTTGCTTGCCGCCGAGGCGCAATCCGCTGAGGCCGAGGCGGCCATCCTGCGCCAGAAAATCGCCGTGACCGAGGCACGGCGCGCCCTGGCCGAAACCGAAATCCGCGCCGGGTTCAGTGGGGTGCTGGATGCGGTTGCCGTCGTGGAAGGCGGGCTCGTCGGTGCGAATGACCAGATCGCGACCCTGATCGACCCGACCCGGCTGGATGTGTGGATCCGCCTGTCGACAAGCCAGTTCGTCCAACTTCTTGACGCGGATGGCACATTGCGCCCGTCCCCGGCCCGGGCGGAGCTGGCGACGGGTGGCGCGATCTTGCAGGCGACCGGACAGCTTGCCCGCGCCGGTGCGGCCCTGGGCGAAGGGGAAAGCGGTCGACTGGTCATCGCAACGCTGGAGGCAGCGCCGGGATTTCGTCCCGGTGATTTTGTCGCCGTCACATTGTCGGAGCCGCCGCTGCCGGATGTGGCGATCCTGCCCGGCGGCGCCATCGGCACCGATGGCGCGGTGCTTGCCCTGACCGCCGATGACCGGCTGGAGGCGGTGCCCGTAACCATCCTGCGCCGCCAGGGCGACGACGTGATCATCGATGCCACAGCCCTCGATGGCCGCGACATCGTCACGGAACGCACGTCGCAGACCGGGGTCGGGATCAAGGTGCGACCCATCCGCTCTGATGATCTTGCCGAGAGTCTGGCGCTGGACGACGGCGAGCGGGCCCGGTTGATGGCGCTGGTTCAGGCCGATGCCAGCCTGTCCGAGGCAGATCGCACCACCGTCATGACCCAGCTGACCGGCGCGACGGTTCCGGCGGCACTGGTGGCCGAGATCAACGCGCGGGCCGGGGGGTAGCGGATGCACGCCGATCCCCCAGAACCTGCGTCCCCCGGGGCCTGGGGCATTTCCTATTTCGTGCGCCACCGCACGGCGGCCAACCTGTTGATGCTGGTCCTGCTGCTGGCAGGCGCGGTTGCCGCAACCCGGATGCGCGCGCAGTACTTTCCCGATGTGGTGTCGACGTCCATTTCGGTCAGTGTGAACTGGGACGGCGCAGGGGCCGAAGACGTCGACCGCGCCATCGTCAGCCGGCTCGAGCCCGCCTTGCTGGTTCTGGACGGTGTTACCGACGTGGCCTCGGAGGCCCGCGAAGGCGGCGCTTCCATCTCGCTGGAGTTTGAAACCGGCACCGACCTCACCGCCGCCGCCGATGCGGTGCAGGCGGCGCTGGCGGGGATATCGGACCTGCCCGAGGGTGCCGACGACCCCCAGATCCGCGAGGATACGTGGCGCGACCGGGTGACGGACGTTGTCATCACCGGTCCCGTCGGCGCAGACCAGTTGGCCCGGTTTGCCGATGACTTTACCGCGCGCCTGTACGAGGCAGGCGTGACGCGCACCTCGATCCTCGGCCTTGCCGCCCCGGAAGTGGTCATCGAGGTGCCGACCATCAACCTGATGCGGCACGGCCTGACCATGGCGGAACTGTCGGACGTGATCGCCCAGCAGGTGACAAGCGGACCCATCGGCGTGCTTGAAAACGAGGCGGCGCGCGTGCGAACGGGTGCCGACCTGCGCGCGCCGCTTGATCTGGGCGACGTTGTCTTGCGGACCCAGGCGAATGGCGAAAAGCTGGTCCTTTCGGATATCGCGACGCTGACGGCAAGCGGTGTCGACGACAACCGCGCGGCGTTTGTGGGCACCAACCCCGCGATGACCGTCCGCGTCGACCGTAACGAAACCGGCGATGCCATCGCCATCCAGGAAACCGTCGCGACGGTTGCGGCGGACCTCACGCGGACCTTGCCGCCGGGTGTGACGATGGACTTGACCCGGTCGCGGGCCGACCTGATCGCGGACCGCCTTGTGCTGCTGGTCGACAACGCGCTGCAGGGCCTTGCGATGGTCGTGGTGCTTTTGTTTCTGTTCTTGAACGCGCGCACGGCGTTCTGGGTCGCCTCTGGTGTGCCCATTGCGATCCTTGCGGGCCTTTTGATCATGTATCTGGGCGGCCTGACGCTGAACATGATCTCGCTATTTGCGATGATCATCACGGTCGGCATCATTGTCGATGATGCGATCATCGTGGCCGAACACACCGATTACCGCGTGCGTCATCTGGGCGAGACACCCGCGCTTGCCGCGGAGCGGGGCGTGTTGCGGCTGGCGGGGCCGATCGTGGCCTCGACCGTGATCATCGTGATCGCGTTTCTGGGACTGATGGTCATCGGCGGGCCATTTGGCGCGCTAATCGCGGCCATCCCCTTTACCGTCATCGCGATCCTGATGGCCTCGCTGATCGAATGCTTTTACATCCTGCCGAACCATCTGGCGCATGCCTTGCGCGACGTCGGTGCCCCGCGCTGGTATGACTGGCCGTCGATCCAGGTCAACCGGGGCCTTGACTGGTTCAATGCGCGCGTGACGCGTCCCGTGACGCGCGTCGTTCTGGTGGCGCGCTATCCGGTGCTGGCACTTGCGCTGTTCCTCTTGGCAACCCAGCTGGCGGCATTCTTGCGTGGCGACGTCGCCTACCGGTTCTTTGTGGCGCCCGAACAGGCAGTCGTGACCGGCAGCTTTGCGATGGCCGACGGGGCGACGCGGGCAGATACGCTGGCGATGATGCAAGAACTGCAGCGCGCCGCCGATGAGACCGCAAAGGCGTTTGAGGCCGAACACGGGCGCAACCCGGTGCGCTATGCGCTGGCCGAGGTTGGCGGCAGTTCCGGGCGTGGCCTGCCCGGGGCCGGCGACAAGGATCCCGACCAACTCGGCGGTATTTCTCTGGAACTGATCGACGCGGACCTGCGGCCCTATTCGGCTCTGGTCTTTGCGTCGGCGCTGGAAAAGGCGGTCGTCACCCACCCCCTGCTGGAAGAGATCAGCTTTCGCGGCATGCGGTTCGGGCCCAGTTCGGACAGCCTCGCGGTCGATCTGTTCAGCACCTCCACCGCGGATCTTGTCTCCGCGACGGCGGCCCTTCGCGCAGCCCTTGGCGCCTATCCCGTGATCTCCGGTCTGGAGGATACGCTGGACGACAGTGGCAATGACCTGATCGTCAACCTGACCCCCATGGGCCAGTCTCTGGGTCTGGATGCGGCAAGCCTGGCGCGGACCGTGCGCGACCATCTGAACGGGATCGAGGTAGCCAGCTATCCCGACGGGCAAAGGTCGGGCACGGTGCGTCTGACCGTACCTGAGCGCGAGCGTGCCGCCGATGTGCTGCAATCCATGCGGATCAGGACGGCGCTGGGCGACTATCTGCCCCTGTCCGATGTGGTCAGCGTGGAGATCCGCCCCGGGCTGGGCAGCATCCTGCGCGAAAACGGCAAGCAGGCGGTGACCGTCAGCGGCGACCTGATCGAGGACCGCCCGACCGAGGCCGCAGCGGTCGAGGCCGACCTTCTGGCGACGATCCTGCCCCGCATCGCCGCCGATCATGGCATCACTTACCGGATGTCAGGCCAAAGCGCCCAGGAGGATGCCTTTCTGGCGGATGCAGGCATCGCCTTCGTGCTGTGCCTTGCCGGCATCTACCTGTGCCTCGCCTGGATCACGTCGCAATGGTTCCGCCCGTTCCTTGTCATGGCGGTGATCCCCTTTGGCATTGCGGGGGCAGTCTGGGGGCATACCGTCTGGGACCTGCCCTTGTCGCTATTTTCCATCGTCGGGCTGATCACCATGGCGGGGATCATCACCAATGATGCCATCGTGCTGGTCTCCACGGTGGATGAATATGCCGAAACCCGGGCGATCAGGCCCGCCATTGTCGATGCGGTGGTGAACCGGCTGCGCCCGATCCTGCTGACATCGTCGACCAATATCGTGGGACTGGCCCCGATGCTGTATGAGCGGTCGAGCCAGGCCGAGTTTCTGAAATCGACCGTCGTGACCTTCGTCTTTGGTCTGACCGCGGGGTTGTTGCTGATCCTGTTCGTGATTCCAGCGATCCTGATGATCGACGCCGATATCCGCCGCGCGATGGGCGCGCTGCGCAAGGCCGCCTGGGGCAAGGCGGCTGTCGCGCGTATTCGCGGCGTCGCGGTGCCAGGGGTGACGGTGCTGTATCTGGTGCTGATGGGCCCGCTTTTTTGGCCGGGAGAGCAGCCGACCTGGGTGCAGACCCTGATGCCGATGGAGGGTTCAGCGCCCGTAGCGCTTGTCCTGTTCCTTGTTGCGACAGCGGTCTTGTGCGGCACGCTTTGGGCCTTGGGGCCGGCGCGGCGAAGGATCCGCTAGTTGCCTTGCGTCACTGTCCCGCCGGGCAGCCGATGATTTCGACCGCAGCCCCGCCCGAGATCACCGTCAGCACGATCCCTGACCGGTCAAGCGCAAACGGCGCGCCGCTTTGGCCCACCATGTCCGTCACCGAAGTCAGGCGCCCGCCTTGCCGCGCGCTTGTGGCGCCTGCAACCCAGATATCCGGGACCCCGGCCTCGAATACGACCATCTCGTCGGGACCCAAAGACGGCATGTCCAGATGCGCGGTCACGCGCAACCCGTCGGTAATCGGGGCGATATCGCACGCGATGCCCGCAAGCCCTGCCGCCTTGGCCGAGGCAGGCCGATCGGCCAGCGCGGCCTTGATGACGTCGACATAGTCACCGTCGCCTTTGACGTCGCTGCCAAGCAGGATGGTCGCGGGCACACAGATGTCCTCGCACACCCCAAGGTCCAGCTGAAGGTCCAGCCAGATCGGTTGCGCAGGATCAACCGCAAACACCTCGAACGGCAACACCACTTCGTCATGGTAGCCGATGCTGGTCATGCCATTGGTCAGAAACACCGCCGGGCGCGGCCAGTAGATGCGGACTTGTGCCAGGTTGTCGGAGCCCGCCCAGTCGAACAATGGCGGAATGCCCGCATCGCCCGGGCTGCGCCAATAGGTCTTCCAGCCGGGCGTCAGGCTCAGCCGCAAGCCCATCATCACGCTGCCCCGGTCGGTCCGCCAACCCTGCAGCACTTCGGCCTGAATGACGTCCTCTTGCGTGGTCGCGCGCAGCGGCGTCGGACCAAGGGCAATCAGGGTGCAAAAGATCAGGGCGGCGCGCAGCATCATGGGGTGAACATAGGCGCTGCACGACAAATCCGAAATCACGTGTCGGCGACTTTGATGTGATGTGGCATTGCCGCCGCAACTGATGGATGATCGCGCCAAAGAGGTGGGCCGAGTCGATGGAACTGCAGGGAAAGCTTTTGATCGCGATGCCGGGGATGCGCGACGAGCGGTTCGACCGCAGCGTCATCCTGTTATGCGCGCATTCCGAAAACGGCGCGATGGGGCTGATCATCAACAAGCCGAGCCGCGATCTGCGCCTGTCCGCGCTGGCTGACCACCTTGGAATTCCGAAATCCACCACGGGTCGCGACATCCGGGTGCATATCGGCGGCCCGGTCGAAACCGGGCGCGGCTTTGTGCTGCATTCGAACGACTGGAACGAGGGACAGGCCACCATGGCAATCCCCGGCGGCATGGGCATGACCGCGACCGTCGATATCCTTGAGGCGCTTGCAGGTGGCACCGGCCCGCGTGAGGCGCTGTTGGCGCTCGGCTATGCCGGTTGGGGACCGGGTCAGCTGGAAGGTGAGATTCGCCGCAACGACTGGCTTATCGCCGATCCGGGTCCCGATGTCGTCTTTGGCCCGGAGGATGCCCAGAAATGGGGCCGCGCGCTCAAGGCGATCGGGGTCGACCCGGTCACCTTGTCTGCGACGGCGGGGCGGGCCTGATCACACGCCGTAAGGGACCCAGACCGTCTTGACCTCTGTCGCATGGCGCAGGAATTCGCGCCCCTCGCCTTCGGGTGCCGACCAGTTGCGCGCGCGGCCGTGGTTGACCCAGGTGCGCTTGACGTTGCCGGCGGCCTCTTTTTCGATCATCGCGGACAACGGCTGCGACGAAAAGCTCCAGACCGCATCGACATCCATGTGGCCTGCCAGCGATTTCGCCAGATCGGCGGGTGGACCCGTGACGATGTTGACAACGCCCGCGGGCAGGTCAGAGGTATCCAGAACCTGATAAAAGTCTGTCGCGGCAAGGGGATAGGCGGCAGATGGCACAAGAACGCAAGTGTTGCCCATCGCCACGGCAGGGGCCATCACCGAGATCATCCCCAAAAGCGGTGCCTCATCGGCACAGATCGCGCCGATGACGCCGACAGGTTCGTTCATCGCCAGGGCGATCCCGCGGATCGGCACCGACTTGGCCTGACCGTCATACTTGTCGGACCAGGCAGCGTAGGTAAACAGCCGCTGGATCGAGGCCTCCACTTCTGCGGCACCCGGCAGGCCGGTCAGGTCTTTCAACCGGGCTGCGAATTCGTCCGCCCGGGCCGACAGGTTCTCGGCGATGTAAAACAGGATCTGCGCACGGTTGTGGCCCGTCGATTTGCCCCAAGCCTTTGCGGCATGGGCGGCCTCCACCGCGTTGCGGATGTCCTTGCGGTTGCCGATGCCGACATGCCCCAGAAGCTTGGCCCTGGGCGACCAGATCGCCTGCGAATAACCGCCATCGGGGCGCGCCTGTTTGCCTCCGATGTAAAGCTTAGCCGTGCGGTCCAGGCCAAGGGTCTGGGGCGCGGTTGGCTCTGGGACCGCGGCGACAGGTTTTAGCGGGACAGGTCTGGCGGCGGGCTTGAGGTAGGCCATCAGGCCCTCCCACCCGCCTTCGCGGCCAAAGCCGCTTTCACGCACGCCGCCAAAGCCTGCGGCGGCGTCAAAAAGATTGGTGGCGTTGACCCAGACGATCCCGGCCTTCAGCTTTGGCGCAACATCCAGGGCAAGGTTGATGTTTTCGCTCCACACCGTCGCGGCAAGGCCGTAGCGGGTATTGTTGGCAAGGGCGACGGCTTCCTCCGGCGTGCGGAACGTCATGGAGACGAGGACCGGGCCAAAGATCTCCTCCTGCATCAGGACCGAGGCCGCGGACAGGCCGGTGATCAGCGTGGGCGGATAAAAGCAGCCTGCCGGAACGGCGGTGGCCGCATGATACGTTTCGCCGTCGGAATTGGCGCTGACCATGTCGGAGATCATTCTCAACTGGACCGGATCGATGATCGCGCCCACGTCGATCGCCTTGTCCAGCGGGTCGCCCATGCGCAGGCCGTCCATCCGGCGTTTCAGCTTGGCATGGAAACGGTCGGCGATCCCTTCCTGTACCAGCAGGCGCGATCCGGCGCAGCAGACCTGGCCCTGATTGAACCAGATCGCATCGACGAGGCCTTCGATGGCGCTGTCGATGTCGGCGTCGTCAAACACGATATAGGGGGACTTGCCGCCCAGCTCCAAGGTCAGCGCCTTGCCCGTGCCAGCCGTGGCGGCCCGGATGCGCTTGCCCACAGAGGTGGAGCCGGTAAAGGCGATCTTGTCGACCGGGGCGTCGACAAGTGCAGCGCCGGTCGCGCCGTCCCCGGTGACGATGTTGAGCACCCCCTTGGGCAGGCCCGCCTCGCGCGAAAGTTCGGCAAACAGAAGGGCGGTGAGGGGGGTGTATTCGGCGGGCTTGAGAACGATCGTATTGCCGGCGGCCAGCGCAGGGGCGACCTTCCAGGCCAGCATCAGCAAGGGAAAGTTCCACGGGATCACCGCGCCGCAGACACCCAGCGGCGTCAGGTCGGGATGTTCGGACGCCAGCAACTGGGCAAGCCCCGCATGGTAATAGAAGTGGCGGGCGACCAGGGGGATGTCGATGTCGCGGCTCTCGCGGATCGGCTTGCCGTTGTCCATCGTCTCCAGCACGGCGAACAGGCGGGACTGTTTCTGGACGAGGCGCGCCAGGGCGTACAGGATTTTGGCGCGCTGGTGGCCGCTCAGCTTGGCCCAGCCCGGCTGCGCGCGGCGGGCGGCGGCGACGGCATGCGCCACATCATCGGCGCTGCCTTGGGTCACCTCGGCCAGAGGTTTGCCATTGGCGGGGTTCGACGTGGTGAAGGTCTGGCCCGGCTTGGTAAAGGCCCCGTCGATCCAGTGGCCAAAGCGGTGATTGTGCCTGACCAGCCATGCTGCCGCCTCGGTTGCGGATTCCGGCGCGGGGCCATAGGTCATGCTGTCAAAGATTTCCTTGATGGTCATGGTCTTACCCCATCGCGTGGCGGTTGGCGGCGGAATATTGGCCGGTCAGGAAGTGCTCCAGCTGGCGTTCGATATCGCCCAGCAGCGATGACGCGCCAAACCGGAAAAGGTCGGGTTGCAGCCAGGGGTGCCCAAGCTCGTCCTTCATCAGTGCCATATAGGTCAGCGCGTCCTTGGCCTTGGCGATACCGCCTGCGGGTTTGTAGCCGACGGCAAACCCGGTGCGATCCTGATAGTCGCGGATGGCGCGGATCATCGTCAGGGTCACGGGCAGGGTGGCGTTGACGCCCTCTTTGCCGGTGGATGTCTTGATGAAATCGGCCCCCGCCATCATGCAGATCAGACTGGCGCGCGCGACATTGCGCAGCGTGCCAAGTTCGCCCGTGGCGAGGATCGCCTTGACATGGGCATCCCCGCAGGCGGCGCGCATCTCAGCCATCTCGTCGTACAATGCCTGCCAGTTCTGCGTCAGCACATGCCGGCGAGAGATCACGATGTCGATTTCGCGTGCGCCCGCGCGGACGCTTTCGCCGATTTCGGCGATGCGAAGCTTGTAGGGCGACAGGCCCGCTGGAAAGCCGGTCGAGACGGCGGCGACAGGGATACTGGTGCCTTCCAAGGCGCGAACGGCGGTTTCGACCATCTCGTGATAGACGCAGACCGCACCCGTCGTGATATTCTGCACCCCCAGTTTTTCCAGCATCCACGGCGCCACGGGCTGGCGGGCTTTGGCACAAAGGCGCTTGACGCGGCCGTCGGTGTCGTCGCCGGCAAGCGTGGTCAGGTCGATCAGGGTAATGGCCTTCAAAAGCCACGCCGCCTGCCATTCCTTCTTGACGCTTCGCCTGCCGGAGATGGTCGCAGCGCGGCGTTCGATGGCCGACGTGTTGGCCTGAACCGACGCGACCCAGTCCAGATCCAGCGCCATGCCCGGATTGCGGGCATGGGTGACCTGCGGCAAAAGGCCCGTCGGGGGCCGTGTCAGAGTGTCCATGGGGTCCTCCGTCCGGGTCGGATCGGCATGACGATGCCATGGGGGGACCGGTGCCGCAAGGGCAGAGGTCGCCGGAATCTGACCGTCCGGTCAACAATCCCTGTGCCAGTTCCTGTTCAGGCCTCGGGCTGGTCTTCCAGCGTGGCCCAGCTTGTCCCGGTTTGCGGATCGGGCAAGGTCCGCCGATCAAGGTTGAGAAAGATATGCGTCTTGGCAAGATAAAGCGCGGATAACGGGGCAGTCAGAAACAGGAAGAGCACCACCAGAATCTCTTGCGTCGACCCGGTGCCGCTGACAAGCCACTTGCCCGCTGCGGACCCGATCAGGGTCGTGCCGACGCCAATGGTGGAGGCCTTGGTGGGCGCGTGCAGGCGCTGCATGCCATCGCGCAGCTTGATCAGGCCATAGCTGCCGATCAACCCGAAGATGCCGCCCAGCACCAACAAGGCCGAGACGATGATTTCAACGGCCAGCGTCATTCGATGATGCTCCCCCGCAAGAGGTATTTGGCATAGGCCACGGTTGCGACGAACCCCGTCATCGCCAGCAGAAGGGCCGCCTCGAAGATCAGCGAGGTCTCGATGAGTGCGCCGTAAAGCATGACCAGCGCGATCACGTTGATCGTCATGGTATCGACCACCAGAATCCTGTCGGTGATGGTGGGCGCGCTAAAGAGCCGCCACAGATTCATCAGCAGGGCCACAAGAAAGCAGCCGATCGCAAAGTCGAAAGCCAACGGCAGGATCATTCGAATATCCTTTTCAGACGGGACTCGTAGCGGGCCTTGATGTCATCGCGCACGGCATCCGGGTCGGGTGCATGCAGGGCATGGATCAGCAATGCCTTGCCGCAACTGGACATGTCGGCAGTCAGCGTGCCGGGCGTCATGGTGATGGTGCCAGCCAGCAGCGTGATGGCTTCTCGGCTTTGCAGGTCCACCGGCACGCGAATGAAGGCTGACCTGATCTGGTCTGCCGGCATGAACAGAACAATGCGGGCAACCTGGAAATTGGCGACGATGACGTCCCACACCACCAGCGCCGCGTAAGACAGCAGGGCCAGCGGGGCCTTGATGCGCGGCCGCTTCGGCCACCAGACGGCGGTGACGAGCGGGATAAGTGTCCCCAGGATGACAGCCATCACAGCTGTCCCGACCGCAAGCCGGTTTACCAGCATGAACCAGACCGCGATCAGCAAAACCGTCAGGTAGGGATGGGGGAATACTTTGCGCAACATCGCCCTATGGCTCCTCATAAAGGCGGTTCGCGTCGATATAGGCCGACGGGTCGTAAAGTCCGGCTGCGGTCGCGTCGAGCCATGCGGTCACGGGTCCGCCAAAGACAGTCAGTGCGGCCATCAGGCCGATCAGGCCGATCAGGGCGGCGTAGGCGAACGGCTCGGATGATGCCGGAGCGGGCACGGTGGGCAAAGCGGGGTCGGATTTCCAGAAAAGCCTGGTTCCGGCACGCGCAAAGCCCAGGATCATAAGGAACGTGGCCACCAGCATCACCGTCCAGACAAGGGCTGCGGCCCCGGACCATGCCGACAGGACCAACAGCTTGCCAATGAACCCCGACAGCGGCGGCAGGCCGGCACTTCCGATCGCGGCAGCCAGGTAGAGCGCCGCCAGCAACCCTGCAAAGGCCCCCGGGCCCGCCGCCTTCAGCGCCCCGTCGCCCAGCCGCCTGACAACCATGTCGGCGACAAGAAACAGCGCCGCCCCGGCCAGCGTGGAATGCAGCATGTAATAAAGTGCTGCAGCGGTCGTGGCCGGTGTGAACCCGGAAATCGCGACAAAGACCGTCCCCATCGACGCAATTGCCGCAAAGGCTGCAAGACGGGGCAGGGACGAGGCCCCGAGCACGCCGATGGCCCCGACCGCAAGGGTGACAAGCGCGGCAGGCAACAGGACATCGGCAAAAAGCCCGCCGGTTGCCGCCAGGTCAGGCGGAAAGACCAACGTGCCAAAGCGCAGGCTTGCATAGGCCCCGATCTTGGTCATCACGGCAAAGAGGGCGGCCACCACGCCCGGAGCGTTGGCATAGGTTCCGGGCAACCAGAAATGCAGCGGCACCAACGCGCCCTTGATCGCAAAAACCATCAGCAGCATCACCGCAGCTACCCGGATCAGGCCCATATCGCCCTCGGGCAGGGTCGGCAACTTGACCGCCAGATCCGCCATGTTGAGCGTGCCGGTCACCGAATAGACCGTCGCCAGCGCAAACAAGAACAGTGTCGACCCGATCAGGTTGAATGCGACATACTGAAACCCCGCGCGGACCCGATCGCGTCCGCCGCCATGCAGCATCAGCCCATAGGACGCGATCAGCAACACCTCGAAGAACACGAACAGGTTGAACGCGTCCGCGGTGAGGAACGCCCCGCAGATGCCCATCAACTGGAATTGGTAAAGCGCATGGAAATGGCGGCCCTTGCGGTCCCAGTCCGCGCCGATGGCATAGACCACGACGACAAGCGCCAGCACGGATGTCAAAAGGACCATCAGCGCGGACAACCTGTCCAGCATCAGCACAATGCCGAACGGGGCGGGCCAGTTGCCTAGGTGGTACGCCTCGGGCGGGGCCGTCGTTGCGGCAGAGAAGAGCGCCAGCGCGACCCCGAAAAGCCCGATGCAGGCGGCCAGTGACAGCGCGCGCTGCACGGTGATGGTTGTCCGCCGCGCCAGAATCAGGATCGCGGCGATCAGGGCGGGCAGGGCGACAGGGACGATGATCCAGTGGCTCATCTGCCGTCCTCGTCCAGATCGACGCGATCATGCCCAGCCTTGAGGTATCCGCCGATGGCCATGATCACGATCACCGCCGTCATCCCGAACGAGATCACGATGGCGGTCAGGACCAGCGCCTGGGGCAGGGGGTCCGTGTAGATGCGCCCTTCGCCGATGATGGGGATCGCGTCGGTCTGCACGCGGCCCGTGGCAAAGATGAACACATTGACCGCATAGCTCAGGAAGGACAGGCCCAGGATCACCGGAAAACTGCGCTGCCGCAGGACCAGATAGACACCGGTCGCGGTCAGGGCTCCGATGGTGATCGCAATCAGCGCCTCCATCAGACGGGCCCTTTCGGCAGATCGTCCCGTGCATCCCGGGCTGCCTGTGTCAGACGCGACAACGAGGCCAGCGCCAGCAGGACCGCACCCGCGACACAAAGAAAGACACCAAGATCAAAGATCGCAGCCGTCGCCAGTTCAAACGTCTCGAGCGGCCAGAGCGTGACGTAGTCATAGCCAGAGGTCAGGAACGGCAAGCCGAACGCCCACGCCCCCGCACCCGCGACCCAGGCGACCAGAACCCCCGCACCCAGCACCAGATGATGATCAAGGCGCTGGCGCGCCTGTGACCAGGCGAAACCCGACCCGATGAACTGCACCAGAAACGCGATGGCCACCACCAGCCCCGCCACGAACCCGCCCCCAGGCAGATTGTGCCCGCGCAGGAACAGGTAGGCCCCGACGATCAAGGTCAGTGGCAAGAGGAACCGGGTCGCCACGGCCAGCATCATCGGCTGACGGTCGCCCGCGCGCGACGCCCTGCCTTCACGTTTCAGCGCCGCCACCGCATCGCGATTGTGCAGAATCGTCTCGGTCAGAGCAAAGATGACAAGCGCCGCGATCCCCAGCACGATGATCTCGCCGAACGTGTCATAGCCGCGAAAATCCACGATGATCGTGTTGACTGCATTGGTGCCGCCTGCGCCCGGCTTGGATTGCGCAAGGTGAAAGGCCGAAATCGGCGCAAAGGCCGCGTCGCGCGTCATTAGGGCAAAGGTCAGCAGGGCCGCACCGACGCCCGTGATCGCAGCAACTGCGCCATCGCGCAGACGCCGCGCCATGCTGCTTTCGACGGGTGTTTGCTTGGGCAGGAAATTCAGCGCGATCAGCATCAGAAGGACCGTCACCACCTCCACCGTCAGTTGCGTCAGGGCAAGATCGGGCGCGGAAAGATAGGCAAATCCAACGGCTACCAACAACCCCACGATGCCTGTCAGGATCAACGCGAAAAGCCGGTCGCGATGAAACCGCAGGGCTGCAAACATCGCCGTCATGATGACGATCCAGACAACCGCCACCGCAGGCGTGACAGTCAGCATGGTCCGGCTACCGGGCGCGTGGCTGGATGTCAGGAATGCGGCCGCAGAGCCCGCGACGATGACGGCAAGTGCCACCACGCCCATCCGCGCAAAGCCCCCGTCATGCAGCCCGTCGGTGATCCGCCGCGCCAGGCCGGTAAGTGCCATCACCGCGCCGTCAAACACGATTTTCGCCTCGGGGCGGGGGGTGTCGTCCCATGCCTTTCGCAGGCGGGGATAGAGCCCGAGCGTGGCAAGACCGCCCCCGACTGCCGCCAGCGACATCCACAACGCCGCAGCTCCCAGCCCGTGCCAAAGATAGATATGCGTCTCCACGACAGTGCCCGTGACGGCACCAGCGGCTGCATTGACCAGCCACGCGGCCGTCAGCATTGGCGCGACACCGATTGCCAGCACGAGACCGACCAGCAGCGCCGGGGCCAGCCACAAGCCCGGCCCCGGATCGTGCGGGGCATGGGGATAGTCGCTGCGGACCGGCCCAAGAAAACCGTGCGCCAACAGCCGGAAACTGTAGGCAACGGACAAAAGCGCGCCCGCCGTCGCCAGCAGACCCATCGCCCATGGGGTCAGCCAGACGGTAGCGGCCGCTTCCTGAAGCATCATTTCCTTGCTGAGAAAGCCGTTCAGCGGCGGGATGCCTGCCATCGACAGGCTGGCGAGTGCGGTCAGCGCAAAGGTGACCGGCATCAGGGTGCGCAATCCCCCCAGCCGCCGCAAGCTGCGGGTATGTGCCTCGTGATCCACGATCCCTGCCAGCATGAAGAGAGCCGCCTTGAAGGTCGCATGGTTGATGATGTGAAAGACCGCCACGATCGCCGCTGCCTTGGTGCCGAACCCCAAAAGCATCGTGATCAGTCCCAGATGGCTGACGGTGGAAAACGCGAGAACCGCCTTCAGGTCGTCCTTGAACAGCGCGATCTTGGCCGCCATGACCATGGTGACAAGGCCTGTCGTCGCCACGATCCAGAACCATTCCGGGGTGCCCGCCAATACCGGCCACATCCGCGCCATCACGAAAAGGCCGGCCTTCACCATCGTTGCCGAATGCAGATAGGCCGACACCGGCGTCGGGGCCGCCATCGCGTGCGGCAGCCAGAAATGGAACGGAAACTGCGCCGATTTGGTGAACGCCCCCAAGAGGATCAGGATCAAGGCTGGCAGGTAAAGCGGGCTTGCCTGTATCGCGTCCTTTTGTGTCAGGATCACGCTCAGGTCATAGCTGCCTGCGATCTGGCCCAGGATCAACATGCCCGCGATCATCGCGAGGCCCCCGCCGCCGGTGACCGCCAGCGCCATCCGCGCCCCCTGACGCCCCTCGGGCAGATGTTTCCAATACCCGATCAGCAGGAACGAAGACAGCGATGTCAGTTCCCAGAAAATGAGCAGCAACAGGATGTTGTCGGACAGAACGATGCCCAGCATCGCGCCCTGAAACAGCATCAGATAGGTATAGAACTGCCCTGCAGGATCCTTGGCCGACAGATAGAACCGCGCATAAAGAATGATCAGGACCCCGATCCCCAGGATCAGGATCGCAAACAAAAGCCCCAGCCCGTCCAGCATGAAGTTGGCGTTCAGGCCCAGCGCTGGCATCCAGTTGATCTGGGTACGGACGGTCTGACCATCGAGAACCCCGGGGGCGTGGGCCAGGATGCCCGACAAGGCCGCCGCCGAAACCAGACCGGCCACGACGGCGCAGGCCGCGCGGCCCCAGCGGATGGCCAGACTGCAAAGGATTGCCCCGAGAAACGGTAGCGCTGCGATCAGGGCTAGCGACATTCGGTGCTGTTGTCCTCGTCGGCGTGATGGGAAGGTGCGTCGGCGTCGTCTCGGTGGGATGTGTAGACGATGCCCCGTATTTCAACCTCGCAGGAGCGTCTAGCCTACTCGTTTGGAACACTTATGTCCGCAGGCCGCGATCCTTGCAAGACGCGGCGGACATTCGGCAGGTCGTTTGAGGCAATCCAGTCGGCCGCCGCTTGGGGCGTCTTGCCGTAATGCAGCCAGCGCGCAGTCAGGCGACGGATCAGTTCGGCCTCGGTGACGTCCAGCATCACGGTCAGATCAAAGCGGGGGCCAAGTGCGCGCCAGGGATCTTCATCCAGCAGCAGATAATTGCCTTCGAACACCAGGATGCGGTCCTCGGGGCCAACGATGTCTGCGGCGGCACGCGACAGTTCCATGCTGCGGTCAAAGATCGGAATCGCCACCTCGGGCTCAGCAGCAAGGCGCGTCACCAGATTGGCAAAACCCGCGACGTCGAAGGTCTCCGGCGCGCCTTTGCGCGCGCGAAGACCCCGCGCGTTCAATACGCTGTCGTCATAATGGAACCCGTCCATCGGCACGACGCGCGCGCCGGCACCGATTAACTGGACCAGCTCGGCAGCAACCGTCGATTTGCCGGCCCCGGGCGGGCCCGCGACGGCAACCATGAACCGGCGCGTGTGATCTTTTGCCCGGGTCCGGATCAGGTCGGCGAGGTCTTGGGGTGTCATGCCTGCTCTGTCACGCCCTCAGGCAGCTTTGCCCCTGTCATGAAGGCCACAGCATCAGACATGGAATAGTCCGACGGCTTGATGACGCAAAGCCTGCGGCCAAGACGGTGGATATGGATGCGATCAGCGACCTCAAACACATGCGGCATGTTGTGGCTGATCAGAATGATCGGGATGCCGCGCGCGCAGGTCACGGATCAGTTCCAGCACCAGACGGCTTTCCTTGACGCCAAGCGCCGCTGTCGGTTCGTCAAGGATCACCACCTTGGATCCGAACGCCGCCGCCCGAGCCACGGCGACACCCTGCCGCTGGCCACCCGACAGGGTTTCCACCGGCTGGGTAATGTCCTGGATCGTCATCAGACCAAGCTCGCTCAGCTTGTCGCGGGCAAACTTTTCCATCCGCGCACGGTCCATCTTGCGAAACACCGACCCCAGGATCCCCGGCGCGCGCAATTCGCGCCCCAGAAACATGTTGTCGGCAATGGACAGCGCAGGCGACATCGCCAGGTTCTGATAGACAGTCTCGATCCCCAGGGCGCGCGCATCTTCCGGCGACTTGAAGTGCACGGGCTTGCCGTCCAAGAGGATGTCGCCGTGGTCTGGGACCACCGCCCCCGACAAGGCCTTGATCAAGGTCGACTTGCCCGCGCCGTTGTCGCCGATGACGGCGATGATCTCACCCGGATAAAGCGCGAAATCGCACCCGCTCATGGCGACGACCGTGCCATAGCGCTTCATCAGACCCCGCGCCTCGAGAATGGGTTGCACGGTCATTGCGAAGCCCTCCGCAGCCATTGGTCCAAAGCCACGGCGATGATGACAAGGCAGCCCGCCGCGAACAGTTGCCAGTAGTCATCCACGCCTGCCAAAGACAGCCCGGTGTTGAAAACACCCACGATGAAGGCCCCCAGAACCGAGCCGATGATCGACCCGCGCCCCCCGAACAGCGACGTGCCCCCGATCACCACGGCGGTGATCGACCCAAGGTTGACGGTGTCGAACGCGATGGGCGACACCGACCCCACACGTCCGATGGCGATCCAGGCGGTAAATCCGCAGATGAGGCCCGCGACCGCATAGACCGAGATCAGCGTGCGGTCGACGCGGATCCCCGACAGCATGGCCGCATCGGGGTCATCGCCGATGGCATGCACATGCCTGCCCCAGGCGGTATGGTTCAGCACGTACCACAAGATCGCGGCCAGCACGATCAGCGCGATGCCCCCGTAACTCAGCGACGCGCCCCCGAAATTGAACCCCTGACCGAACCAGAGCAGGTCGGGCGCCTGCGCCTCGATATCGACATTTCGGATGGATTCGGACTGCGAATACCACAGCTTCAGGGCGTTGAAGATCGACAGCGTGCCCAGTGTCACGATGAACGGCGGCAGCTTGATCTTGGCGACCAGGACGCCGTTGAGCAGACCCATCAGGCCGCCGAACAGGATGCCGATCAGGATGGCAAGGACCACGGGAACGCCGGACACCACGGCAAGGTTGCCCATGATCAGCGAACTGATGACAAGGATCGCGCCGACCGAGAGGTCGATCCCCGCCGTCAGGATGATCAGCGTCTGTGCCAAGGCGATAAAGCCCGTGACGGTCGTTTGTTTCAGAACCGTCGACAGCGCGCCCATCCCGAAAAAGCGCGGCGCGATGATGCTGAAGGCGGCGATTGATATCAGCAGCACGAGCGCCGGAATAAGTGTTGGGCTGCGGCGCAGGATATTGCGAATGACAAAGATCGGCGACCGGTCATCTTTTTCGAACGAGGCGACGGCAGTGTCTGCCTTGGCAAGGTTCGCCTCGAAATCCGAAATGGTTTTTGTCGGTGCTTCGTTGGCACTCATTTGTCATTACCCCCCTTGTGCTGCAGGACACTTGCGCGCCGATCCGTTGTCCCGGCGCGTCGTCGTTCCCCTTTATGCAGAAGGGCGACTGTAAAGCCGCCCTTCTCTAAATCAAGCCAGATGTTCTAGGGCCTTAGCCCCAGCAGAGTGCAGTGCCCTCGGTGGTGTCGATCGACGGCACACCTTCGGCGGGCTTGTCGGTCACCAGGTTCACACCGGTGTTGTAGAACGACAGGCCTTCGGTGACGGTCGGCTTGGTGCCGTCCTTGGCAAACGCGGCGATCGCGTCGATGCCAAGCGAGGCCATCTTCAGCGGGTACTGCTGCGAGGTGGCACCGATGACGCCGGACTTGACCGCAGCAACGCCGGGGCAGCCGCCGTCAACCGAAACGATGATCGCCTGGCCTTCCTTGCCGGCGTTTTTCAGCGCCTGGAAGGCACCTTCGGCTGCCGGTTCGTTGATCGTGTAGACCACGTTGATGTCGGGGTCCTTGGCCAGCAGCGTTTCCATCGCGCGCAGACCGCCTTCGGGGTTCGCGTCCGAGGTTTCGTGGCCGATGACGCGCGGATCGGTTTCCGAACTAAGCACGGTCAGGTCCGGCACTTCGATGCCAAATCCGGTCAGGAAGCCCGTGTTGCGCTGGACGTCAACCGAGATGTTGTCCTTGTTGATGTCGAGCATGCCGATCTTGGCGGTGGCAGCCCCTTCGCCCATCGTTGCGGCGGCCCATTTGCCGATCAGGACGCCGGCTTCGAAGTTGTCGGTCGCAAAGGTGATGTCCTGGGCTTCGGTATCAGCCAGCGGCGTGTCGAGGGCGATCACCAGGATGCCGGCAGCGCGGGCGTCCTTGAGAGCCGGGCCGACGCTGTCGTTCGACGGCGTGATCAGGATCCCCTTGGCGCCAGCGGCAACGCAGTTCTCGATGGCGGTGATCTGCGGGGCGGCGTCGCCGTCCTTTTCACCGGCATAGGCCTGGAATTCCAGACCGGCGGCGGTTGCGGCAGCTTCGGCGCCCTCTTTCATCTTCACGAAGAAGGGGTTGGTGTTGTTCTTGGTGATCAGGCAAGCGAGGCCGCCGGAATGCGATTCCGCAAAGGCCGACCCTGCCAGCATGGCAAGAGCAGCGGCGCCCGAAAGGGCTGCAGCTTTGAATTTCATGTGGTATCCTCCCAAGGGTTTTGGGCTTTGTCGCCCATCGTAGAAACTGTGCGCAGACGAACCTCCCGCTGCGGTAGCGTCACAAAACCTGATTCCCTGTGCTACGTCAAGATATTTAAATCACTCTGATTTATTATTGACAGGTCGGCATTTGGACCGCAGTCTGTACGCTGTGCCAGCAACAAATGCCCTGACAAACGGGCATGTCTTGCACATGCGGGAGGAGCCGCCACACCATGTTGATCGGGTTGCCTGCTATTCTTGGGCCGGACCTTTTGTATACTTTGCGTGCCATGGGCCACGGCGACGAAATCGCGCTGGTCGATGGCAACTATCCGGCACAGGACCACGCGCGCCGTCTGGTGCGGGCGGATGGCCATGGCGTGCTGGTCTTGCTGGAGGCGATCCTGCGTGTCCTGCCGCTGGACCGCTCCACACCGCACGCGATCTTTCGCGCGGGGTCCGGAAACGACCCGGCCATGACCGACCCCATCCACCACCAGATCGACAGTTGCTGCCACAGGCTCGCTCCGGGTTTCATGCCCATGGCCCTTGACGGCGAGGCGCTGTACCCCCGCATCCGCGCCGCCCACACCGTCGTCGCAACCAGCGAAGCCGCACTTTATGCCAACGTGATCCTGCGCAAGGGCGTGATCGTGCCGCAGTCAGCAACGGGCACATGATGCGGACCGGGCCTGACTTCATCGCCGAAAAGCTTGTCGGTGAAGATGCCTCCAGACGCGGGTCCAACCAGTCGGGCATGCGCGCCCATAACGAACGGCTTGTCCTCAGTCTTGTGCGTCAGCAAGGCGCGCTGGCAAAATCCGACATTGCCCGCCTCACGGGTCTGTCTGCGCAAACCGTGTCGGTGATCATGCGGGCGCTTGAACAGGATGGCCTGTTGCTGCGGGGGGAACCGGTGCGGGGGCGCATCGGTCAACCCTCGGTGCCGATGTCACTGGACGCGGACGGAGCCTTCTTTTTCGGGCTCAAGATCGGTCGGCGCTCGGCGGACCTGATCCTGATCGACTTTACCGGCCGCGTGCGCGGTACCCGGCGGCAGGTCTACCGCTATCCGACCCCCGATGCGGTCATGGCCTTCATGACCGGGGCCTTGCCTGAATTGACCGCCAGTCTGCCACCCGCCTTGCGCGGCCGGATCAGCGGCATGGGCGTCGCGATGCCCTTTCAGCTTTGGAATTGGGTCCAGTATATCGGCGCACCGCAAAGCGAAATGGATGCCTGGCGCGACCGTGATGTGCAGGCCGAACTCGCGGCGTTGTCGGGGATGCCGGTCTATGTGCAGAACGATGCGACGGCGGCCTGCGGGGCGGAACTTGTCTTTGGCACCGGCGATCGGCCCAAGGATTTCCTCTATTTCTACTTTGGCTATTTCATCGGTGGCGGTCTTGTGCTGAACGGCCAGCTCTTTACCGGACGCACCGGCAACGCCGCGGGCGTGGGGCCAATGCCGGTCCCCGGACCCGATGGGCGCATGGGCAGGCTGCTGTCGGTGGCGTCGCTGTCGACCCTGGGTCATGCGATGGAGGCGGGCGGACAAAGTTCGGACCAGTTGTGGGAACGCCCGGACGGGTGGGACGTGGCCGACGACATCCTGGCACCCTGGATCCACCGCGCCGCCGAGGGGCTGGCAAGTGCCATCCTCAGCGCTGCAACCCTGCTGGAACTGGAATGCGTGCTCATCGACGGCTGGATGCCGGTCGAGATGCGTGCCGCAGTCACCACCGCCACGAGGACCGCGCTGCGCCGGCTGGATCTGTCCGGGATCACCGAGCCGCGCATCCGCGAGGGCACCATCGGCGCCGGTGCCCGCGCCCTGGGAGCAGCGGCGGTCCCCCTGTCGCAGCGCTATCTGATCGACGCAAACGCCCCGCGCGACGCCTAACCCTGCGGCGTCATTGCCTTGCGCTGGCGCGCACGCTCCAACCCCAGCTGGCTTTCGCGCCAGATGATCAGGATGCCGGCGATGACGATCAGTGCCGCCCCGCCCAGCATCGTCCAGGTCGGAACCTCGGCGAACACGAAATAGCCGATGACCAGCGCAAACAGCATCGAGACGTAGTCGAACGGGGCCACCAGCGACGCATCCGCCTCGCGGTAGCTGGACGTCAGGAAGATCTGTCCGATGCCCCCAAGCAACCCGGCAGTCACCAGCAACGTGGTTTCCCAGGGCGTCGGCCACACCCAGCCAAAGGGCAAGGTGGCCAGCGCAAGCACCGACGCCGTCACGGAAAACCAAAAGACGATGGCGGGCGTCTTTTCGGTCATCACCAGCTTGCGCACGAACACCTGCGCAAGCGCGGTGAAGACGGCCGCGCCAAGCACCAGCGCGGCGCCAAATGCCTCGCGGTGGCTGGCGGCGCCCGGGTCCAGAATCGTCAGGCGCGGCGAAAGCACGATCATCACGCCGATCACGCCAAGGGCAACGGCAGCGATCCGAAAAGCGCGCACCTCTTCGCCGAGGAACATCGCGGCAAAGACCACCGTCATGAGCGGGGCGGCATAGCCGATGGCCGTCACCTCTGGCAGCGGCAGATATCCAAGACCCGCAAATCCCAGACCCATCGACACGGTGCCGATCAGCCCGCGCCAGAAATGCCCCGCAGGCGCGCGCGCGCGAAATCCCGTCGACAGTTCGTGGCGCATGGCCAGCCAGACGACGATCACCGGAATAGCGAAGAACGAGCGAAAAAAGACCGTCTGACCGGCAGGGACATGCGCGGCCGTCACTTTGATCATGGACGCCATGACAATGAAGCAGACGACCGACGCCACTTTCAGGGCGATTCCGCGCAGGGGGCGCTGTAGGGATGCTTCGGCCATGGATTATCGTGGATCATGTCGTCCGCCCGGTTGCAAGGCTCTGGACGGCATGGCCGCCATGCAGTTTGCTCAAAGCGCAAAGGAGAGCCTGATGACACCCCATCTGCATGATCTGATCGACCAGGGCCGGGGGCTGTCGCCCGCCGATATCGTGCTGCGCGGGGGGCGGGTGCTGGACCTGATCACGGGCGATCTGGTGGCGACGGATGTGGCCATTTGCGGCGACACGATCGTGGGCGTGTTCGGCGACTATGAAGGACGGCAGGTGATCGATGTTTCGGGGAAAATTCTCGTCCCGGGCTTCATCGACACGCATCTGCATATCGAAAGCTCCTGCGTCACGCCGTTCGAATTCGACCGCTGCGTCACGCCGCGCGGGGTGACGACGGCGATCTGCGACCCGCACGAGATTGCCAATGTGCTGGGGGTGCCGGGCATCCGCTATTTCCTTGACGCTGCCGCGCATACGCTGATGTCGATCAAGGTGCAGCTGTCGTCCTGCGTGCCCTCGACCCATATGGAGACCGCCGGTGCGCGGTTGACTGCGGCCGATCTGGTGCCCTTTATCGACCATCCCGCCGGGATCGGGCTGGCCGAACTCATGAACTTTCCCGGGGTTCTCGCCAAGGATCCCGGCTGTATCGACATGCTGCAGGCGTTCCGGGGGCGCCATATCGACGGACATGCGCCGCTGCTGCGCGGCAACGACCTGAACGGATACATCGCCGCCGGAATCCGCACCGAACATGAGGCGACCAGTTATGACGAAGCGCTTGAGAAACTGCGCAAGGGCCTGCGGGTCCTGATCCGTGAGGGGTCGGTCAGCAAGGACCTTGTGGCGCTGGCCCCGCTGCTGACCGAACGGCACGCCCCCTTTCTTTGCCTGTGCACCGATGACCGCAACCCGCTCGACATTGCCGAGCATGGCCATCTCGATCACATGATCCGCACCGCCATCGCATTGGGGTGTCCGCCGCTTGCCGTCTACCGCGCAGCAAGCCTTTCTGCGGCCGAGGCGTTCGGGCTGAAGGATCGGGGCCTGATCGCGCCGGGCAAACGCGCCGATATTGCCGTGATCGACAGCCTCGAAGGGTGCCATGCCGCAATGGTGCTTGCAGGCGGTGTGGTCGCCGACGCTGCGGCCTTTGCGGGCCGGGCGATCATCGCGCCCGTGGGACGACGCTCGGTCAAGGCGGCGCCGGTCGAGGCCAGCCACTTCCGCACGGGCGGCAACCGCACCGAAACGCCGGTGATCGGCATCCTGCCCGGCAAGATCATCACCCCGCATCTGACGTTCGATATTCCCCCGACAGAGGGCGACAAACGCCCCGACATCGCCCGCGACCTGATCAAGATCGCGATCATCGAACGGCATGGAAAGAACGGCAACCGTGCCACGGGGTTCGTGCAGGGCTTCGGGTTGCAGCGCGGGGCAATCGCCTCAACCGTCTGCCACGACCACCACAACATCGCCGTGGTGGGGGCGGATTACGCCGACATGGCGCTGGCCGCGAACCGCCTGATCGAGATCGAGGGCGGGTTCGTGGTCGTCGAAGGGGGCCGCGTGCTGGCGGAACTGGCGCTGCCGGTGGCCGGGCTGATGAGCCTGGAGCCGTTCGAGGCCGTGCGCGACGCGCTCGTCGCCTTGCGGGCGGCTGCGAAGGGGCTCGGCGTGGTGCTCGAAGAGCCGTTCCTGCAGTTGGCGTTCCTGGCCCTGCCCGTGATCCCGCATCTGAAGATCACCGATATGGGGATGGTGGACGTGGACCGGTTCGAGATCATGCCGTGAAATGTTGGTGGGGCGGGAGCGAGGCTCCGCCTCACCCCGCCAGATCCTCCAGCAACCTTGCCACACCTTCCGCCCCGGGATCGTTGTGCCCTTTCAGCCGGTCCACCCCAAGATAACTCGCGCGGCCCGCCTTGGCGCGCGTCATCAGGGCGGTCGCATCCGCGCCTTCCCGTGCCGCCACAGCCGCCGCCTTGATCCCCTGCGGCAGGGCCGCCAGTGCCGGGGCCAGTGCGTCGATCATGGTGCGGTGGCCGGGCTCGGCCCCGCCGACCTGCATCACCCGGTCCAGGCCCTCGCTCAAGCTTCCGATCCAGCTTTTGCCGCTGGCGCTGGCGTCCCCGGCGGCGGCGAAGAAGATGGCCAGCAGCACGCCGGACGAACCACCCATCGTCTGCGACAATTCCACGCCGATGGCGCGGAACAATTGCGTGGTGTCGGCAAGGGGCAACCGGTCCAGCGCGGCGTCCAGCGCGCGGGCGGCCCCGGCAAGGGTACTGCCCGTATCGCCGTCACCGGACCGCGCATCGAGCGCGTTCAAGACTGCCTCCGACGCGATCAGGGCGTGACAGCATTGCGCGATCAGCGCGCGGCGCGCGGGATGCGCTGACGGCAACGGCTGGATGGGGGCCAGACCATCGGGAAGGGGGCGAACCGCAACCTCGCCCAAAACCGACAGGCCGGGCCAGGCGAGCAGGGCGACGGGGGCCGCCAGGGCCGCACGCTCATCCGAGGTCGCTGGCAGCAGCGACACGGAAAACCCGTGCATGTCCAGCGAGGTCATCATGGGGGCCGGGCCCACGATATGCGTCACGCGAGAGCCGAGAGAGGAGCGCGCCAGCTCCTCGGTCAGGATCGACATCTCCAGCGGGGTGGTGCTGCCGAGGTTGTTCAGGATCGCCACCAGCGGGCCAGCACCCGTATGGGGGGTGAGCCGGTCGATCACCCGGGTCATCGCGGTCCGGGCGCCGTCAAAGTCGATCTGCTCCACCCCCGCCTCGCCATGGATGCCCAAGCCCAGTTCAGCCATGCCGGCGCCGATCCGATCTTCTTTGGGGTTGCCCGGGACGGTGCAGGTATCAAGGCTCATGCCGATGGTGACGGCGTTGGCGATCACGCGTCTGGCAGTCGTGGTAATGGTTTCAAGGTCCTGACCGGCCTCGGCCATCGCGCCGGCGATCTTGTGGACGAAAAGCGTCCCCGCGACGCCGCGCGCCTGGGGCAGATCAGGCAAGGCCACGTCGTCATCGACGATGACCATCGACACCTTCAGTCCAAAGGCGCGGGCGCGTTCGGCCGCAAGCCCGAAGTTCAGACGGTCGCCGGTGTAGTTCTTGACGATCAAAAGGCAGCCGGCCTTGCCGGTGACGGCCAAAATCCCCGCCAGCACCGCATCGACTGACGGGCTGGCGAAGACATCGCCGCAAACGGCCGCCGTCAACATCCCCATGCCGACAAAGCCTGCATGCGCGGGCTCATGCCCGGACCCGCCACCTGACACCAGGGCGACCCGCGATTTATCCCAGTCGGCGCGCACGACGACCTTGATATGGGGATAGCCGTCCAGCCGCGCGAGCCTGTCCCCAGATGCGCGCAGAAGGCCGTCGATGGCCTCGGTGACCAGCGTGTCCTTGGCATTCATAAACTGCTTCATCGCGGGGTCTCCTCAACGGATGCGGTTGCCGCTGGCATCAAACCAGAGCGGGTTTTCGGGATGGATCTGAATGATGTCGTCTGGCCCAAGCGGGGTATGGGCGTCGGCAAGCGTGACAATCTCATGGATGCCCATGGTCAGATGGAGGCGCGTCTGATCGCCAAGGCGTTCGACACGGCGGACCGTGGCGGACGGGCCGGACCCCTGGCGGATGTTTTCCGGCCGCAGACCGATCAGGGTGGCGCCGGGGCGGGGCGGGCCAAAGGCATCGGCCGGCAGCAAGGTCATGCGCGGCTGACCAAGGCGGCTGGCGACATAGGTGCTGACCGGGTCTTCGTAGATGTCGCGCGGAGAGCCGAACTGGACAAGGCGACCCTGGTCGAGAACGCCGACATGGGTGGCCATGGTCATCGCCTCGATCTGGTCATGCGTGACGTAAAGGAAGGTGGCGCCAAGCTCGGCATGGATGCGTTTGAGTTCCACCCGCAGGTCGGCGCGCAGCTTGGCATCAAGCGAGGAAAGCGGCTCGTCCATCAGATAGATGCGTGGATTGCGCACCAGGGCCCGCCCGATCGACACGCGCTGCATCTCGCCGCCCGACAGGGCCGTGGCCTTGTTGTCCAGCTTGTGCGCGATGCGCAGGACGTCGGCCACCTTCTGGACGTGTTTGGTGATGTCAGGTTCGGGCATCGCGATGATGGGGGATCGCAGCGGAAAGGCGAGGTTGTCGCGAACGGTCAGATGGGGGTAAAGCGAGTATTGCTGGAATACCATCGCCACATCGCGCTGGGCAGGGGTTTCAAGCGCGACAGAGGCGCCAGCGATGCGGATGTCGCCCGAGTCGGGCTTTTCAAGCCCCGCAATCAGCCGAAGGGTGGTGGTCTTGCCCGCACCGGTAGGACCAAGAAGGACGACGAAGGACCCATCCGGAATGGTCAGGCTGACATCCTGCAGCGCCTTGGTGGCGCCAAAGGATTTCGACAGGTTTGACAGGACGACCTCAGCCATGATGCACCCCTGCATTGGCTGCCGTGGCAAAGGCGCGCCCAGACTGGACATCAAACAGCGCCAGCGTCTGGCTGCGGAAATCGAGCCCGACAGTATCGCCGACACGGGCCGCCTGCGCTGCGGCAGCGCGGGCCTTGATGGTGCCGTTCGGCGTGGACAGCGTCACGATCTGGGTGGTGCCAAGATATTCCGTTGCCAGGATCTTCCCGCGATAGGGGGCCGCGTCGGTCAGCGTCACATGTTCCGGGCGCACCCCCAGCGCAAGGCGGCGGGGGCTGGCCTCGTCGTGCAGTTCCGGCAAAGCGATCACGGTATCGCCCAGGGTGACGGACCGATCCCCACCGGTGAAGGTCCCCTCGAACCGCAGAAAGTTCATCGACGGCGAGCCGATGAAGTCGGCGACAAACATCGTGGCGGGATGGTCATAGATGTCCTGCGGCGTGCCGAACTGTTCGACAACGCCGTGGTTCATCACCACGATCTTGTCGCCCATCTGCATCGCCTCCAGCTGGTCATGCGTCACATAGACCGTCGTCGCCCCCATTCGGTCATGCAGCGCGCGCAGTTCCTCGGCCATGTGCTCGCGAAACTCGGCATCCAGCGCGCCGAGGGGCTCGTCCATCATGAAGGCCTTGGGGTTGCGCACGATGGCGCGGCCAAGCGCCACGCGCTGACGGTCGCCGCCGGACAGGCCGCCAACCGGCTTGTCGAGGATATCGCCGATGCCAAGAATGCGCGCGACCTCCGCCACCTTGGCGGCAACCTGCGCGCGCGGCATGCCTTGGCTGACCAGCGGATAGCTGATGTTTTTCCGCACGTTCATATGCGGATAGAGCGCGAACATCTGAAAGACCATGGCGATGTCGCGCTGGCTGGCGGGCTTTTGGCTGACATCCTCGCCATCGATCAGGATCTGGCCCGAGGTCGGCAGTTCCAGCCCGGCGATCATGCGCAAGGTGGTGGTCTTGCCGCAGCCCGACGGGCCGAGGAGCATGAAGAACTCGCCGTCCCTGATGGTGAAGGATGAGCCCTTCACGGCGGTGAAAGCGCCGAATTCCTTGCGCAGGTTGTGGATGACGATTTCGGCCATTCAGAAGGTCCTTTGGTCGTCGGAACCCTGGATCAAGTCCGGGATGACGCGCGTCTGGTATCGGGAGAAGGGGTCAGGGCAGTTCATGCGCCTCATTCCGGAAAATGGCTGGTGATGATGAACATCACCGTGCCTACAAGGGTCACAAGGAAAGACCAGGTATAGGCCCAGAGAAAGAAGGGTTGCATCAGCATCACTACGCCCAACGCGATCAGCACGGTGGCCAGCATCTCCCAGGGGCCGCGACGAAAGCGCAGCAGGCCGGACAAAAACGTGCTCATGTCCTGGCCCTTCTGTCTTTGGGCACGCATCCTGGCCGGAGGCTCCGACACCTGCCGTCGGATGCCTCCGGCGGGGATATTTTCAGACAGATGAAAAGCAAGGAGGTCATTTGCGCACCGCCCCGAAGGTGATCCCGCGCAAGAGATGTTTGCGCAAAAGGATGGTGAAGATCATGACGGGCAGCAGGAACAGCGTCGCCCCGGCGGCCACGGCGGGCCAGTCCTGGCCGCCGACGCCGATGATCGTGGGGATGAAGGGCGGCGCGGTCTGGGCGTTGCCCGAGGTGAGGAGGACAGCGAAGGCGTATTCGTTCCAGGCGAAGATCAGGCAGAAGATCGCGGTCGAGGCGATGCCCGTGGCGGCCTGCGGCAGCACCACTTTGCGGAAGGCCTGAAAGCGGGTGTAGCCGTCGATCAGTGCGGCCTCTTCGTATTCGCGCGGGATCTCGTCGATGAACCCCTTCAGGAGCCAGACGGCGAGGGAGATGTTCACCCCGGTATAGAGGAAGATCATCCCCAGATGGGTGTCTGACAGGCCAAGTTGGCGGTACATGAGGTAAATCGGGATTGCCACGGCGATGGGCGGCATCATCCGGGTCGACAGGATGAAGAACAGAAGGTCGTCCTTGAGCGGCACCTTGAAGCGGCTGAAAGCATAGGCGGCCAGCGTGCCGAGGAAGATCGACAGCGCCGTGGAGCCAAAGCCGATGATGACCGAATTCAGGAACCGTTCGCCAAAGCGGGACGGGCCGGTGATCACCTCGCCCCGGCGTTGCACGATTTCTTCGGCAAAGTTCGCGGGCGGCGGCATGGTGGCAAGTTGCTCGGGCGTCGCACGGGTGCGGTCGGTGAACAGGTTCACATAACCCTCGATCGAGGGGGACGAGAATATCTTGGGCGGGTAGCTGATCGAATCCGGTCCGGTCTTGAAGCCGGTGGA
>JANPKV010000015.1:0-4280 GCA_031426185.1 Rhodobacterales bacterium | reverse complement strand
CGCCACGTTGGCCTGCCAGGCGGTCAGCGCGGGCGGCACGGCCTGCATCATCTCGTCCGACAAGGACCTGATGCAGCTTGTCCGCCCCGGCATCGTGATGCGCGACCCGATGAAGGACAGGATGATCGGCCCCGACGAGGTGTTCGAGAAATTCGGGGTGGAGCCTGCCCGTGTCGCCGATGTGCAGGCGCTGTCGGGCGACAGCGTCGACAACGTCCCCGGCGCGCCCGGCATCGGCACCAAGACCGCCGCGCTGCTGATCCAGGAATATGGCGATCTGGAAACCCTTCTTGCCCGCGCCGGCGAAATCAAGCAGCCCAAGCGCCGCGAGGCACTGACGCTGTTCGCCGACCAGATCCGCATCTCCAAGCAGCTAGTGTCGCTCAAGACCGACATGGAGGTCGGGCTGACGCTGGATGAGTTGTCGGTAAAGCTGCCCGAACCCGACGTGATCATGGAGTTCCTGAACCGGATGGAGTTCCGGACCCTTACCCGCCGGGTCGCGGAACGCCTGAAGATCGCAGCCCCCGCGCCGGCCGACCTTGTCTCCGCGCCGCAGCCGGACGACCCGATCGCCGCCGCGCCGACGGTGCAGGTGTTCGATCTGTCGGCCTACGAATGCGTCCGCGACATGGCCGCGCTTGACCGGTGGATCGCCCAGATCCGCGATATCGGCCATGTCGCCATCGACACCGAAACAACCGCGCTGGACGAGATGCGCGCCGAGCTTGTCGGTATCTCGCTGTCGGTCAAGGCGGGAATGGCCTGCTATATCCCCGTGGGCCACAGGCAGGGCGGCGGCGATCTGTTCGGGTCGTCGGAGCTGGTCGAGGGACAGATCCCCCTGGATCAAGCCCTCGCCGCGCTGAAACCGGTGCTGGAAGACCCCGCGATCCTGAAGATCGCGCATAACATGAAATACGACTGGAAGATCCTCGCCCGGCTTGGCATCCGCATGGCCCCGATCGAGGACACGATGCTGATGTCTTATGCGATGCATGCGGGCCTTACGCTGCACGGGATGAACGCGCTGTCGGACCGCTATCTCGGCTATCAGCCGGTCTCGATCAAGACGCTGCTTGGCTCGGGCAAGAGCCAGATCACCTTTGATCGGGTCGCCATCGAGGATGCCGTCAAATACGCGGCCGAGGATGCCGATGTGACACTGCGCCTGTGGCAGCTGTTCAAGCCGCAACTGCACCGGGCGCGTGTCACGACGGTCTACGAGACGCTGGAGCGCCCGCTGGTCCCGGTGCTGGCGGACATGGAGATGGCAGGCATCCAGGTCGACCGCGATACGCTGAACCGCATGTCCAACGCCTTCGCGCAGAAACTGGTGCAGCTCGAGGAGGAGATCCACGGCCTTGCCGGCGACAAGTTCAACGTAGGCTCACCCAAGCAACTGGGCGAGATCCTGTTTGACCGGCTGAAGATTCCGAACGGCACGCAGGGCAAGACCGGTGCCTACAACACCGGTGCGGACATCCTTGAGGACATCACGACGCTGGAAGACAGCCACCCCCAGGGGGCGCGGCTGGCGGCGCGCATCCTGGACTGGCGGCAGATCGCCAAGCTGAAATCGACCTATACCGATGCGCTGCAGCTGGCGATCAACCCCGACACGGGCCGCGTCCATACCAGCTATTCCATCGCCGGGGCGAATACCGGGCGGCTGGCCTCCACCGATCCGAACCTGCAGAACATCCCCATCCGCACCGAGGAAGGCCGCCGCATCCGCGAGGCCTTTGTCGCACCTCAGGGGCGGGTGCTGGTGAGCCTTGACTACAGCCAGATCGAGCTGCGCATCCTGGCCCATATCGCCGACATCCCCGAACTTCGCCACGCCTTTGAGCAAGGGATCGACATCCACGCCCTGACCGCGTCCGAGATGTTCAACGTGCCGCTGAACCAGATGACCTCGGACATCCGGCGCAAGGCAAAGGCGATCAACTTCGGCGTTATCTACGGCATTTCCGGGTTTGGCCTGGCACGCAACCTTCGTATCCCGAGGGCCGAGGCGCAGGGCTTCATTGACCGCTATTTCGAGCGTTTCCCCGGCATCCGGGAATACATGTCGCAAACCGTCAAGTTCGCGCAGTCGAACGGCTATGTGCAGACCCTGTTCGGTCGCAAAATCAACACGCCAGAAATCAACGCCAAGGGGCCTGCTGCGGGCTTTGCCAAGCGCGCCGCCATCAATGCCCCCATTCAAGGCACCGCCGCCGACGTGATCCGCCGCGCGATGATCCGGATGCCCGCCGCGATCAAGGGGATCGACGCGAGGATGCTGCTGCAGGTGCATGACGAACTGCTGTTCGAGGTTGCGGAGGCCGACGCCCCCCGACTGATCCCGATCGCCAGGGACGTCATGGAGAACGCCTCTGCGCCGGCCGTCGCGCTGAACGTTCATCTGGCGGTGGAGTCGGGGACCGGTACAAGCTGGGCCGCCGCGCATTGACAAGACAGCATGGAGCCGATCCCTTTCGCCACCCCCACAGACTGGTCCGCCTGGCTTGAGGCGCACCACGCTTCCGCGCGCGAAGTCTGGGTCAAGCTTTATCGCAAAAGCAGCGGCATGGCGTCCATCACCTGGGAAGAGGCGGTGATCGAGGCGCTGGCCTGGGGCTGGATCGACGGGGTCAAGCGGACGGGCGGCGATGCGCATTGGCTGCAACGCTTCACCCCGCGCAAGCCACGGTCGAACTGGAGCCAGAAAAACCGCGCACACGCCGAAAAGCTGATCGCCGAGGGTCGCATGACCGCCGCAGGCCAGGCGCAGGTAGACGCCGCTTGGGCCGATGGTCGTTGGGATGGCACCTATTCCGGCAGCAAGGGCGCCGAAATGCCCGCTGACTTCCTTGCTGCGCTGGAAACCAACCCGGCCGCCAAAGCGACCTATGCGACTTTCAACGCCCAGAACCGATATGCAATCTACTACCGCCTGACCACCGCCAAGCGTCCCGAAACCCGCGCCAAGCGCATCGCCGGGTACCTGGCCATGCTGGAACGGGGGGAGACGTTCCATTGATCGCCGACTGGCCCAAGCTGAAAGCTTTCGCGCTGTCCCTGGACCTGCCGCAGGTGACCATCGATCATCCCTGGGGCAACGAATGTCTGAAAGCGCATGGCAAGATGTGGTGCTGGTGGTCGCCTTATGTCGATGCCGCCGTCTTCAAATGCGGACGGGATGAACGCGAGATGCTGCTGGATGCCGACCCCGACACGTTTGCGCTGCACCCGCACTACGTGCCGCACAACCTGATCCTTGTCCGCGCGGGTCGTATCGACGAAGGCTGGGCGCGCGCCCGGCTGATCCAGCAATGGCGAGACGCCGCTCCGAAGCGCTGGCTGACGGCCTGGGACGATGCCCGCGGCTGACGATGCGCCGACCGTTGATCACCCTGGATGCGAGATCGGCCCGGACCAGGTCGCGACAATCGACCCGATCCGTGCGGATTCAAGCTGGGTCGACCAGGCGCCCCAATGGTCTGCCGCCCAGGATATGAAGGTGATAGTGCGGGACCTCTTGCAGTCCGTTCATCCCGGCGTTGGTGATGCCCCGGTATCCCTCTGGGCCTGCCAGCCCCAGCATCTGGCACACCTTGGCGGCGGTGCGGTGGAAATCCACGATCTCGTCCGCGCTTGCCTCGGCCGCGAAGTGGTCGAACGTGACATAGGCGCCTTTGGGGATCACCAGGACATGCACCGGCGCCTGCGCCCTGATGTCGTGAAAGACCAGCGTATGGGGCGTTTCCATCACGGTCTTGTTGGGAATTTCGCCCCGCAGGATGCGGGCAAAGACATTGGTCGGGTCGTATACATATGCCATGGGATCAATCCGCAAAAAGATGCTCTGCCGACAGGATGTCGCGCGCCTGATCCAGCGAAATATCAAGAAACTCGGCCAGGGGCACGGTATTTTCGTCAAGCGACGCGGCCTGGCGGATGCGTCGGTACCCCGACAGGCCCAGATCGCGCAAGCGGTCGCTTTCGAACTTCATGTCGTGGCGGATGGTCGGCAGCAGCCGCTCGATGGTCTGACCTGCGGATCGGTCGCTGGCCAGCCCGACGCGCTTTGCATGTCCGATCAGATAGTCGTCGGTAAAGGTGCAGTCGATTTCCAGCAGCCGCACCGTGCCTTTGTCCTGATTGAAATCCTGGATCAGTTCCGCACTGGCCGGGTCGATGCAGAAAACCAGCCGGTCGGTCTGCCAATAGTCGAACAGCATCCGCACAAGCGCGCGCCGGTGGCGCATGCGTTTGTCGATGGTGCTCTGGAT
>JANPKV010000014.1:0-2738 GCA_031426185.1 Rhodobacterales bacterium | reverse complement strand
CCCGCGTCGTCAGAGGCAAGGAAGGCCACTAGCCCGGCCGCCTCGGCTGACGTGCTATAGCGCTCCATAGGGATTGTCGCAGCGAAACCTTTATGGACCCGCCGGGCTGGCGCTTTCCTCGCCGCGCGCAGCTTGCTAAATCGCCCCCGCAGCATCCGTTGCCGTAATGATGTCTCCGCGGGAAGCCAGCAGGCTCACAACGGCAAGGCCAAGGGCGCCAGCGGTCCCAGTAATCTGGGCAATCCCTTGCGGGTGACATGAGTGACGCTCAAACGGCCGCAAGTGTCACGAACGCAAGAGCGGCGTAGCGACCAAACTTCGCAAGCGTGACCACCAGAATGAACCGCCAGAATGGTTCCCGCATCATGCCTGCGGCTAAGGTCAGAGGGTCACCGATGATCGGCAGCCACGATCCGAACAGACTTACCCATCCCCAACGGCCATACCAGCCCTGCGCCCGGACAACCTGCCGTGCCGAAAACGGGAAACGTGGATGGTGGGAGAAGCGCATCAGAAAGCGTCCGATGGTCCAGTTGACCGCCGCACCAAGGACGTTGCCCGCCGTTGCGACCAAAAGAAGCAACCAAACGGGCTGTGTCCCGGCGAGAAGCAGTACAACAAGCACGGCCTCGGACTGTGCTGGGATCAACGTTGCGGCGATCAACGCTGCGAAGAAAAGACCCGTCAGGGCAAGCATCGGTTCAGGCCGCCTTTGACCGACAGCGTTGCAGGCTGTCTATCAGAGACGCTCGTGTTCGACACGCTGTCTCCGTGCTCCTGCAGAGACGCTCAGACGATGACGTTGAGCATGAGCGGGTCACGTCGCGGTATGGCACGGGGGCGCACTGGTCACTCTTCCTGAACTAGGCAGACCAGTCTTCTTTGCAGGGCCAGTCTTGTTGACGGGGCTAGGGCCATTCCCGAGGTCAGCCAGAATTGGACAATCTGGCCGATGATCCCCGCAGCATGCATCGGCAAGATGTTGCAAGGTTTCCATCATGGACTGCATCTCGCTGATTTTCCGCTCCAGCCCGTTGATCTGCTCCTGTGCCAGACGCTTTACATCGCCACTCTGGCGGGACCGGTCGCGCCAGAGGGCCAGCAGTTCCTCGATTTTCTCGACTGGAAATCCAAGGTCGCGGGAGCGCCGGATGAAGCGCAGCATCTGCACTTCCGTGTCGGAATAGACGCGGTAGCCCGAACCGGTGCGCCCTGCCGCAGGGATTAGTCCGGTGGACTCGTAGTAGCGGATCATCTTTGCCGATACGCCCGAGGCTTTTGCTGCTTCACCAATGTTCATGATCTGGCTCCTTCAGGCTTGAATGGGGACAAAGCGGCGCAGACGCAACGCGTTGCCAAGAACGAAGACCGACGACAGCGCCATCGCGCCGGCGGCAAAGATCGGCGACAGAAGAATTCCGTAAGCCGGCCAAAGCGCCCCGGCGGCGACCGGGATCAGGGCGGCATTGTAGGCAAAGGCCCAGAACAGGTTCTGCCGGATGTTGCGCATCGTGGCTTTCGACAGCGCGATGGCGTCGGGCACTGCGGTGAGACGTCCAGACATCAACACCACATCGGCGGCCTCGATGGCGATATCGGTGCCTGTGCCAACAGCAAGCCCGACATCCGCCTCAGCCAAAGCCGGGGCGTCGTTAATCCCGTCGCCGACATAGGCCAGGGTGCCAAGGGCCTTCAGCCGCTTGACGGCGGCGACCTTTCCGTCGGGCAGGACTTCGGCCACGACCTCGTCGATGCCCAACTGTCGTGCGATGGCCTGCGCCGTGCGGGCATTGTCGCCCGTTATCATCGCAACCTTCAGACCAAGCGCGTGCAGGGCCTTGATCGCCTGAGGTGTTGTTGCCTTGACCGGGTCGGCAACGGCCAGGATCGCCGCCAGCTTGCCCTCTATCGCAGCATAGAGCGGCGACTTGCCCTCATCCGCCAGCCGGACTGCGATGTCGGCAAAGACCGCCACATCCAGACCCAGCTTTTCCATGTAGCGGTCGGCACCGATGTCGACATGGCTGTCTCCGGCGCGGGCCGTGACACCATAGCCGGTGACCGAGGCAAAACCGGTCACGTCGGGCAGGGCAAGGCGCGCGTCCGCCGCCGCTGCCACGATGGCGCGGGCAATCGGGTGTTCTGATTTGCCCTCAACCGCCGCGACGGCGGCCAGCACCGGGTTACGCTCAAAGCCGGGGGCAAGGTGAAGATCCGTCAGGCTGGGTTTGCCCATCGTCAGCGTGCCGGTCTTGTCAAAAGCCACCACCTTGACCTCCTGCAAGGCCTGCAACGCTTCACCCTTGCGGAACAGGATGCCCAGTTCGGCGCCGCGTCCAGTTCCGACCATGATCGATGTCGGCGTCGCCAGACCCATGGCACAGGGGCAGGCGATGATCAGAACCGCCACGGCGTTGACAAGGCCAAAGGTCAGGGCAGGCTCCGGGCCAAAGACCAGCCAGACCACAAAGGTCAGCGCGGCCAAGCCCATGACGGCGGGCACGAACCACATGGTCACGCGGTCCACCAGCGCCTGGATCGGCAGCTTTCCCCCCTGTGCCGCTTCGACCATGCGGATGATCTGGGCCAGCATCGTCGCTTCGCCCACCGCCATGGCGCGAAAGGTGAAGGCACCGGTCTGGTTGATCGTGCCGCCTGTCACAGGGCTGCCAATCGTCTTTTCCACCGGCAACGGCTCCCCCGAGATCATGCTTTCGTCGATCCAGCTGGTTCCTTCG
>JANPKV010000013.1:0-2571 GCA_031426185.1 Rhodobacterales bacterium | reverse complement strand
GTATTCGGCCGCTAGTGCCGCAGCGACGAGCCCGTGGGGTTGCGAGTCAAGGGTGAACGCGATGACGCCGAGATGTCGAGACAAATTCGCCGCGTCGCCGCTACCGTAAAGCCGGATCCCATCAATTTGCGACAGACGCATGATCGCATAGGCCCTAAGCTCTGCCTCATGCGCTGCGATTTGATCCATGCCAATGTCGGACAAGGCTTGGATTGCCGCAGCAAGTGCGACGGCACCTACCACGTTGGGTGTCCCCGCCTCGTCGCGGTCGGGCACCGGTGCCCAGGCGACGCTGTCCAGCGACACGAAGTCGATCGTGCCGCCGCCGCGGTGCTCTGGCTCTCCCTGTTCGAACGTGTCGCGGCGCCCGATCAGAGCGCCGGTGCCAAAGGGGGCAAACATTTTGTGGGCTGAGAGTGTCACGTAATCCAAGTGCGCGGGATCATCGAGGCCACGCATATCGATCGGGCGATGGGGAGCAAGCTGTGCGCAATCGACAAGGATCTGGGCACCGGCCGCGTGAACCCTGCGGGCCAGCGCGTGAATATCGGGAATGTAGCCCGTGACGTTAGAAGCTCCGGTCACGGCAACCAGTCGAACCTGTTCCCGGTGACGATGCAGAAGGCTCTCAAGGTGCGCTAGGTCCAGCGCACCAGTGTCGTCGACAGCAATATGTTCGACCTTTGCCCGGGCCCGCCAGGGCAGATCGTTGCTGTGATGCTCCATCTGCGAGACGAGGACGACATCTTCTGAGCCGAGGTTCATGCGCCATGAGACCTTGTTGATGGCTTCGGACGCATTCTTGCCAAAGATCACCACATGCTCGTCGCGGTTGGCCCCGACAAAATCCGCGACAATCCCGCGCGATTCTTCGTAGGCATGCGTCGAAACCTGACTTTTGAAGCCGGCACCGCGATGGACAGAGGAATACCAGTCCATGAACCGGTTCACCGTATCAAGCACCTCGCGCAGAACGGGTGTGCTCGCGGCATTGTCAAGGTTGACGTAGGTCAGCCATCCACCGCCAAGAATCGGCACTTTCTGATCAATGCCGACCATCCGGCTTCGCAGCGAAGAGATATGGGTTGGCAGGCGCATCTGGTTCATCGGTTCACCTTGCGAATTGTGTCTGGGACGGAATGGTGCAGGACCCGTTCGAACAGATTTCAAAATCCTTGTCGGGCTGCATCCAGCCTAACCGCACCAAGTGGCGGTGGATCTCGCACCCGAGGCATAGACCCAGTGCCGCCTCGAGCCACATCAATGTCAGGCAAATGAGGCAAATCGTCAGGGGCAACGGGCCCCGGATGCCGCTGTTGGTGATGATCATCATCGCCAGTGACATGATGAGGCCCAGCGTCCAGGCGAACCGCTTGGGTTGGGCAGATACCCATTGCGGTGTCTGGCGGCGGGTCATCCAATACGCAATCATGCCCATCGGGCTGTATCTGATCCCGACCGTCACGCGGATGAGGAACTCGAAGAAAAACAGCGTAGTCACGATCTGGATCGGCGCGTAGATCTGGACGAAGTAGGCGTAGGCAAATGCGATCGCGCCAAGAGCCAGCGTCAGCCCGGCAGCAGCGCGCACTTGACCCTCATCAAAAACACCTGCCGTTAAAACCTTGCCGGTCGCATCGGTCGCGTGGATCAGCTCGCCGTATACCCGGAGCCCCTCAGCGGACGCCTCACCGTCTTTGGCAGACGTGCTCGGCCGCATCAGCCTCATTCGTGTAAGCGGCGGGCGGACGCTCGTGGCGACCCCTGCTTCGCAGCGTTGGACCTGTGCCCGAAGGCGTGCCCATTGCAGTGACTGCCCTTGCGGGCTGTTGAACCCAGTCGACTTGACAGAGGTCTGCGCCGGATACCGTTTACCCTCCGCCGCAGCCTGTAACTGCCATCCCCTCGCCGAATGCCACGCCGCTTGCATCTTTGGAGATTGTTGAAGCAGGCGCCTCACGCTTTGCAAAACCGACCATCCGCGCGCAGTGGCAGCCAACACCAAAAGCAAGATCATCAGAAAGCCGATGACAGGTCCCGACACGATCACTGACAAGAATTGTGACACCCACGAGGAGGTCGGCTGACTGTCCGCTTCGATGGCGGCAGTGAACACAGCATCGGGGGGCCCGACTGAATCAAGACGAATTAACGCGGCGGCCAGCTGGTCTTCGACGGCTTGCAACCGTGTCATGACATCAGTGGGCGCCGGAGGCGTCGCAAACAGCTCATGCAGCCCCAGGATCGGGGCGACGGGCTCTGTCATGATGCCAGATACGGACGCGGGAGGCGTTGCGCCGGCGGCACTCCCCGCGTCCGACCCTTGCATCATGCTTTGCTGCGGTGATGACGCGCCTCCGCCCGGTAACACAGGTCCGGCGCCATCGGCCCCGCCGCGCATCGATGCCATCATTGCGCAAGACTTTGGCGCCGCCTGTCCCGCCTGGAGTTGTAGTGATGGCGCGGCATTATGTGCAGCGCCGGAACCCGACATCCAGATTGCCGAAAGTCCGAACCACAGGACAATGACGGCGACGGCCGCGACTGGGATTTTCTTCACGTAGAGCTCCT
>JANPKV010000012.1:0-6772 GCA_031426185.1 Rhodobacterales bacterium | reverse complement strand
GTCGACTGGAAAGGCCTGATGGCTGCCCTGCGCGGCGTCGGCTGCAAGCATTTCGTCATGGAACACGACAACCCCGCCGACCACCACCGCTTTGCCACGCGGTCGCTGGCCTCGGCCAAGACCTACTGAGGATCACATGAACACCTATGGCATCGGCATCATCGGATGCGGCAATATCTCGGCGGCCTATCTGCGGCTGGCCCCTTCGTTCAAGGGGCTGGAAATGCGCGCGGTCGCGGACGTGAATATGGCGGCGGCCGAAGCTCGCGCCGCCGAGTTCAACGTCAAGGCGCAGTCGGTCGATGACCTGCTGGCCAACCCCGACCTGGACGTCATCATCAACCTGACGATCCCGGATGCGCATTACGGCGTGACCAAGCGCATCCTGGAGGCAGGCAAGCACGCTTATTCCGAAAAGCCGCTGGTCCTGACGCTGGAGGAGGGCGAGACCCTGCGTGCATTGGCCAAGGCCAAGGGTCTTTCGGTCGGCTGCGCGCCGGACACTTTCCTTGGTGGCGCGCATCAGCAGGCGCGCGCGCTGATCGACGAAGGCGCGCTTGGGGTCATCACGGCGGCTGTGGCATGCGTCCAGAACCACGGACCCGAAGGCTGGCATCCCAGCCCGGAATTCTTCTTTCTGCCGGGCGCAGGGCCAATGCTGGACCTCGGGCCATATTACGTGGCCAACCTGATCAACTTCTTTGGTCCGGTGAAACGGGTCGGAGCCTTGACGTCATCGGCGACGCCTACGCGCACCATCGGCTCGGGCCCCCGGGCCGGGCAGCAGATCGAGGTCAAGACCCCGACCAACATCCACGCCTTGCTGGAGTTTCACTCCGGGACCACGGTCAACCTCACCACCAGCTGGGATGTCTGGCACCACAAGCGCAACCATTTCGAGCTTTATGGCACCGAAGGCACCCTCTATGTGCCCGACCCGAACTTTTTCGGCGGTGGGCTTGAAACCGCCGGGCGCGATGGCGTCCTGACGCCCGTCACGCCCTGGGATCACCCGTTCGGCCGCGTCAACCAGATCGACAAGGGGCGCGAGCTTGCCAATTACCGCACCGCCGGACTTGCCGACATGGTGGCGGCGCTGGCGGACGGGCGCGACCACCGATGCTCGCTCGACCGGACCCTGCACGGTGTCGACGTGATGACCGCCTGTCTGACCTCGGGCCAGACCGGAGAGTTCGTGACCCTGACGACAACCTGCACCCGTCCGGCGGCCCTCGGGCCAGACGAGGCTGCAGCACTGCTGGCCTGATCCGCTTGCCTCCCGGCTGAATCGGTCATGTGGGCGGGCCGTTTGAAAAAGCGGCCCGCCCCTCGTTTTGAGGAATTTGCCATGCTGGAAACCCCCGTTCTGCGCGGCTTCAATGCCGATCCCAGTTTCTGCCGGGTGGGCGAGGACTATTACATCGCGACGTCGACGTTCGAATGGTATCCGGGCGTGCAGATCCACCATAGCCGCGATCTGGTGAACTGGACGCTGGTCGCCCGGCCTCTCAACCGCGCGTCGCAACTGGACATGCGCGGAAATCCCGACAGTTGCGGCATCTGGGCGCCATGTCTTTCCCATGCCGACGGGATGTTCTGGCTGGTTTATACGGATGTGAAACGCCTGGATGGTGCGTTCAAGGATGCCCATAACTACATCGTCACCTGCGCTACCATCGATGGGGACTGGTCCGACCCGACATATGTCACCTCGTCTGGCTTCGATCCGTCGCTTTTTCATGATGCGGACGGGCGCAAGTGGTTCGTCAACATGCGCTGGAACCATCGGGAAAAGGGCACTGGCCTGAACCCCGCGAATGACCGATTTGACGGGATCGAGTTGCAGGAATGGCACCCAAAGCGGGGCCTTCTGGGCGATGTCACGACGATCTATGTCGGCACGGATCTCGGCCTGACCGAAGCGCCGCATCTGTTCAAGCGGAACGGCTGGTACTACCTGACCACGGCGGAAGGCGGTACCGGCTATGATCACGCGGTCACGCTGGCCCGGTCGCGCACGATCACCGGACCCTATGAGACGCATCCGGCCAAACACGTCCTGACGGCACGGTTCAACCCGGAAAACCCGATCCAGCGCATGGGTCATGGGCAATATGTCGAAGGGCACGACGGGCGGCATTGGCATTCCTATCTTTGCGGGCGACCCCAGACCGGGCCCCGCGGGCAGTTTTGCGCCACCGGACGCGAAACGGGGCTGGCCGAGGTCGTCTGGCGCGATGACTGGCTGTGGCTCAAGGATGGCGGCTACCTGCCCCCTGGCAATGTCGATCTTCCGGCGGCGCGTACCGTGCCGGTGCCGGTGTCGCACACCTTCGACGGCTCGACCTTGCCGCCGGAATTCCAGTGGTTGCGCACGCCCCAGCCAGAGCGTTTGTTCACCCTGACCGGCAGTGCGCTGCGCCTGACCGGGCGCGAAAGCCTTGGGTCGTGGTTCGAGCAGACGCTGGTCGCCCGACGGCAGGAAGAACCGACCTACACGGCCGGCGCTGTCTTCGACGCCGATCCCCTCGGTTGGCAACAGGCGGCGGGCCTGATCACCTATTACAACCGTCACAAGTTTCATGCGGCCCTCATCACGCGTGAAGGCGGCAGGCGCGTCGTCACCTTCGTGTCCTGCCTGGGCGACTGGCCGGGCGAAGCGCTGACATTCCACGGGCAGGTTGCCGTGCCCGAGGGTCAGGTTCGCATCGATGTCACCGTCGACCGCGCCACACAGCAGTTTGCCGTCAACGGCGCATCCGCTGGGCCGGTCCTGGATGCCTCGCTCATTTCAGACGAAGGCGGCAGGGGGGAGCATGCCTCGTTCACCGGCGCATTCGTCGGGATGGTGGCCTATGACCTGACCGGGCAGGGCTGGTCTGCGGATGTGACCCGGTTTGACTATGCATCTGACGCGTGATCCGGGAATTTGATCACATCTTGATTGCGGACGCGGTCCGGCTGTAACTGAGGGGCCCGAAGCCCGAGGGATCGATGGACGCCGATAGCCGCAAGATACCAAGCCACGAGGTCACCTATGCCCGCCTGCGGGACATGATCCTGTACGGGCACATCGCGCCGGGTGCGCCGGTCACCATTCAAGGGCTGATCGGGGATCTGGGCGCAGGCATGACCCCGGTGCGCGAGGCGATCCGGCGGCTGACGGCCGAGGGCGCATTGCTGCCGCAAGGCAATCGGCGGGTGGCGGTGCCGCAGTTGACGTCGGCGCTGCTCGACCAGGTCGCCTTTGCGCGCCTGACCATTGAGCCGCGTCTGGCGGAACTGGCGGCGGCCAACGTGACACCGGATCTGATCGACCGCCTGCAAGCCATTGACAACGCTGTGGATCGTGCGATCCGTTCAGGAAACATCCCGGCCTATCTGGAGGCGAACCACGCCTTTCACTTTGCGCTCTACGAGGCGTCGGAGGCCGCCGTTCTGGTCGACATGGCGCGGTCGATGTGGCTGCGGTTCGGGCCATCCCTGCGCGTGGTCTGCGCCCGATACGGCTCTGGCGCGCTGCCGGACCGACATTCCGAAGCGCTTGCCGCAATGCGGGCGGGCGACGCCGGGGCGCTGGTGGGCGCCATCCGCAATGACATTGCCGATGGGGTGGGTCAGGTCCGTCAGGCGATTGCCGAAGGTGAGATCTAGGTCCCAGGCGCTGCCCGTTGTGGCGCCTGCACCGCGGTCGCCACAACGGGTAAAGATGCACATCATCCGATAATTTGATCAAATTTCTTGATGGCGGGAACATTTGATCATATTCTGGCTGAAACGGGGCGCGGACCGCCCGTCGATTCCCGAAAGGTGCCCCCCATGAACGTCATCACCAACCACCTGCCAACCGCCGAACTGCAGGCGCTGGACGCAGCCCACCATATGCATCCCTTTACCGATAACGGCGCATTGGCCAAGCGGGGCGCGCGTGTCATCACCTCGGCAAAAGGCGTGTGGCTGACCGACAGCGAGGGCAACCGGATCATCGACGGCATGGCGGGCCTGTGGTGCGTCAACATCGGCTATGGGCGCGACGAACTTGCCGACGTTGCCGCACGGCAAATCCGCGAGCTGTCCTATTACAACACGTTCTTCATGACGACCCATGTGCCCGCCATCGCGCTTGCGGCCAAGATCGCGGAACTGGCGCCGGGGGATCTCAACCACGTGTTCTTTGCCGGGTCGGGATCAGAGGCAAACGACACCAACATCCGGCTTGTCCGCCGCTACTGGGACATCAAGGGGCATCCGTCCAAGCGTGTCATCATCAGTCGGAAAAACGGCTATCACGGCTCTACCATGGGCGGCGGGTCGCTGGGCGGCATGCCCTATATCCACGCGCATGGTGGCATGATCGACGGGATCGTGCATATCGGCCAGCCGCATTGGTGGGCCGAGGGCGGGGACATGACGCCCGAGGCGTTCGGGTTGATGCGCGCGCAGGAGCTGGAGGCCAAGATTCTGGAGCTGGGCGTCGAGAACGTCGCGGCCTTCATCGCGGAACCCATCCAGGGGGCAGGGGGCGTGATCGTGGCGCCTGCGACCTACTGGCCCGAGGTGCAGCGGATCGTCGACAAATACGGCATCCTTCTGATCGCCGACGAGGTCATCACCGGCTTCGGGCGTACGGGCAACTGGTTCGGCAGCCAGACATTCGGGATCCGGCCCCATATCATGACGATCGCAAAGGGGTTGTCGTCGGGCTACCAGCCCATCGGCGGATCGGTCGTGTGCGACGAGATCGCAGCGACCTTCGAAGGGCAGGGCGACTTCAACCACGGCTACACCTATTCGGGGCATCCGGTTGCGGCTGCCGTCGCGCTGGAAAACCTGCGCATCCTGCAGGAAGAGGGCGTCGTGGAGCATGTCCGCAACGTGGCGCATCCCTATCTTGCGGAACGCTGGCATGCGCTGGCGGACCATCCGATGGTGGGTGAGACCAAGCTGGTGGGCCTGATGGGATCGCTGGCGCTGACCCCCGACAAGGAGCGCCGGGCCAAATTCGCGGGCGAACAGGGGGCCGTGGGCTTTCGCACGCGTGAGCGGTGCTTTGCCAACAACCTCGTGATGCGGCATGTCTATGACCGGATGATCATCTCGCCACCCTTGGTGATCACGGAAGGTGAGATCGATATCCTGATCGAGCGGGCGAAGAAGTCGCTGGACGAAAGCTATGCGGCGCTGAAGGCGGACGGGCTGTTCGTGGCAGCGTAAGCTTTGCCGCGCCATGCGGCCCGCCACCTGCGCTGGGGTGAAACTGCGGCGATGCCGTCTTGATGGGGGCCAAGCGGGCGGGCGTGGCCTGCGGCCCCCACCCTTGCACCATCCACCCGCCCGCCGTACACCTGTTCCCAACCCCATATTCCCGGACAGGCGCCCACCCCATGCTCATCCACCAAGACATCTCCTCCACCATCGGCAACACACCCCTGCTCAAGCTTCATCGGGCGTCTGAGCTTAGTGGCTGCACGATCCTCGGCAAATGCGAGTTCATGAATCCCGGCCAGTCGGTCAAGGACCGGGCTGCACTGTTCATCATCCGCGATGCCATCGCGAAGGGGCATCTGAAACCGGGCGGCACGATCGTCGAGGGGACGGCGGGCAATACCGGCATCGGCCTTGCGCTGGTGGGCGCGTCGATGGGGTTTCGCACCGTCATCGTGATCCCGGAAACCCAAAGCCAGGAAAAGAAGGACATGATCCGCTTGGCGGGCGCGGAATTGGTGCAGGTGCCGGCGGCGCCCTACAAGAACCCCAACAACTATGTCCGCTATTCGGGGCGACTTGCCGAGGCCTTGTCCAAGACCGAACCGAACGGGGCAATCTGGGCAAACCAGTTCGACAACGTGGCCAACCGCCAGGCGCATATCGAGACCACCGGACCAGAGATATGGGAGCAGACCGGGGGCAAGGTCGACGGGTTCATCTGCGCCGTCGGCTCGGGGGGCACGATCGCGGGCGTGGCCGAGGCCTTGCAGTCCAAGGGTGTGAAGATCGGTCTGGCAGACCCCGAGGGGGCGGCGCTGCATGCATTCTACACCACGGGCAAGCTGGAAAGCCCCGGCAATTCGATCACCGAAGGCATCGGGCAGGGGCGGATCACCGCGAACCTCGAAGGGTTCAAGCCTGATTTCAGCTACCGCATCCCGGATGCCGAGGCGCTGCCGCTGATATTCGATCTGCTGACCGACGAGGGGCTGTGCATGGGCGGATCGTCCGGCATCAACATCGCCGGGGCGGTCAGGATGGCGCGCGACATGGGGCCGGGGCATACCATCGTCACGATCCTGTGCGATTATGGCAGCCGCTATCAGTCCAAGGTCTACAACCCCACCTTCCTGCGCGAAAAAGGGCTGCCGGTGCCGGAATGGCTTGACCGCCCGGCTCGGGCCATCCCTGCGGTGTTCGAGGACGCATGACGGCGCAATCCCCTTGGCGCGCGGCTTTTGCAGCAGTTCTGCTGGCACTGGTCGTCGCTGTGGGGATGGCCGGTGCGCAGACGATCGGACCGCCCGCGCCGGACAGTACAGACGCCGCTGACCAGGCGGGAGATCTTGACTATTCGGCCTGGGAGGCAACCGCGAGCCGGGTCGAGATGGCCATCGAGGCGCGGGCCTCGGCGTCCAGCACGTTGGAAGAATTGCGCCTGCAGCTGGTCGATTGGCGCGAGGCGCTGCTTGGCGCGCAGAACGCCAATTCCGCGCGGATCGCGACGCTGCGCACGCAGATCGCCGCGTTGGGTCCGGCCCCCACGGATGGCGTGGTCGAACCT
>JANPKV010000011.1:0-6597 GCA_031426185.1 Rhodobacterales bacterium | reverse complement strand
CGAGTGTGGGGGACGTTCTGTGGCCGAAGTGACAATCCGCGAGCTGAGCAAAAGCTACGGTGGCATGCAAGTCATCCACAATCTGGATCTCGATATTCCCGACGGCGCTTTTGCGGTGCTGGTAGGCCCGTCCGGTTGCGGCAAGTCGACCCTGTTGCGGATGATCGCGGGGCTCGAGGAAATCTCAGGTGGCAAGATCGCCATCGGCCCGCGCGTCGTGAACAACCTGCCCCCGTCCGAGCGCGACATCGCCATGGTGTTCCAGAACTACGCGCTTTACCCGCACAAGACGGTCGGGGCCAATATGGGTTTTGCGCTGAAGATGCGCGGCGAGGACAAGGCGACGATTGCCCAGAAGGTCAAGCGTGCCGCCGATATCCTTGGCCTGACGCCCTATCTTGAACGCTATCCCCGCGCGCTTTCGGGGGGGCAACGCCAGCGCGTCGCGATGGGCCGCGCGATCGTGCGCGATCCGCAGGTCTTTCTGTTTGACGAACCGCTGTCGAACCTCGATGCAAAGCTGCGCGTGCAGATGCGCACCGAAATCCGCGAACTGCATCAAAGGCTCAAGACCACCACGGTCTATGTCACGAATGACCAGATCGAGGCGATGACCATGGCCGACCAGATCGTCGTCATGCAGGCGGGCCGGATCGAACAGGTCGGTGCGCCGCTGGAACTTTACGACCGTCCGGCAAACACCTTTGTCGCGGCCTTCATCGGCAGCCCGTCGATGAACATGATCCAGGGCAAGGTCGCAGGCCGCACGGTGGAGGCGGGGGCCGCGACCTTGCCCCTGCCGCCAGACCTTATCCTGCCGGACGGGCACGACGTCATCTATGGCATCCGCCCCGAACATCTGAGCTTTGCCAGCGAAGGCCTGACGGGCACGGTGGCGGTTGTCGAACCCACCGGGTCCGAAATGCATGTCGTCAGCCGCATCGATGGCCACGAGGTGACGGCCGTTTTCCGCGAACGGGTCACGGTCAGGCCCGGCGACGCGATCACACTGGCACCGGCTGCGGCTCAGGTGCATGTGTTCGACAAGGCCACCGGCAAAAGACTGAATTAACGAGGGAGGCGGAACCACATGCTCAAGGGCATCGACCACCGGCTGAATGCCGACGTGCTGGGATGTTTGCGCGCCATGGGGCATGGCGATGTGCTGATCCTGTGTGACACGAACTTTCCCGCCGACAGCATCGCGCGCCAGACGACCCTGGGGACCCTGCTGCGGATGGAGAACCTGACCGGAGGGCAGGCCGCACAGGCAATCCTGTCGGTCTATCCGCTGGATACCTTTGTCGATGACTTTGCCGGACGGATGGAAATGGTCGGCGATCCACGTACCGTGCCGCCGGTGCAGGCAGAGGTCCAGGCCGCCATCGACCACGCCGAAGGCAAATCGCGCCCGATGATCGGGATCGAACGGTTTGCCTTTTATGACATGGCAAAACAGGCCTATGCGGTGATCCAGACGGGCGAGCGGCGGTTCTATGGCTGCTTCATGTTCCGCAAGGGCGTGATCGCGCCGGACGCATGACATGAAACCGATCGTGATCCTCGGCATATTTGTCGCCGATACCGCCTACCGCGCCGATCGCCAACCCAAGATTGGCGAGACGATCCTGGGCAAGTCGTTCGTTCTTGGCCCCGGCGGCAAGGGCTCCAACCAGGCCGTCGCGGCGGCCATGGCAGGCGGTCGGGTCCATTTCATCACCCGGCTGGGCGATGACGCCTTTGCCGATATTGCGCGTGCAACCTGGGCCAGGGCGGGTGTTCACCCCGAGGTCCGGATCGACGCCGAAAGCTATACCGGGGCTGCGTATATCTTCATCGAGGACGCGACCGGCAACAACGCCATCATCGTCTCGCCCGGGGCGGCAGGCCGCGTCAGCATCGAAGATGTCGAGGCCAACGCAGCGCTGATCCAAGGCGCCGCGATCTTTGTCACCCAGCTGGAACAGCCCATCCCGGCGGCCCATCGCGCGCTGGAGATCGCAAGGGCCGCGGGTGTCACGACGATTCTTAACACTGCGCCGGCAGCACCGCTTTCGGATGCGATGCTGGCGCTGTGCGACTATGTGACCCCCAACGAGTCAGAGGCCGAAACGCTCACCGGTATCTCGGTGCGGACGCTTGCCGACGCCGAACGCGCCGCCGATGCGCTGTTGGCGCGCGGTGTCGGGGCGGCCATCATCACGCTTGGCGCCAATGGTGCGCTTTACCGCGACAAGACCCGCTCCGCGCATGTCCCGGTCGTGAGTGCGGGCCCCGTGGTGGAGACGACCGGAGCGGGTGACGCGTTCAATGGCGGCTTTGCCGTCGCGCTGTCCGAGGGCCGCGATGTGGTGGACGCCGTGCGGTTCGGCTGTGCCACCGCGGGCATTTCGGTCACCCGTCCGGGCACCGCGCCGTCGATGCCCGCCCGCGCCGAGATCGATGCGCTGCTATCACGGCCCTGACCGGTCCGCCCGGGCGGGCCATCGATGATCCGCGTCATCTGGACTTATCTGCGCGGTCGCGCTGGCCCTAACGTAGCCAGGCGTGATCCCTGATGATATGACGAAGCGAATTCTGGCATCTTTCGGCAAAGGAACAAGGCGATGGACGGACTGATGAACGACATCTCGGACGTGATCGAGGCGGACCGCGCCCATGTCTGGCACCACCTCAGCCAGCACAAGCAGTACGAGACCGTCGATCCCCGCGTCATCGTCGAAGGAAAGGGCATGCGCGTCTGGGATGCCAAGGGCAAAGAGCATCTTGATGCGGTGTCGGGCGGCGTCTGGACGGTCAATGTCGGCTACGGACGGACCAGCATCGCCAATGCGGTGCGCGACCAGCTGATCCAGATGAACTATTTTGCAGGCGCTGCGGGGTCGATCCCGGCCTCGCGCTTTGCCAAGGCGCTGATCGAAAAGATGCCGGGCCTCAGCCGTGTCTACTACGCCAATTCGGGATCCGAGGCGAACGAGAAGGTCTACAAGATGGTGCGCCAGATCTCGCACCGTCACCACAAGGGCAAGAAGTGGAAGATCCTTTACCGTGAACGCGACTATCACGGCACCACCATCGGCACCCTTGCCACCTCGGGCCAGCTGGAACGGGCCGCCATGTACGGACCTTACCCGGACGGCTTCGTGATGGTGCCGCATTGCCTGCAATACCGCGCGCAGTGGGACGTCGCCGACTACGGCCGCCGCGCCGCCGATGCGATCGAAGAGGTGATCCTGCGCGAAGGCCCCGATACGGTGGGTGCGCTGGTTCTTGAACCCGTGACCGCAGGCGGAGGCGTGATCGTCCCGCCGGATGGGTATTGGGAGCGCGTGCAGGAGATCTGCGCCAAATATGACATCTTGCTGCATATCGACGAGGTCGTCTGCGGCGTCGGGCGCACGGGCACCTGGTTCGGCTATCAGCACTACGGTGTGAAGCCCGACTTCGTGACGATGGCCAAGGGCGTGGCCAGTGGCTATGCCGCCATTTCCTGCACCGTCACGACCGAGGCCGTCTTTGAGATGTTCAAGGACGATGCCGCCGATCCGATGAGCTATTTCCGCGACATCTCCACCTTTGGCGGCTGTACGGCCGGCCCGGCGGCAGCGCTGGAGAACATGCGCATCATCGAGGATGAGGGGCTGTTGCAGAACACGCTTCACATGGGCGATCGGCTGATGGGCAACCTGCAGGCCCTGATGGACAGCCACAAGATCATCGGCAACATCCGTGGCAAGGGGCTGTTCTGCGGCGCCGAACTGGTGGCGGACCGTGCGACCAAGGAACCCGCACCCGAAAAGATGGTGCAGGCGGTGGTCGCCGACTGCATGGCGCAGGGCATCATCATCGGGGCGACCAACCGCTCCGTGCCGGGGTTCAACAACACGCTGTGCCTGTCGCCCGCGCTGATCGCGACGGCGGATGACATCGACCAGATCACGGACGGGATCGGCAAGGCGCTGACCCGCGTCTTTGGCTGAGGGGGCGGAAGCCTCCGGCGGGGATATTTTGCACAGTCAGAAAGGGCAGGGCGTTGACAGCCTTGTCCTTTCGCGCCTTTGGTAAGTCCAGCGCGCTTGCGCCGATGAGGCCAGAATGTCGATCCCTGCCGAAGCCTTTGTCCTGCCCGGGCCGGGTCGCGGCAGCTTGCAGCAGCGCATCCGCCAGATGGTCACGGAGGCGGTGGTATCGGGGCGGTTCCGCGCGGGACAGCGGATGCCGTCATCGCGTGGGCTTGCCCAGCATCTGGGGATCAGCCGGATCACGGTGACGCTGGCCTATGCGGAGCTGGTCTCGTCGGATTATCTGGCTGCGAAAGGGCGGTCGGGCTATTTCGTGTCCGACACCGCCCCGCGCGCGCCGGACCTGCCGCAGCGGTCCCACAGGGCCGAGGCCGCGGACTTTGCCCGCCTGCTTCGCCCCCAGTCCGACACGCTGCAGGTGGCGCGCCCCCTGGACTGGGAGCGGTATCCCTATTCGTTCATCTATGGCCAGATCGATCCCGGCCTTTTCGACCACCAGAACTGGCGGCTATGTGCCGTGCGCGCCTTGGGGCGGCGGGATCTGGGGGCGCTGACGCAAGATTACTACGACCAGGACGATCCCCTGCTGGTAGAGCATCTGCTTGGGACCATCCTGCCACGCCGGGGCATCGCGGCAGAGCCGGATGACGTCTTGCTGACCATGGGCGCGCAGAACGCGTTGTGGATAGCGGTGGCGGCCTTGCTGGGGCAGGGGCGCAAGGCGGTGGTGGAGAACCCCTGCTATCCGGGTCTGCGCAGCATCCTTGGATCATCCGGGACGGAAATTGTGCCAGTGGATGTCGATTCCGACGGTCTGCCCCCGGACCGCATTCCAAGGGGTGCCGATGTCGTCTTCACGACCGCATCGCATCAATGTCCGACCAACGCGACCATGCCGCTTGGGCGGAGGCTGGCCCTGCTGGAGGCCGCAGCCCGCGAGGGGTTCGTGATCGTCGAGGATGATTACGAGTTCGAGATGTCGTTTCTCAAACCTGTCTCGCCAGCTCTGAAATCGCTCGATGCGGGCGGGCACGTGGTTTATGCCGGGTCGTTTTCGAAGTCCGTCTTTCCCGGCATGCGGCTGGGATACCTGGTCGGGCCGCCGTCGTTCATTCGGGTGGCGCGCGCGATCAGGATGACGATGCTGCGCCATCCGCCGGGCCATGTGCAGCGGACGATGGCCTATTTCCTGTCGCTTGGACATTACGACTCGCAGATCGCACGGATGCGCAACGCCTATCGTCGCAGGCGTCAGGTCATGGACGAGGCGTTCCAGGAACATGGCTTGCGCGTCGCAGGGCAGGGCGGGTTCGGCGGGTCCAGCTTTTGGATGCGCGCGCCGGACATGGTGGATACCGAGGTTCTGGCCACGCGCCTGCGCGCCGATGAGGTGCTTATCGAGCCGGGGCGGGCGTTTTTCGGTCCTGCGCAGGCGCCCCGCAATCTTTACCGGCTGGGCTATTCCTCGATTGCGCCCGCCCGGATACCGGAGGGCGTTGCCCGGATCGCGGCGGCCATCCGACGTGGATTGGGATAGCCTGCGATCTGGACTTAGACTGGCGGTCCGACTGGCCCTAAGCTCGACCGCGGCCGGGCGATAGAACGGAACGGGACTGCAAAAAAAACACCGGGGACTGCCGACATGAAGATGACCACCGAAGAAGCCTTTGTGAAGGTCCTTCAGATGCACGGGATCGAACACGCGTTCGGCATCATCGGATCGGCGTTCATGCCGATCAGCGACCTTTTTCCAAAGGCGGGTATCACCTTTTGGGACTGCGCGCATGAAGGCTCGGGCGGGATGATGGCGGACGGCTATACCCGCGCGAGCGGCCGGATGAGCATGATGATCGCGCAGAACGGACCCGGGATCACCAACTTTGTAACGCCCGTCAAGACCGCCTACTGGAACCACACGCCGCTGCTGCTGGTCACGCCGCAGGCCGCCAACAAGACGATCGGAATGGGGGGGTTCCAGGAAGTCGAGCAGATGGCGCTTTTTCAGGACATGGTCTGTTATCAGGAAGAAGTGCGCGATCCGTCGCGCGTGGCCGAGGTTCTCAACCGCGTCATCCTGAATGCCAAACGGCTGAGCGCGCCTGCCCAGATCAACATGCCGCGCGACTACTGGACGCAAGTGATCGACATCGACCTGCCCGCCATCGTGGAGTTCGAACGCCCCTCTGGCGGAGAGGCGGCAATCCAGGCAGCGGCCGATCTGCTGTCGGCGGCAAAGTTTCCGGTGATCCTGAACGGGGCGGGCGTGGTGATCGGCGGCGCGATCCCGGCCTCGATGAAACTGGCAGAGCGGCTGGATGCGCCGGTCTGCGTCGGCTACCAGCACAACGACGCCTTTCCGGGCAGCCATCCCCTGTTTGCCGGCCCCTTGGGTTACAACGGGTCAAAGGCAGCAATGGAATTGATTTCTCAGGCAGATGTGGTATTCTGTCTGGGTACCCGATTGAATCCGTTCTCCACGCTTCCGGGCTACGCGCTGGACTACTGGCCCAAGGCGGCCAAGATCATCCAAGTCGACATCAACCCGGATCGTATCGGGCTGACCAAAAAGGTTACT
>JANPKV010000010.1:0-12108 GCA_031426185.1 Rhodobacterales bacterium | reverse complement strand
GTTCCCCTCCACATCCACCTCCAGAAAGGACAGGAACGAGACGTCGAACCCCGCCCCCTGGAAATAGATGAACTGCTGCGGCGACGGCACAAAGGCGTCGGCATTCGACGCGCAACCGAACGCAAAGCCGGTCAGCGGCATGCCCCCGACGGCGCCCTGCTCGATGGCCCAGGTCACCGCGTCGGGGTGACCTTCTTCCAGCAGGATGCGCGGCACCATCGCGGAAATCCCAAAGCCCAGATTGGCCGTCATGCCGGGCCTGAGTTCCATGGCCGCGCGTCGTGCGATGACCTTTTCCACCCCGTGCTCGGCCAGCGCAAAGCTGGCCCAGGGCCGCATCACCTGCCCTGAAATCGCCGGGTCATAGGGCGTCTCGCAGGTCTGCTTCTGGTCCGGATCGACGACGATCACATCCACCAGATGCCCCGGCACGCGCACGTCATGGGGCCGCAAGGATCCGCGCTTGGTGACGCGAGAAACCTGCGCGATCACCAGCCCGCCATGGTTGCGCACGCAGATGGCCTGCTCAAGGCCCCCCAGATAGGCGCCTTCGTGTTCATAGGTCAGATTGCCATGCTCGTCCGCCGTGGTGGCGCGCAGGATCGCAACGGTGGGAATGACATTGGGGTAGTGAAGCCATGTATCACCCATGAACTCCACGCGGGAAACGATGGGCGCTTTGGCGGCCAGCTCGTTCATCGCACAGCCCTCGCGGACCGGGTCGGCAAAGGTCATCATGCCCACCTTGGTCAACACGCCGGGCCGGTTTGCTGCGGCCTCGCGGTTCATGTCGAACAAGATCCCCGACGGCACATTATAGGCAGCCACCCGGTTCTCGACGATCATCTTCCAGATCTCGGGCATTGGCAGGTTCGACGGACCGGATGGATAGGACCCCCCGAGAATCCGCGTCAGCAGCCCGTCCTTTGCGATGTGATCGACACCCTTGACGCCGTACATGTCGCCCGCCGCGATCGGGTGGATCGTGGTCAGCCCGCGGGGATGCCCTTCCGCGTCAAAGCGTTCGCCGATCGCCTGCAGCACCAGATCGGGGCAACCCAGCGCGGATGACGACGATACCGTCACCACCGCACCATCCGGGATGCGCGATACGGCATCCGCAGGAGACATCACCTTGGTCATGCGGCGGCTCCGTAATCGACGGTGATGCGACGGCCCGCGCCAGCGGCTGCACGAACGGCCATCGCCACCGCCAGCGACTTCACCCCGTCCCAGCCGTCCGCCGCAGGGCGACCCGACCCCGCCACAGCGCGGCAGAACTCCCCGACGCCGGTCGTATAGAGATCGTCGCCGGCATAGGGGACGACCTCCCGCCCCGCTGCGGTCACCAGTGTGATCTCACCCACCGGCCTTTGCGTCATCACCCCCTGCGCAACGATGGATCCCGCAGTGCCATGCACCTCCAGCCCCGACCCGGCAAAGGGATGAGTAAAGCTTTCATGTGCGAACACCATCGCCCCCGAAGGCATCGTCCAGACCGACATCGCGCTGTCCTCGACCCCTTGCCCCATGCCGGAACTTGCGACTTCCGCCACCACCGACACCGGGTCCTCACCCAGAAGGAACCGCGCGACATCGGCGTCATGCACCGTGATGTCCGGCACCACGCCGCCCCCGGCCTCGGCCGAGGTGATGCGCCAGCCCTGAAGGTTTTCCGGCAGGTGCCCCGCGTGGAAAATCCGCAGCGACAGCACCCGCCCGATCCGGCCATCGCGGATCAGGTCGCGCACCGCCCGATGACTGCCCGCACAGCGCAGATGATGGTTGGTCGCAAAGACCACGCCCGCCCGCCGTGCCGCCGTGACCATGTCGGCCGCGTCACCCACCGTCATCGCCAGAGGCTTTTCGCACAGCACATGCTTGCCCGCCGCGATCGCCGCCAGCGCCTGGTCGCGATGCTTTTCGTTGGTCGACGAGATGTAGACCGCCCCCACCGCTGGGTCCGCCAACGCCGCCGCGATGTCCGCGCCATGCTGCGCAATCGCGTGCCGCGCCGCATACTCCGCCGCGCGCGCCTGTTCGGAACTGATGACCCACCTGACCGCGCCTTTGGGCTGGGCGCGAATCGCAGCAATCATGAACTGGCTGGCAATCGTGCTTGCCCCGATCAGCGCCCAGTCCATTCATCACCCCCATTATGGAACGTTCCAACCCGTAATGGAACGTTCCAAACAAGTCAATGGGGTTTGGGGGAGGGGACAGCATCTGACGCGCAAAGGGCTTGGAAGGCAGGATGCCAGGCGCGATACGGGCGTCAGTATTCCGCACCCGGATCGGGTCATCCAACGCCTTTGGCTACCAACATCTTCGTCGGAAACGCTATTTGCTGCCCGCAGTGTAGATGTCAGGCAGCAAAAGGTCTGGATCGCCAAAGAGTTCATCCTTGGCCAGAATATCCTTCAGCCGCGCTAGCCGTTCCGGGCTCAGGCGTTCGGTCGTCACGTCGCGCGCAAGGACGGTGCCAGCTTGGGAATCCGCGTCAAAGGCCGCAATTGCCTGTCTCACCGACGCGATCGGCAATCGGCAATGCTGGAGCATCCTGGTGACAGAGGCTTCGCGATCACGATTGAATTCGTTGTAGCGCAACGCAAAGAAGGGCGCTCCGGCATGCAGGTGGCGGGTGTATTCCGCCATGCTGCACGCCCATGATGGCGCAAGGGTCAGTTCTGCCGGGACCTCTGGAGCGTCGAGATCCACAAGCTCTCGCAGCCGCGTCTGATCGGCCGCCCCTGTGCCGATGCTCCACGGCAAGGCGCGGTTATCGCCGGTCAATCTGTCGGGCATACCGTATTGGCGCAACATGCCATAGACCGAGTTCGCCCAGCTCAGCGCATCGCGGTACAAGAACACAAAGGCGGCGTCGGGCAATGCGCGGTGGTAAAGATCGGCCTGAAACAGCGTCTGACTTCGAAACTTGACGGCGAATACCTCGCGTGGTTCGCCCGCTGGTGGACGAAATTGCAGGCGAATGCAGGCCCGGATCAGGCGAATGATCCTGTCCGGCCCAAAACGGGCACGCCGCGTGGAATTGTAATGTTGCATGACCAGCGTTGAAAAGGCGTCGGGCTCGGACAGGCACCAGACGCCGGGCACAATGTTCAGGGCATGCGAAAGCAAGGTGGAGCCGCATCGACCGATGGAAAAGATCAGGATGACGCGGCTGACTGGTGGGCATGCCTCGGCAAGTTGCTCCACCGCGTCGATCGGAAGGGTCAGGACACGGTGCGCCAGTTGATGCTGGGTGGCATAGACAAAGGAACTCAGCGACAGATCTGTCCCGTCCGGCAGTTCCACGAAAACGGCAAGATCCCGCGCCTCGTCCAGACTGTACAAAGACCAATTCTGCCCATTCAGCACGACGTCCGCGTTTACACTGCGGGCATTGCCCAGCTTGAAATCGTCCAGATTGGCCCAACCGCGCATTTCGTCACGCGCCAAGACGTCGAAAATTTGTGCGTTCATCTTTGACAATGCCTGGTGCCAGTTCGCGCAACGCCAATGCCACTGCGCGGAGCTTCGCCTTTCAATTCGGGCAGTGTGCCACGCTTCAGGCTGTAAGCAAATCTTTCTCGGCGCTGCGACGTGTCTGCGCGAAAGGGCTTACCTTCCGCGTGCCACGCGATCCAGCACTTCCAGAAACCTGCTTCGATCCGCCTTGGAAAACAGCTTGCCCGACCCCTGCCGAAACGGATCGGCGCTGCGCAGATCCGTCATCAGGTCCCGTGTCGCCAGCACCATGCCGATATTGGCACCGGTCAGCTCTTCGCCATTGTGCTTGACCACGCGGGCCCCCTTGGCGACGCATTTCGCAGCCAGCGGGATGTCGCCCGTCACCACGACGTCGCCCGGACCGCAGGCCTCGGCGATCCACTTGTCGGCCTCGTCGGGGCCATCGGCCACAAACACGCTTTGCACCAGCGGGTTGGCGCTGGGCCTGATGCCGCCGTTCGACACCAGCACCATCGTCACGCCGAGACGGGTGGCAACACGCTCTGCCTCTGCCTTGACCGGGCAGGCATCGGCGTCGATGTAGATCGTCATTTCGCCCCCCTTGATGAAAACACGCAGGTCAACCTGTCAAGGATCAACGAGGGACACGCCTCAGGCATGCAGGGCCCCGGCATGAAAGGCGACGTGCTCTTCCATGAAACTGCTCACAAAGAAATAGCTGTGATCGTACCCCTTTTGCAGCCGGAACGACCCGCCTTGCCGCCGCGTCGCCATCGCTTCGGCCAATGCTTCGGGACGCAAGAGGTCGATGAACTGATCTTGCGTCCCCACATCCACCAGCATCGGCCCGTCAAAGCCGCGCTTTTTCATCAGCGCCGTCGCATCATGCGCGGCCCAGGCTGTCTCATCCGGTCCCAGATATGCGGTGAACTGCTTTCTGCCCCACTCGCTGGCAACAGGCTGACAGATCGGCGCGAAGGCAGATACCGACCGGAACCGTCCCGGAAAACTCATCGCGATGGTCAGCGCGCCGTGCCCGCCCATGGAATGCCCGGTGATCGCCTGCGCCGCCTCGGCCACCGGGAACGCCTGGAACAGCTGCTGGGGAAGTTCCTCGGTCACATAATCCCACATCTTGAAATGCGGCGCCCAGGGTGTGCGGGTCGCGTTGACATAGAACCCCGCCCCCTGGCCCAGATCGAAAGCCGCATCGTTAGCGACCCCTTCGCCCCGTGGCGAGGTGTCCGGAAAGACCACCGCCAGCCCCATCTCGGCCGCCCAACGCTGCGCGCCCGCCTTGACCATCGCGTTTTCATGCGTGCAGGTCAGGCCCGACAGGAACCACAGGATCGGCACCGGCCCATCCTCGGCCTGTTCTGGCAGGAACAACCCGAACGTCATGTCGCAGGCACAGGCGGAGGACGCGTGGGAATACACCCCCTGCACGCCGCCAAAAGCCCGGTTTTCCGAGATCGTCTTCATCGTCGTCCTTTCTTCAGGTGATCCAGGCAATGATGCCCGTGACGGTCACGATACTGACCGCAGTGGAAATCAGGATCGCCGAGGATACCCGCTGGGGGGCCACGCCGTAATGCTGGGCCAGAATGAACACGTTGCCCGCCACCGGCAAGGCGGCAGCCGCGATCATCACGCCTGCAGCGTAGCGATCGACGTCAAAAATCCACAGCGCCGCAATCGCCACGGCGGCCGGGTGCAGGATCAGCTTGGCGAACGACAACCAGGCCGCGACCTCCACCCGCTCGGCGCTGCGTCCGGCAAGCGAGGCGCCGATGGCAAACAGCGCGCAGGGCGTGGCGGCAGCGCCCAAAAGGGTGAGAAATTCGTTCGCGGGCACCGGCAGCGTCCATCCTGTCGCGCCCCAGCCAAGGCCAAGGATCACCGACACGATCATCGGATTGCTGACCAGCCCGACGGCCAGGACCCGGAACGTCCCGAGGCTGACCCTGCCGGAGCGCAACCCGGTAATCAGCATCGTCAGCACCGACGAAAAGATGATCAGGTCAACCGCGAGCACCAGAAGGACCGGGCCGACCGCATCCGGGCCCAACAGCAAGGCCAGCATCGGGATGCCCAGGAAACCGACATTCCCGATGACCCCAGTATGGGCCTCGAAGATGGCTTCCTCGCGGGTTGTCCCGCGCCAAAGCGCAACCGCGGCCACCAGCATCCAGACGATCGAGGTGGCCAACAGATAGGCAAAGACGAACGACCAGGTAAAGACCGATGCCAGCGACAGGTTGGCGGCAAACCCGAACAGCATCGCCGACAGCGCAAAATAGAAAACGAACTTGGTCAGGTAGGCCGTTGCCTCGGTGCTGAAGAACCGCGTCCGGCCAGCAACGTAGCCAAGCCCGATCACGGCAAAGAAGGGCAGGGTTTTCAGCAAGATCGCCAGCATGGGCCAGTGGTGTCACGGCGCGCAGCCAAGGGCAAGGGTCACCAATCGTCCGCGCCCTGGGGCAAGCTGACAGGTCGCCCGAGGGCACCGCCAACCGCATAATGCCCAACGCCCGGATCGACCGCGACGAACCCCCACGGACCGCTTGCGAGGTGCGTCAGGCGCCAAACACCGTCATGATCTGGTCCATCGGCTTTTTCCGTTTTGCCACCGCAGGCACGGTCGCATCGTCGGCCGGATATCCAACCGGAAGGATCATCACCGGTTTTTCATGCGCCGGACGGCCACACATCTCGGCCAGGAACTTCATCGGGTTGGGGGTGTGTTCAAGGCAAACCAGCCCCGCCTGATGGATCGCCGCGATCAGGAACCCCGTCGCGATGCCGACGCTTTCGGGGACGTAGTAGTTCTTGTAGCGGTCACCATCCTCGGTCACTCCATAGCGCTGTGCAAAGACCACGATCAGCCAGGGCGCGTCCGTCAGATGTGGCTTGGCGATGCCGGTGCCGATCGGCTCCAACGCCGCCAGCCATTCATCGCCCGCACCTCCGGCGTAAAAGGCGCGTTCCTCGTCTTCGGCAGCGGCCCGGATACGCGCCTTCATCGTCTGGTCGGCGATGGCCACGAAATGCCAGGGCTGATGATTGGCCCCGCTGGGGGCGGTGCCTGCCACGGCGATACAGGCCGTGATGACCGCCTCCGGGACCGGACGCGACGCGTATTGGCGGACCGAATGGCGTTTCTTCATATAGGCAGCAAAGGCCGTGACATCGGCCAGCGCGTCCGCATCGGATTTTTGCACGCGGTCGGGCAATGCCAGCGGCTAGTAGGACACTTCGCCCTTTTTGTACATCAACCGCCCCCGATCAAGACCCCTGCGGCAAAGACCAAAGCACCGCCCAGCACGACCTGCAAGGCGGCCCGTACGAACGGCGTATCCATGAACCGGTTCTGGATCCAGGCGATGGCCCAGAGCTCGACAAAGACCACCACGATGGCGATGGTCGTGGCGGTCCAGAAATCGGGGATGAGGTAGGGCAGGGCGTGCCCAAGCCCACCGACCGTCGTCATCACGCCGGAGGCAATCCCGCGCTTGAGCGGGCTGCCGCGTCCCGACAGGACGCCGTCGTCATGCGCGGCTTCGGTAAAGCCCATCGAGATGCCCGCGCCCACCGAAGCCGCAAGGCCGACAAGGAAGGTCGTCCAGGTGTCCTGAGTGGCAAAAGCGGTGGCAAAGATCGGTGCGAGCGTGGACACCGAGCCGTCCATCAACCCCGCAAGTCCCGGTTGCACCCAGGTCAGCACGAACTGGCGGCGCGCGGTGCCGTCTTCGGTTTCCCGCGCATCTTCGGTCAGGTGGGTATCGGTCAGATGGTCGGCGCTGCGCGCATGTCCCGCCTCGGCCGCTGCAAGGTCCCCCAGCAGTTTGCGCGTCGCGGCGTCCGGCGTGCGTGCGGCGGCGCGTTCATAGAAATCACGCGCGGAAACTTCCATCGCCTTGGCTTCGGCGCGGATCTTGTCGAGGCCAAGGTTGTTGGTCAGCCAGACCGGATTGCGGGCATAGAACCCCGCGACATGTTCGCGCCGAAGCAGCGGGATCACGTCGCCGAAACGGGTCCGGTGAAGGTCGATCAAGCGCTGCCGGTGTCCGTCTTCCTCGGCCGCCATGCCGTCAAAAATCGCGGCCGACGCCGGATAGTCGGTGCGCAGCCGTTCGGCATAGCTGCGATAGATGCGCGCGTCGTCCTCTTCGGAGGAAATCGCCAGTGCAAGCACCTCTTGATCGGTCAGGTCGGAAAATCGGCGGCGGGATGTGATGGCTGAAAGCATGGCGCGTCCTGATTGGAATGATTCTAATCTAGCCGCTTTGGCCGCTCTGGCAACACCGCAAACGACAAGAGCAATGCGCGGCCATCACTTGTAATTCCGGGCTGGAGGGGCCACCTGACAAGGGAACGGGCCAGCCGGCGCATCAAACGCGAACAAAGGCTGGACGGCACCAATCGAAGCGGCGAATTCCGCATGACGGTTGGTGTTTGGCCGCTTGCTGCAGGCGGTTTGCCCGGTCTATGTTCACGCAACGAGGTACAGATGGGCGTCGCCGCACTAGAACATGCTGTCCGCAAGGGCCGGAAATTTGACCAGGTGCTGATCGGCGCCAGGACCGTCTTTATGCGCGACGGCTTTGCGCGCGCGTCGGTCGATGACATTGCGCGTGAGGCAGGCGTCAGCAAGGCGACGATCTACGCCTATTTTCCCGACAAGCAGCTGTTGTTTCTTGAAGTTGCCGGCATGGAATGCCGCAGGCAGGTCGACGACGTCGAAGCGTCGATGACCGCAGATGTGCCTGTCCGCACCATGCTGACGGATGCAGGCGAGCGTATCGCCGCGGTCATGATGAGCGAGACCGGTCGCCAAGTGTTTCGCATCGTCATTGCCGAGGCAGAACATTTTCCGGGACTTGCACAGGAAATGTACGACTTCGGCCCCGGTGTGGTCCTGGGTCGACTGGCGCGCGGGCTGCAAGGGTATGTCGACGCGGGCGCCCTTGCGATACCCGATGTGGAGCTTGCGGCGCATCAGTTCGTGCAGCTGTGCCGCGCGCCCATCCATGACCGCATCGTGTTTGGCATGGCGAAATCGATCAAGCCCGAAGAGGTGCGCCGCGGCATCGACGGTGCGGTCGACATGTTCATGGCGTTTTATGGCGTGAAAACGCCCTAGGCATTTTCGCGCAGGACGGCCCCGGCCAGATAAAGCGACCCGCAGATCAGCACCCGCGCGTTCGGGGACGTCGCGGCGATGGCAGCCAGTGCCTCGCCCACCGAGGCCGCCGTCACGGCGTCAATTCCTGCCCGGGTCGCCGCGTCGCGGGTCACGTCTGCGGGCAGGGTGTTCTTTTCGCCCGGGATCGACACCGCATGAAGGCGCGTCACATGCGCCGCGAGGGGGGCCATGTAGCCCGCCACGTCCTTGGTGTTGAGCATGCCGCAGATCAGATGGGTGTCACGCCGGGGCATCCGGGCCAAGGTTGCAGCGACGGCCTCCGCCCCGGCCGGGTTGTGGCCCCCGTCCAGCCAAAGCTCGACTTCCGGCGCAATGGTGATCAACGGGCCATGGCGCAAACGCTGCATCCGTGCGGGCCAGAACGCGCGGGTCACGGCGGCCTCGCAGGCCCCGGCATCAAATCCGAGATGGCGCAACGTGGCAATCGCGGCCCCGGCATTCTGGATCTGGTGCGGCCCCGGCAGGTTGGGCAGAGGCAGGTCCAGCAGGCCGTTTTCATCCTGATACACCAGCCGCCCACGATCCTCGGCGACCGACCAGTGCTGCCCATATGCCAGAACCGGCGCGCCAAGACGTGCGGCGCGGGCCTCGATCACGGCCAGACCTTCCTCGGTCTGCGGGCCGACAATGACCGGCACGCCGCGCTTGATGATCCCGGCCTTTTCACCGGCGATCTGGGCGACGGCGTCGCCAAGAAACGCCTGATGGTCCAGGCTGACGGGCGTGATGATCGTCACCTTGGGGTTTTCCACCACATTGGTCGCATCCAGCCGACCGCCCAACCCGACCTCAAGCAGGGTCCAGTCGGCGGGGGTACGGGCAAAGGCCACAAAGGCGGCACAGGTCGTGATTTCGAAAAAGGTGATCTCGTCGGGGCCGTTGGCAGTCACGCATTCGTCCAGCAGAGCAGTCAGCAGGTCTTCGGAGATCAGCTCTCCCGCCAGTCGGATGCGTTCGTGAAAGCGTGCCAGATGCGGCGAAGTATAGGCATGCACGCGCAGGCCCGCGGACTCCAGCCCGGCGCGGATCATGGCCTGCGTCGACCCCTTGCCGTTGGTGCCGGCGATATGGATCACCGGCGGCAACTGGCGTTCCGGGTTCCCCAGAATCGTCAAAAGACGTTCCACGCGCGCAAGGGTCAGATCGATCACCTTGGGGTGAAGCGTCATCATCCGCTGCAGCAGCAGGTCCGAGCCCGTCGTCACCCCTTGGAACCGGCGACGGCGGCTTCGGGGATCGGTTCGGGCGTTGCACCGGGCGGTGGCAGGTCGCCTTTGATCGCAGGTGGCAGGTTCATCAGCATCCGCGTGATGGTGATCAGTTCCTCGCGCATCTGCTTGCGGTGGATCACGCGGTCCAGCATGCCTTGGTCCAGAAGGTACTCGGCCCGCTGGAACCCTTCGGGCAATTTCTCGCGGATGGTCTGTTCGATGACACGCGGGCCCGCAAAACAGATCAGCGCCTGCGGTTCGGCAATCTGCACATCGCCCAGCATCGCATAAGAGGCCGTCACCCCGCCGGTCGTCGGGTGGGTCAGCACGACGATATAGGGCAACCCAGCCTCGCGCAGCATTTCCACCGCGACGGTGGTGCGGGGCATCTGCATCAGCGACAGGATGCCTTCTTGCATCCGTGCCCCCCCGGCGGCGGCAAAAAGGATCAGGGGACGGCGCAGTTTCACCGCACGCTGGGCCGCGGCAATCAACGCGTTGCCCACATACATGCCCATCGATCCGGCCATGAAACTGAAATCCTGCGCCACGGCGACGATTGCCGTGCGACCCATCTCGCCCTCGGCAACCAGCATCGCCTCTTTTTCGCCGGTTGCTTTCTGGGCAGCCTTCAGACGATCCGGGTACTTCTTCTGATCGCGAAACAGCAAGGGGTCGGGCACCGGCTCCGGCACGCGCACTTCGGTGAAGATCCCGGTGTCGAACAGGGAATTGAACCGCTCACGCGGGCTGATCGCCATGTGGTGGTTGCAGTTGGTGCAAACGTTCAGATTTCCGGCCAGTTCGCGGTGAAACAGCATCGTCCCGCATTCGGGACATTTGGTCCAAAGGTTCTCAGGCACCTCGCGCCGCGAAAACAGCGAGTTGATCTTGGGGCGGACATAGTTGGAAATCCAGTTCATCGCCTGGGGGCCTTTCGGTCGCGGCTGTCAGCCTTGGAAATAAGCGGACGGGGGCGGGAATGCAATTGCCGCCGACATGTCAGAAGTCCTTGCGGGCGCGCAGGGCGGCACCGATGGTGCCATCATCGAGATAATCCAACTCGCCGCCGATCGGCACGCCTTGCGCCAGCGAGGTGATCTTGACGCCCCGACCTGCCAGCGTGTCGGCGATATAGTGGGCGGTGGTCTGGCCATCGACGGTGGCATTCAGCGCAAGAATGACCTCGCCGACGTCGTCTTCGGCAACGCGTTGAACCAGCCTTGGAATGCGCAGATCGTCCGGGCCGACGGCGTCCAGCGCGGACAGCGTGCCCCCCAGCACGTGATACCGACCCCGAAAGATCGCCCCCCGCTCGATCGCCCAAAGGTCGGCCACGTTTTCCACCACGCAGATCTCGGGTGTCTTGCGGCGGGGATCGGCACAGATGGCGCAGATGTCCGACGTCCCGATATTGCCGCAGATGGTACAGTCGCGGGCGGTGCGCGCGACGGTGCCCATCAGGTCCGCAAGCGGCGCCATCAGGCCACTGCGCTTGCGCAACAGCGCCAGCACCGCACGGCGCGCCGACCGTGGCCCAAGTCCCGGCACCCGCGCCATCAGCTCGATCAGCGTCTCGATGCTTTCGGTTTCGCTTGCCAAGGAGCTAAAGCCTAGAACGGAAGTTTCATGTCGGGCGGCAGGCCCAGACCCTCGGTCAGCTTGGCCATTTCCTGTCTGTTGCGGTCGGCGGCCTTGGTCTGCGCATCCTTGATCGCCGCGACGATCAGATCCTCAACCACCTCTTTTTCCGAAGCGACCAGAATCGACGGATCGATATCAAGGCCGGTCAATTCGCCCTTGGCCGTGCAGCGGGCCTTGACCAGACCTACGCCTGACTCGCCCATCACGATGGTGCGGCCAAGTTCCGCCTGCACGTCGGCCATCTTGGCCTGCATGTCCTGCGCTGCCTTCATCATCTTGGCCATGTCACCAAGACCGGCAAGCCCGCCCAAACCTTTCAGCATCGTGTTGTCCTTTCAGTCATCTTCAAAGGGATCCCATTCGTCATCGACCTCGGGCAGGGCTGCGTCGCGCGCCTGGTCGATACGGGAATCGGGGGTGCGGATATCGGTGATCCGCGCGCCCGGAAATGCGGCCATGATCGCGGCGACCAGCGGGATTTCGGCCGCCTCGTCGTTCACCGCGCGCAATTCGCTGTCGCGCTGTTCGGCAAGCGTCGGTGCCCCGCCCGTACCCACGACCGACACACCCCAGCGG
>JANPKV010000009.1:0-2054 GCA_031426185.1 Rhodobacterales bacterium | reverse complement strand
GGTACATTCACCCACAGTCGCAGCCGTCAGGCGCGCGCCTTCCATGCACATGTACTGCACGCCCGGATTCATCAGCTCGATCCGCATGTACATCGTGAAGATGACCGAGATCAGCCCGACAAGCCCGCCCGTGAACAGGTAGAGAATGCCGATGTCCTTGTGGTTCGTGGACATGAACCAACGCACGAAAAAGTTGGGTTTGTGGTGGTGATCGTGAATGGCGGCGTCGGCCATGGGCGTCCCTCGTCTGTCTTGCCTGGCAGGATGTGGCCCTGCGCGGATTCCGTGGCGACTGTGATGTGCGCCCTGACGCGGTTCTAGGGGCAAATGCAGCACAGGGCAAGGCGTTGGGCGATGGCGACCCTGGGGTATATTGGCGCAGCAGCACGGACGCACGAAAGCGATCATCGACGATCCGGTCACGCATCCCGGGGCAGGGACGGGCATGGCCTGCGGCGACTGTCAGAGGCCTGCGACGTGGTGCTGCGGGCTGAAGTCGGCGCCCGGCCCGCAGCGAAACGCGTAAGGCTACCTGACCGAGGCCAGATAGGCCGCGACATCGGCGCCGCCCTCGGCCAGCTTGAACGACATCCTGGATTTGGCCGCACTGTCGCCGGTCTTTTCCTGCACCCACGCGGCGCTGTTGGCGACATAGGCCGCAAGGCTGGCTTCGTCCCAGACAGCGCCTGTTGCCCCGACGGCGAGGATCCCTTCGCCATACTTGAACCCCGGGACCGACGCCACGGGCCGCCCGATCACCCCATAAAGGTTCGGTCCGGTCTTGCCGCCCTTCTGGAATTCGGTCCCGTCATCGGCGATCACCGAATGGCAGGCCTTGCATTTGTTGAAGACCTCTTCACCCACAGCGGCGTCACCTGCAAATGTCGGTCCGGCCAAAGCCGCCAGTCCAAGGGCCAGAAGCGGCATCAGTTGCGTCATGTCATCCTCATAAGCACCGGCGTCATGCGATCAGCGCCGTCCCCCCAATGAAGGGCGCATGCGCCTGTTATGCAATAGCGCGCGATGTCACGGCGTCTGATATCCTATGCCAGATCCGCAAAATGCGCCGGAAAAGCAGCCTTCAACGCGTTATCGAGGTCGGTCATCGTCACCGGCAGGCCAAGGTCGACCAGGCTGGTGACGCCGTGGTCGCGGATGCCGCAGGGCACGATCCCGTCAAAATGCGACAGGTCCGGCTCCACATTGATGGACAGGCCGTGGAAACTGACCCAGCGGCGCAGCTTGATGCCGATGGCGGCGATCTTGTCCTCGGCGGCCGTTCCGTCCGGCCCGGCTCGGTCCGGGCGGGTCACCCACACGCCCACGCGCCCCGGGCGGCGTTCACCCCTGACATTGAAGCTTGCCAAGGTCTCGATCACCCAGTTTTCCAGACTGCAGACGAACTGGCGCACATCGCGCCCGCGCCGATCCACGTCCAGCATGACATAGACCACGCGCTGACCCGGGCCGTGATAGGTGTATTGGCCGCCACGACCCGCCACATGCACCGGAAATCGCCCCGAATCGACCAGGTCCGCCGCGTTCGCAGACGTCCCGGAGGTGTAAAGCGGCGGGTGTTCCAGCAGCCAGATCGCCTCATCCGCCGTGCCCGCAGCAATCGCGGCAACCCGTGCCTCCATCGCGGCAAGGGTTTCCCGATAGGGCTGCAATCCGGGCAGATGGGTCCATTCTACCATGAGGTCCTCAAATATCCGGCGGTTCCGGTTCGCGGCAAGCCGCGCGTGTCTGGCGCCGCCGCATTGCCGGCCATCTTTCTGACTTGGGAGTGATGCGATGAAACGCAAGACGATTGCAATCTCGACGGTTGGTGCGCCTGATCGTGGGGCGGACCGTTCAGTTGACGCCGACGCCGGTCTTTGAAACTTGGGCGGCCTCGCCGCGGGCCGAACCGTTTGAAAATCCCCCTTTCCTTATCGGCTGGCCTTCGCTAAACCCGGGCGCGTCGATGCCCCTCATGCGGATGTGGCGGAATTGGTAGACGCGCAGCGTTGAGGTCGCTGTTCCTTAACCGGAGTGAAAGTTCGAGTCTTTTC
>JANPKV010000008.1:0-5279 GCA_031426185.1 Rhodobacterales bacterium | reverse complement strand
GATGCGCCATGTGTTTACAGCGGCAGGAATAGACACCCTGGGCGAGGGAGCGGTGTCCGGACTGGGCATTGGGGCGTTCTTCATCACGCCATGGATGGCGATGAACTACGCGTTCGGGATGCGAAAGTTTGCGCTCACCATGCTCGATGGCGTGAATGCCATCGCCGGCTGTACGATCATGGGAATCATTCTGGTGCTGTTTTAAAAAAATGAAGGGTCCCGCACCCCTACGGAACCCTTCATCCACCCCACGCGCTCCCCAAGCACCGCACGTGTTCTATGAAAGGTTCCGGGCTACTGCCCTGCCAGATAGTGGTACGCCAGAATCACGCGGACCTGCAAACGCCAAGCCCCTAGAATTCGCTTCAACTTTTGGATGACCCGCCACGCACCCGCCTGGTCCAGACGGGGCAGACCGGCAGGCAAGGCGCCATCGGGCCTTGCCTGCCCCTCGGGCGCTTACTTGTAGACGGCTTCCTTGCCGAAATGCTTGACCAGCATGTAGTAGATCACGGCGCGATACTTGTTGCGCTCTGACCGGCCATAGGTGTCGATGACGGCATTGATCGCCTCCATCAGCGAGGGGCCATCCTTGAGTCCCAGTTTTTTGATGAGAAAATTGTTCTTCACGGTCTCGAGTTCGGAGGCGCTGGTGCCTGCAACGGTGGCACTGTCGGCATTGTAAATCGCCGGACCGCAGCCAATTGTCACTTTGGACAAGAGCGCCGCATCCGGCGTCATCTTGCACTTGGATTTCAAATCGTCGGCATATTTGGCGATCAGTTCGTCTCTCTTGCTCATGCGTATCCCTCGTCCCTGATTACAGTCCTGTCAGATCGGGCTCATTGACGACCCAACCGCAACGGCGAAACGATATGAGGATGTGTCGTATGACGCAAAGGGAAATCTCGGGCAGCTTTCCCACCCGGCAATGATCAGCAGATGTGGCAGAATACGTCGGCTACGCTAGTAGCGATAGTGTTCCGATTTGAATGGTCCATCGACCTTGACGCCGATGTAGTCGGCCTGGTCCTTCCGAAGCTCGGTCAATTTCACACCGATCTTTTTCAGGTGCAGACGTGCTACCTTTTCGTCGAGCGCCTTGGGCAGGATATAGACGCCGGGTTTGTACTCGTCGCCCTTGGTCCACAGCTCGATCTGCGCCAGAACCTGGTTGGTAAAGCTTGCCGACATCACAAAAGACGGATGTCCGGTAGCATTGCCCAGGTTCAGCAGACGGCCTTCGGACAGCAGGATGATGCGATTGCCATTCGGCATCTCGATCATGTCGACCTGTTCCTTGATGTTCGTCCATTTGTGATTGCGAAGGGCGGCGACCTGGATCTCGTTGTCGAAGTGGCCGATATTGCCGACGATCGCCATGTCCTTCATCTCGCGGATGTGCTCGATGCGGATGACGTCGCGGTTGCCGGTGGTGGTGATGAAGATGTCGGCGGATGCGACGACGTCTTCCAGCAATACCACCTCAAATCCGTCCATCGCGGCCTGAAGCGCACAGATCGGGTCAACTTCGGTCACTTTCACGCGCGCGCCGGCGCCTTGCAACGATGCGGCGGAGCCCTTGCCCACGTCGCCGTAACCACAGACCACGGCGACCTTGCCCGCCATCATCGTGTCGGTCGCGCGGCGGATACCGTCGACGAGGCTTTCCTTGCAGCCGTACTTGTTGTCGAACTTGGACTTCGTGACGCTGTCGTTGACGTTGATCGCGGGGAAGGGCAGCGCGCCCTTCTTGTGCAGATCGTACAGTCGATGGACACCGGTCGTGGTTTCTTCCGAAACGCCCCTGATCGCGGCCTTGGTCTTGGTGAACCAGCCGGGGCTTTGGTTCATGCGCTTGTGGATCTGCAGCTTGATGACTTCTTCTTCTTCGGACTGCGGCACCGGCAGGATCTCTTCGCCCGCTTCGGCGCGGGCGCCAAGAAGGACGTAAAGCGTGGCATCGCCGCCGTCGTCGAGGATCATGTTCGCACCCTCCGGGAACATGAAGGAGCGGTCGAGGTAATCCCAATGCTCGGTCAGGGTCTGGCCCTTTACGGCGAAAACCGGTGTGCCACCCGCCGCGATGGCGGCTGCGGCGTGGTCCTGGGTCGAGAAGATGTTGCACGACGCCCAGCGCACATCGGCGCCAAGTGCGGTCAGTGTCTCGATCAGCACGGCGGTCTGAATCGTCATGTGAAGCGAACCGACGATGCGCGCACCTTTCAGCGGCTGGCTGGCGCCAAACTCTTCTCGGCAGGCCATCAGGCCCGGCATCTCGGTTTCTGCAATGGTCAGTTCCTTGCGCCCGAACTCGGCCAACGCAATGTCTTTGACGATGAAATCCTTGGCCATGGCGCAATGCTCCTTGAACGGCAGTTACTGCGGCAGATAGCATCCTCGGCAAGCGTCGACAACCAATCAGCGACCAGGGTGCAAGGTGCCGATGAAACAACCCCGCGCGTGGCAGCGGATGCTATCGGGACGCAGGCTTGACCTGCTGGATCCGACGCCTGTCGACATCGAGGTCGAAGACATCGCCCATGGCCTTGCATTCGTGGCCCGGTGGAACGGGCAGACACAGGGGGACTGGCCCTATTCGGTGGCCGAACATTCGCTGCTGGTCGAAGAGATCCATGCCCGGATGAACCCCGGTGTCGCCATCCGATGGCGTCTTGCGGCACTTCTGCACGATGCGCCCGAGTATGTGATCGGCGACATGATCAGCCCGGTGAAGGCGGCAGTAGGCCCCGGTTACGGTGAATTGGACTTGCGGCTGACTGCTGCGGTGCATCTGCGTTTTGGGTTGCCCGCGGTGTTGCCAGCCCAGGTCAAGAAGGCAATCAAGGCGGCGGACAAGGTGTCGGCCTGGCTGGAGGCAACGCGGATCGCGGGGTTTTCTGCGGGCGAGGCCGATCGTCTCTTTGGCGCTCCGCCGCCCGGTGTCGTCAATGGGCTGGAAATTCGCCTGCGTCCGCCCAAAGTGGTCCGGGCGGACTATGTGGCGCGTGTGTCGGTTCTTCTGGAAGACGGCAGTTAGCCAAGGACCTGCCCGGTCTGCAGCGGGCGGCGACCCGAACTGTCTTGCGAGGGAGCGGGTCGCAGAACTGATCTGTCAGATCGACAAGTCCTTTTCGGATTTGCCTGCCTTGAGTGCCGCTTCGAACCAGCGCGGCTTGCGGCCACGTCCGGACCATGTTTCCGACTTGTTGGCCGGATTCGCGTATTTGGCCGCAACGGGCGCGCGCTTGCGCGTCGGTGCGGCGCCGGTCAACTCCGCCAGGGTGAAGCCCAGGGATTTCGCGCGCTCTTCAAGTTCTGCAAGTGCGTCTTTCTTCTTGCGATCTTCAAAAGTCGCAATCGCCTTGGAGGTCTGACTATGAAGCTCTTTCAGCTCCTTCAGGGTCATTGAGTTTAATTCAATTGCCACGGGTTTGTCCTTTCAGGTATTCTGACTGTCCGTTAATTAGGCGCAGACAAAGGAAATGGCAATCACCCTTTGTTATCGAGGACTGCGTTTGGCCAATATACGCTGCAACGTCCGCCGGTGCATGTTTAAACGCCGCGCCGTTTCCGATACGTTGCGGTCGCACATTTCATACACGCGCTGAATATGCTCCCACCGGACGCGATCCGCGGACATCGGGTTTTCAGGCGGTCCGGGCAGGGCATCGTTACGCGAAAGTAGCGCGCTTGTGATGTCGTTCGCATCGGCCGGTTTGGACAGATAGTCGACGGCCCCGATCTTGACGGCGGCAACGGCGGTGGCGATGGCACCGTAGCCGGTCAGCACCACGATGCGGCAGTCGGGTCGATGTTCGCGAAGTGCTTCGACAACATCCAGCCCGTTGCCATCTTCCAGCCGAAGGTCGATGACGGCATAGGCAGGCGGCCGCGACGTGGCAATTTCCTTGCCTGAAGCAACGCTTTCTGCAGTTTCGGCCAGAAACCCGCGTTTCTCCATCGCCTTGGCAAGGCGTTTTACAAACTGTTCGTCATCATCAACCAGCAGCAGGCTGCAGTCCGGTCCGAGGTCGGCACTGTCTTGTTCCTGCATCAACCCAATCCCCTTCACGACATTTCCAGAATGTAAGGTAGGGTGCGTACCCCCATGCGTCAATTTTGAGCGATGGCGGGCGCGGATTCGACGAAACAGGCGACCCGGTCTGCCATCGCGTCGGCGGTCGTTTCGCGATTGAAGAAATCTGCAAAACCAATTCCGGGCAGCATGAGGTAGGTAAATGTGGTGTGGTTCATGAGGTAGAATTCATCGTCGGAGGGCTGTTTGCTGTAAAGAACCCGGTAGGCGCGCGCGGCTGTCCGGACCTGTTCGTCGCTGCCGGTCAGCCCGATCATTTTCGGATGCAGGTTCGCGGCGGTATCGGCCATCACCTCCGGCGTGTCCCGCTCGGGGTCCACCGAGATGAAAACGGGCGTCACGTCTATTCCGCGTTCTTCAAGGATATCGACCGCCTCGGCATTGCGCACGTTGTCGAGCGGGCAGATATCGGGACAGAATGTATAGCCGAAATAGATCAGCGACGGTTTTGTCAGAACCTCGGCATCGGTCACAGTGGCGCCCTGGCCATTCACAAGCTCGAAGGGCCCGCCAATCGCACCCGCGGTCTGGCCGCCACGGCAGGCCGAGAGCGCGTCGGTAGAGGTTCGGTTGATCCAGAGATAGGCTGCCGTGCCACCCAAAAGCGCTGCGACGGCAACCGCCGACACTGCCGCGTAAAGCTTTGTCATTCCGGACTTCCCTTGGCGTAGTTCGTGATGATCTTGACGGATTGCCCCGCCTTGCGGGCACGCGTAACAATGACAAACTTCGCCCCTGTTCGCCAGAGCGTGTGATGCCCTCCCAGACCCTTGGCCTCTTTTCTCGCGACAATCACAGCAACTGGCTGCGGCTTCGGACGCTGATCATGCTGCGCTGGGTGGCCATCGCGGGTCAGTTGGCGGCAATCACCATTGCCGACCGCGGCTATGGCATGCAGCTGCCGCTCGGGTTGTGCTATCTCGCCGTCGGCACCGCGATCATCGCAAACCTGTTTTCGATTTTTGTCTTTCCAGAGAACAAGCGGCTTTCCAATCTGGAATCGATGCTGACGCTTCTGTTTGACCTGTCGCAACTGGCATTTCTGATCTTGTTGACGGGTGGGCTGAATAATCCGTTCGCATTGCTGCTGTTGGTCCCGGTGACGATTTCGGCCAGCGTGCTTGACCTCAGGACCACCGTCATTCTGGCGACCGCCGCGATCATTTATGCGACGCTCGGG
>JANPKV010000007.1:0-4305 GCA_031426185.1 Rhodobacterales bacterium | reverse complement strand
ATTTGGCGAAATCTCGTTGTCCGGCGCGCTGCGTCCGGTGTCGCAAACGGAAAACAGGTTGAAAGAGGCCTCGAAACTTGGTTTTCAACAGGCAACCTTGCCTGCGGGGTCGAAAATCGACGTGGCGGCGGGAATGGCGATAGCTGAAGTGGCTGACCTGACGGCCTTTGTCGGGCAAAGATTCGGGGCGGGTTAGAACCCCGGGGAGAGGCGAATGGAAGGCTTTACCGTCATCGACGCCGCCGTTGCGGGCGTCATCGTGTTGTCTGCGATCCTTGCCTATTCGCGCGGCTTCGTGCGCGAAGCCATGGCGATCCTGGGGTGGATCGGGGCCGCAGTGCTGGCATTCATCTTTGCGCCCTCCGTCCAGCCCCTGGTCAAGGAACTGCCCGTGGTGGGCGAATTTCTGGCAGACAGCTGCGAATTGTCCATCGTCGCGGCCGCCGCCGGCGTCTTTGCCATCGGATTGATCATCGCGGCCCTCTTTACCCCCCTCTTTTCGTCGGTCGTGCAAAGATCGGCACTTGGTGGCATCGATCAGGGCCTCGGCTTTCTGTTCGGCGTGGTGCGCGGCGTGCTGCTGGTGGCGATCGCCTTCATCGTCTACGACCGTGCCATGGGCAGCCAGCCCATTCCGATGGTCGAGGAATCGCGCTCGCAGCGCGTCTTTGCCAGCTTTCAGGCGAATATCGACGCCAACGTACCCTCGGATGCGCCGGGCTGGATATTGGAACGCTACAACGACCTGACACGCGCCTGCGCCGTCCCCGAAACCGAGGTGGTCCCGACGACGCCTCCGACAACCGGCGGCTAACGATCCGCTGCGGGATGATCTGCGAATAAGCTCAGAGACCTGCCCGGGCGCCCGTGACATTGCCGCGCTTCCCGGCTAAACCAACGCGATAAATCTGTTCCTTCAGGAATCGGAGCCCGCCCATGCGCGAGATGCCCGCGATGCGTCCTTTTCGCGCCCATCCCTTTGATGACGACAAGCTGAAAGAGGAATGCGGAATTTTCGGCGCGGTCGGCGTGTCGGATGCGGCAAACTTCGTGGCACTTGGCCTGCATGCCCTGCAGCACCGGGGGCAAGAGGCGGGCGGCATCGTCAGCTATCACCCCGACCACGGGTTCAACTCTGCCCGCCGGTTTGGCTATGTGCGCGACAACTTCACCAAGCCCGACGTGATGGACACGCTCCCCGGCAGCCTGTCCATCGGGCATGTCCGCTATTCCACCGCCGGGTCCAAGGGCGCGACCGCCATCCGTGACGTGCAGCCGTTCTTCGGCGAGTTCTCGATGGGCGGCTGCGCCATTGCCCATAATGGCAATATCACCAATGCCGTCGCCCTGCGGCGTGAGCTGATCGAGCGTGGCAGCATCTTCCAGTCCTCGTCCGACAGCGAATGCATCATCCACCTGATGGCGCGGTCGATCCAGAAGACGCTCGCCGAGCGGATCAAGGACGCCCTGCGCCGGGTCGAAGGCGCGTTCTCGGTCGTCGCGATGACGCGCACCAAGCTGATCGGCGTGCGCGATCCCCTGGGCGTGCGGCCACTGGTGCTGGGACGGATCGGCGACAGCGGCTGGGCGCTGGCCTCGGAGACATGCGCGCTGGACATCATCGGCGCGGATTTCGTGCGCGAGGTCGATCCCGGCGAAATGCTGGTGATCGAAGGCAACAAGGTGGAGTCCTCGCGCCCCTTCGCGCCCGCGAAACCCCGGTTCTGCATCTTCGAAAAGGTCTATTTCAGCCGCCCCGACAGCATCATCCATGGCCGGTCCGTCTACGAAACCCGCCGCCAGATCGGTGTGGAGCTGGCGCGCGAGGCCCCTGTCGATGCCGACCTTGTCTGCCCCGTGCCCGACAGCGGCACCCCGGCGGCAATCGGCTACAGCCAGGAATCGGGCATCCCCTATGCCATGGGCATCATCCGCAACCAGTATATGGGCCGCACCTTCATCGAGCCGACCGAACATATCCGCAACATGGGCGTGCGGCTGAAGCTGAACGTCAACCGCGCGCTGATCAAGGGGAAACGCGTGATCCTGGTGGATGACAGCGTCGTGCGCGGCACCACCAGCCGCAAGATAAAGGACATGATCCTCGAGGCCGGTGCCGCCGAGGTCCATTTCCGCATCGCCTCCCCCCCGACCGCCTGGCCCTGCTTTTACGGCGTCGACACGCCCGAACGCTCCAAGCTCCTGGCCGCCACGATGTCTGAGGAAGAAATGCGCGTCTGGATCGGCGTCGACAGCCTGAAGTTCGTCACCCTCGACGGGCTTTACCGTGCGGCGGGCGAGGCGGCGGGCCGCGACATGGCGGAACCGCAGTTCTGCGATGCCTGTTTCTCCGGAGATTACCCGGTGGCGCCCTATGACAAGATCGAAGAGGGGTTCGAGATGAAGGCGGCCGAGTAATGACCGGCGCGGCCGACGTTGACGCCTACCTTGACAGGTTGCCAGACGACCAGCGCGCCGCCCTGACCAACCTGCGCAGCCGCCTGCGCGTCCTTCTGCCCCACCATGTCGAATGTCTCAGCTACGCCATGCCCGGCTTTCGCCAACCAGGCCCCAAGGGCAGGATGGTTGCAGGCTACGCGGCTTTTGCAAGACATCTCGGCCTGTACCCGCATTCGGGCACGGTCATCCCCCTGATTGACTGCACTCCCTTCAAGACGTCGAAAAGCGGTGTCCTCTTTACGCCGGACCATCCGATACCCGACGCCCTTGTCGAAAAGATCATCGCCACCCGTCAGGCCGAACTCGAACGCGGCTACGGCAAGCGCTGACCCTTGCCCTTTCTGATTGGCTCAAATATCCCCGCCGGAGGCTCTGACCGCCTGCCGAAGGGACCGCCTCATGACCCAAAAGATCGCCCTCGTCACCGGTGCCTCCCGGGGTTTGGGGGCTGCCATGGCCGAACAGCTGGCGGCGCGGGGATGGCATGTGGTGGCCGTCGCGCGGACCGTCGGCGCGCTGGAAGAACTTGACGACCGCGTCAAGGCGATGGGCCTGCCCGGCGCGGGCGGCCTGACGCTGGCGCCAATGGACATCACGACCGAAGACGCCATGCGCCACCTGTGCCGCAGCATCCATGACCGTTGGGGCGGCCTCGGTCTTTGGGTCCATGCGGCCATCCACGCGGCGCCGCTGGCCCCTGCAGGGTCGCTCGATACCAAGGACTGGGACAAATCGATCGCCACCAATGTTCGCGCGACCGGACTGCTTGTTCCGATGGTAGAGCCGCTTTTGCGCGCGCATCAAGGCACGGCGCTTTTCTTGGACGATGCCAAGATCGCGGCGGCCTTTCACGGGGCTTACGGCGCGACCAAGGCCGCACAGCTCGCACTTGCGCGCAGCTGGCAGGCTGAAACCGCCAGGATCGGACCCCGTGTCGTGATCGCCACGCCCGCGCCGATGCCCACTGCGACGCGGGCCCGGTTCCATCCCGGCGAAGATCGCCTGCGTCTCGCCGATCCCCGCGCCGAGGCTGCGCGGATTCTGGACACGCTTGCCCTGGCGCCGTGAACGGCTGGGTACCCCCGCGCCTGCGGGGGCACCAACCGCCAGCGATCAGCCTTCGACCAGCCGGCTGATCACGACGGTCACTTCGGGCTTCTTGCCGATCTCTTCCATGGCAACCTGCCGCACGACACGGCGCAGCGCCTCATCCAGCTTGGCGTCGTCCGCCAACAGCTTCCTGCCCGCCTTGGCGACGAACTCTTCGAGTTCCGTCTCCATCATCTCGCCCAGGGGCTGGCCGCGCTTGCCCGCCGCCGGCAGGCCCAGCATTTCGACCCATGGCTCGCCCATCGGCTGCTCGCCGTCGTCGATGATCACGGTGACCAGCACGTGGCCACCGAGCGCCATGCGGATGCGGTCGCGCACAATGCCTTCGCGCGCGCCGACAAGAACCGTGCCATCAAGATAGGTGCGGCCCGTATCGATGCGTTCGACGACCTTTGGAACCTCGCCGGTGATGTCGATCATCATGCCGTTGGTCGCCACGATCGCCTCGATGCCGGCCTCGGTCGCAAGGCGTGCGTGCTCACGCAGGTGGCGATGCTCGCCATGCATCGGGATCAGCATGTCAGGGAGCAGCAGGCGGTGAACGTGTTCCAGGTCCGGGCGGTTGGCATGCCCTGACACATGGTACTTGCCGCCGCTGTCATCGACCACATCGACGCCCATTTCGGAAAAGCCGTTCACGATCTTCAACACGTCGCGTTCGTTGCCGGGGATGGTTTTGGACGAGAAAAGGAACATGTCGCCCTCTTTCATCTCGATCCCCAGATATTTGCCGCG
>JANPKV010000006.1:0-17252 GCA_031426185.1 Rhodobacterales bacterium | reverse complement strand
CACGACCGAGACGGGCTACATCGCCTCGTCGCGGTTCTATCACCGCTTCAACGAGTCGATCTTTGCGACGATGGACACCGATATCCTGAAATCGGATTCGGCACTGCGCGTGAACAACGATCTGGGCGTGAACTTCCAGGTCTCCGACGCCTTCGCGACTCGGGTCAGCTACTTGACCGAATACGACGACAGCCGTGCGATCGAGACGGACAACAAACTGGGCGTCTCGCTCGTTTACGGTTTCTGAGACGTAGGCGCGTCTGGGTCGGGAATGGCCCCGGCGCGTCTATGAAGACCGAAGACCCTTTTCATGACCTGGGGCAGGGCGACCTGCCCCTTTTTTTCGATGTGATCCGCAGCGCCTGCCCCGTGCTGACGCTTGCGCCTCGGATCAAGGCAGCTGACGCGCGCCCTTTGATGTTCCCGGTGGTTCCCGCTATATCCGCGCCATGACACAGAACCCGCCGCTGCTTCGCCCCGACCTTGCCCGGTCCCTGATCCCCGATACCCGCCGGGCCAAATCTGATAGATCCCGCCAGCCGACCATCGGCATGGTCAGCCTTGGCTGCCCTAAGGCGCTGGTGGATTCCGAACGCATCCTGACGCGCCTGCGCGCCGAGGGCTACGCCATCAGCCCCGATTACAAGGGGGCGGATGCGGTGATCGTGAACACCTGCGGGTTTCTCGACAGTGCCAAGGCCGAAAGTCTGGACGCCATCGGCGAGGCGCTGGTGGAAAACGGCCGCGTCATCGTTACCGGCTGTCTTGGCGCGGAACCCGACTACATCACCGGCGCACATCCCCGCGTGCTGGCCGTGACCGGGCCGCACCAATACGAGGCGGTGCTGGACGCCGTTCACGCCGCCGTGCCGCCAAGCCCCGATCCCTTCATCGACCTGTTGCCCGCGACCGGGGTGACCCTGACCCCGCGCCATTACAGCTATCTCAAGATCTCCGAGGGCTGTAACCACAAGTGCAAGTTCTGCATCATTCCCGACATGCGCGGATTGCTTCAATCGCGCCCCGCCCATGCCGTGCTGCGCGAGGCGGAAAAGCTGGTGGAGGCGGGGGTCAGGGAACTTCTCGTCATCAGCCAGGACACATCGGCTTACGGGGTGGACTGCAAGCACGATCTGTCACCCTGGAAGGGTGGCGAGGTGCGCGCCCATATCACCGACCTGTCGCGCGAAATGGGGCGGCTTGGGGCCTGGGTGCGCCTTCACTACGTCTATCCCTATCCGCATGTGCGCGATCTCATTCCGCTGATGGCCGACGGGCTGGTGCTGCCTTATCTCGACATTCCGTTTCAGCATGCCGATCCGGGGGTCCTGCGCCGGATGGCCCGTCCTGCGGCGGCAGCGCGGACGCTGGACGAAAACGCCGCCTGGCGGTCGGTCTGTCCGGACATCGCGCTGCGATCGACCTTCATCGTCGGTTATCCCGGCGAGACCGAGGCCGAATTTCAGGTCCTGCTTGACTGGCTGGACGAAGCGCAACTCGACCGGGTCGGTTGCTTTCAGTACGAAAACGTCGCGGGTGCACGGTCAAACGCGCTTCCGGACCATGTGGCCGCCGAGATCAAGCAGGAGCGTTTTGATCGCTTCATGCAAAAGGCCCAAGCCATTTCCGAGGCAAAGCTGGCCGCCAAGGTCGGCAAGGTACTGGAGGTCATCGTGGACGATGTCGATGACGAAGGGGCGACCTGTCGCACCAAGGCCGACGCGCCGGAGATCGACGGCAACCTGTTCATCGACGAGGGTTTCGACGGGCTGAAGCCGGGAGATATCGTGTCGGTGCACGTGGACGAAGCAGGGGAATACGATCTTTGGGGGCGGCTTCAGGCGCGCTCCGCCTGACGTCCCCGGCGCAGCCCTACCGCCGTTTTCCGGACACCCGTTGCCATCTGCCGCAGTTGTGCGGCCAGCGGGCTTGCCTTGCGCCACACCATTCCGATGGTCCGGCTGGGGGGCGATCCTGCGAACCGCGCCAGTGACACCCCGCCTGACCGTGTTTCCAGCAGCACGGCCATTTCGGGGATCAGCGTGACGCCGATGCCGGCGCTGACCATCTGGACCAGCGTGGTCAGCGAACTGCCGTCCAAAAGCTCTCTCGGGCGCACGCCCTGCTGGTTGCAGAAGGCCAGCGCCTGATCGCGAAAGCAGTGCCCTTCTTCCAGCAGCAGCAGCCGCATCTCGCCCAGCGCTTCGGCACTCGGCACCGCCTTGTCCGCATCCTTCACCGGGCGGACCAGAACGAAATCCTCCGCAAAAAGGGCAAATTCCGTCAATGAGGGTTCCGATACGGGCAGCGCCACGATGGCACAGTCCAGCCGCCCTTCGGCAAGGTCCTGCAAGAGACGCGGCGTGACGGTTTCGCGGATATGAAGATCAAGCCCGGGATATGTCCGCGTCAGATCCCGCATGACGGTCGGCAACAGATAAGGCGCCACCGTCGGGATGACACCCAGCCGCAGCCGCCCGGCCAACTGTCCCTTCGAGGCGCGCGCGAGGTCGCCCAGTTCGTCCACCGACCGCAGGATGTCGCGGATGCGTATGGCGAAATCCTCTCCAAAGCGTGTGAGGCGGATCGTCCTTGCACCCCGCTCGAACAAGGGCGTGCCAAGGGTTTCCTCCAGCTCCTTGATCTGCATCGACAAGGCGGGCTGTGAAATGGCGCAGCTGTCAGCCGCACGACCGAAATGGCCTTCGGCGGCGAGCGCCTCAAAATAGCGGAACTGTTTGAGCGTCAGATTTGCCATCAGAACATCTTATGGAACTGATCAGAAAATACAACTTAAACTAATCACCCGGGTTTGGTAGTGTCGCGGCAGGGAACGATACAAGCCACAACCGACCATCAGACAAGACCCGCAATTCCCACCGGGAAGGCGCGTCATTCGGGCCGGGCATATGTGGTCAAGTATCGATAAAGCATGAACAAAAGTCGGGAGAACTGCCATGGACGGAAATGACGTCGCCAAATGTCCGGTGATGCACGGGGCGCCCAAGAATGCGAGCTTTGAGCTGCGCACCAACCGGGATTGGTGGCCCAACCAGCTGAACCTGCGCATCCTGCACCAGCACACCTCCAAGTCCGACCCGATGGGCGCGGATTTCGACTATGCCGAGGCGCTGCAGTCGCTCGATCTCAAGGCCCTGCGGGCGGATGTGGAGGCGCTGTTGACCACGTCGCAGCCGTGGTGGCCTGCCGATTACGGGCATTATGGCCCCTTTTTCGTGCGCATGGCGTGGCACAGCGCGGGCACCTACCGCACCGGCGACGGGCGCGGCGGCGCAGGGTCCGGGATGCAGCGGTTCGCGCCGCTGAACTCCTGGCCGGACAATGGCAACCTCGACAAGGCGCGCCGGCTTTTGTGGCCTATCAAGCAGAAATACGGCGCCGCAATTTCCTGGGCTGACCTGATGATCCTAGCGGCTGACATCGGCATGGAGACGATGGGCTTCAAGACATTCGGGTTCGGCTTTGGCCGCGCCGACGTGTGGGAGCCGGACGAGGACATCTATTGGGGCAAGGAAACGACCTGGCTCGATGACAAGCGCTATACCGACGGGCGCCAGCTGGAAAATCCCCTCGCTGCCGTGCAGATGGGCCTGATCTACGTCAATCCCGAAGGCCCGAACGGCAATCCCGACCCCTTGGCCGCGGCGGTCGACATCCGCGAAACCTTTGGCCGGATGGCGATGAACGACGAGGAAACCGTCGCCCTGATCGCAGGTGGCCACACCTTCGGCAAGGCGCATGGTGCGGCGGACCCTTCGGTCTATGTCAGCGCCGATCCGGAAGGTGCCAGCATCGAAGAACAAGGGCTTGGCTGGAAGAACAGCTATGGTACCGGTGCCGGTCCGCATGCGATCACCAGCGGGCTGGAGGGTGCCTGGACTGCCACCCCCACAAAATGGGACAACGAGTATTTCGACACCCTGTTCGGGTTCGAATGGGAAAAGACGAAAAGCCCGGCCGGGGCGACCCAATGGGTGCCTGCGAATGGTGGCGGTTCCGACATGGTGCCGGACGCCCATCTTGTGGGTCGTCGCCATCAGCCGGTGATGTTCACGACCGACCTCGCGTTGCGGATGGACCCGATCTACGGGCCGATCTCCAAGCGTTTCCATGAAGATCCGGCTGCGTTCACGGATGCCTTTGCGCGTGCCTGGTTCAAGCTGACACACCGCGACATGGGGCCGAAGGTCCGGTATCTGGGGCCGCTGGTCCCGGCCGAAGATCTGATCTGGCAGGACCCGATCCCGGCAGCCGACCATCCGGTGATCGACGCGGCGGACATCGCCAGCCTCAAGGGCAAGATCCTGGCCTCTGGGCTTTCGACCGCCGAACTCGTCTCGACCGCCTGGGCGTCGGCTTCGACGTTCCGGGGGTCCGACAAGCGGGGCGGGGCCAACGGTGCGCGCATCCGTCTTGCGCCGCAAAAGGACTGGGCTGTGAACCAGCCGGCGCAACTGTCCAAGGTGCTGGCGGTGCTGGAGGGTATCCAAGCCGCCTTCAACAGCGCGGCCAACGCCGGCAAGCGCGTGTCCCTGGCGGACCTGATCGTGCTGGCGGGGTCCGCTGCGGTCGAGGAGGCGGCGCGCAAGGGCGGCCATGCGGTCACGGTGCCGTTCACCCCCGGTCGTGGCGATGCGACACAAGACCAGACCGATATCGACAGCTTTGCCGTGATGGAACCGACGGCGGACGGCTTTCGCAACTATCTGCAGACCGACTACACCGTGTCGGCCGAGGAGTTGCTGGTTGACCGTGCGCAGCTGCTGACCCTGACGGCGCCGGAAATGACCGTGCTGGTGGGCGGCTTGCGGGTTCTGCAGGCCAACACCGGCGGCGCGACGCATGGTGTGCTGACCGCGCGCCCCGGCACGCTGAGCGCCGATTTCTTTGTGAACCTTCTCGACATGGGAACGGTCTGGGCACCGGTTTCATCGGCGGCAGATGTATTTGAAGGTCGCGACCGGGCAAGCGGCACGGTAAAGTGGACGGGCACGCGCGTCGATCTGGTATTCGGGTCGAACTCGCAGCTGCGCGCGATTGCCGAAGTTTACGGCAGTGCCGATGCGGGGGCCAGGTTCGTCCGTGACTTCGTGGCAGCCTGGACCAAGGTCATGAACCTCGACAGGTTCGACCTGGCCTGATCGGAGAAAACTCGGCCCCGGCCCGGCACCCCCGCAAGGGTGGCTTGGCCGGGGTCACCACAGACGGAATGCAGGTCAGGGACGCTCCGCTCCCCTTGCAACAGCGATGCGCCAGGTGTTGTCTGGCCGCAATGTGCCCCTGGACCCCACGGGCGCTTTTCGCAAGGAGCGTTCCGTTGAAGACAGTGACCACGTTTGCCCGCCCGATCAGCGAAACCCCGGATATGGGCATCGTGCTGGCGGATGGCTGTCGTCTGTCGGCACGCGTCTGGATGCCACAGGACGCGGCAACCGATCCGGTGCCCGCCGTGCTGGAATACATCCCCTATCGCAAGCGCGATGGCACCCTGGCACGAGACGAGCTGATGCATCCCTATGTGGCGGGCCACGGCTATGCCTGCGTGCGGGTGGACATGCGGGGGACCGGCGACAGCGAGGGGCGGCTGGACGACGAATACACCCCGCAGGAGCTGTCCGATGCCTGCGAGGTGATCGCCTGGCTGGCTGCCCAGCCCTGGTGTACCGGCGCAGTGGGGATGATGGGCAAAAGCTGGGGCGGATTCAACTGCCTGCAGACGGCCTTTCTGCGTCCCCCCGCCTTGCGTGCCATAGTCTCGGTCTATTCGACGACCGACAGGTTTGCCGATGACATCCATTTCCGGGGCGGCTGCCTGTTGGGCGAGAATCTCGGATGGGGGGCGGTGATGCTGTCCTATTCGTCGCGCCCTGCCGACCCCCTTTTGCGGGCAGACTGGCGGGCGGACTGGTTGGCACGGCTTGAAGCGGACCAGTTCCTGTCCCCGCTATGGGCAAGCCACCAGTCCCGGGACGCCTATTGGAAACACGGCTCGGTTCGTGAGGATTGGGAGGCGGTGCAGGTGCCGGTGCTGTCGGTGTCGGGCTGGGCCGACAGCTACATGAACACCACGTCCAAACTGCTGGAAAACATGGCGGCGCCGGTCAAGGGGATCATCGGGCCGTGGGTGCATCAATACCCCCATACCGCCGTCCCGGCCCCCCGTATCGGGTTTCTGCAAGAGGCATTGCGCTGGTGGGATCATTGGCTGAAAGGCATCGATACGGGAGTCGACCGCGACCCGGCAATGCGGGTCTACATGTTGCATTCCCAAGCGCCGGATGCCTCGGCGCCAGAGCGCGCGGGCCATTGGCTGGCGGAACCCGTCTGGCCCAGCGCGCGTGTGGCCCGCCGTGAACTTGCCCTGTCGCCGGGGCATCTGTTGGGGGGCGATGGCGGCGAACTGGGGATTGCTGTCAGCACACCCCTGCACCTGGGGCTGTCGGCGGGTGAGTTCTTTCCCATGGGATTGAACGCGGAAATGCCGGGTGATCAGGCGCAGGATGATGCGCTGTCGGTCTGTTTTGATGCCGCGCCGATGACCGCCCCGCTGGACCTTCTGGGGGCCGCGGTCTTGCGCGTGCGGCTGACCAGTGACCGCCCCCTCGCCTTCCTTGTCGCGCGGCTTTGCGATGTGGCACCGGACGGGTCTTCCCTGCGGATCGCGCATGGCATGCTGAACCTGTGTCACCGCGACAGCATGGAGACGCCGACCCCGGTCCCGGTGGGCAAAGCTGTTACCATCGCGCTGACCCTGGACCAGATGGCCTACCGCGTTGCACCGGGGCACCATCTGCGTCTGGCGCTGTCCACGACCTATTGGCCGTTCATCTGGCCGAGCCCGCAAGTCGCGACCCTGACCTTGCTGGAGGGGTCGCTGGACCTGCCCCTGCATCAGGGGGGAACGACCGCTGAATGGGTGCCCCCACCGGTCGAAATGGCCGCGCCCTGGCAACACAAGGTGCATCGCCAGGGGGGGGCCGTCCGGCGGATCGAAAGGGATCTCATCACCGGCACCGTGACGCTGGTGGCAGAGGATGATCAGGGGGTCACCGAAAACCTGACACATGGCCTGATCCTGGCCGAAAAGATGGCGGAACGCTGGACGGTGCATCCCGACGATCCGCTTTCGGCGCGATCGACGATGCACTGGGAACAAAACCTGTCGCGCGACGACTGGTCGGTCCGGACCCTGGCCGAGGCAGAGATGACGGCAACCACATCCGACCTGTGCTTTCGGTCCAGACTGCGCGCATGGGAGGGAGACACGCAGATTTTTGACCGCGACGTCGTCCAGACCGTCCCGCGCACCTTTGTCTGACAATCTTTTTTGGCACCAACTCGCACGAATCCGTTGACCTGACGCCTGCATCCGGCGGTTACTGATGCGTGAGTCAATAAAAACCCCGTCCAGGGGTAACCACAGGGAGATACTAAATGAACGACGATCTTTCGCGTCTGATTGCTGCACTTGACCGCGCTGGAGTGACACGGCGCAGCTTCATGGGTGGTGTCGCTGCGGTTGGCGCTGCGGCGGCGATCGGCACGATGCTGGCACCGGATGCCGCACAGGCGCAGACGCCGAAAAAGGGCGGCGTGCTCAAGCTGGGCGTGGGCGGCGGCGAGACGACCGACGCGCTGGACCCCGCTCTGGCCGACAGCCCCGTGCCATTCCTCATCGGGCGCATCTGGGGCGACACCATCGTGAACGTGGCCCCGGACGGCAGCATCGAGCCGCGCCTGGCCGAAGAATTTTCCGTCAACGAGGATGGCACCGTCTGGACGTTCAAGATCCGCGAAGGCGTCAAGTTCCACGACGGCACCGTGATGACGGTCGATGACGTGGTGGCCACGTTCAAGCGCCACTCGGACGAAAATGCGAAATCCGGGGCCCTTGGCATCATGCAGGGCATTGCGGGCATCGCAGCCGATGGCGGCAACGTCGTCTTTACCTTGACGCAAGGCAATGCCGACCTGCCCTACCTGGTGTCGGACTACCACCTGATCGTGCAGCCGGGTGGCGGCGTGGCCGATCCCAACGCGGCCATCGGCACCGGCCCGTACAAGCTGACCTCGGCCGAACCGGGCGTGCGCTTTGCGTTCGAAAAGCATGCCGAGGACTGGGACACGTCGCGCGGCCACTTTGACGGCGTCGAGGTTCTGGTGATCAATGACGGCACCGCGCGCACTTCGGCGCTGCAGGCCGGCCAGGTCCATGTGATCAACCGGATCGACCCGAAGGTCGCGCGGCTGATATCGCAGGCGCCGGGCATCAAGGTGGAGAACATCTCCGGTCGCGGCCACTACGTGTTCATCATGCATACCAACACCGCACCCTTCGACAACAAGGACCTGCGTCTGGCGCTGAAATACGCGATCAACCGGCAGGAGATGGTGGACAAGATCCTTGACGGCTATGGCGGGCTCGGCAACGACATCCCGGTCAATGCGGCCTACCCGCTGTTCACCGCCCTGCCGCAACGCGAATACGATACGGCGAAGGCGGCCGAGCATTACAAGGCTTCGGGGCATGATGGATCACCCATCGTGTTGCTGGTTGCCGATACGGCTTTCCCGGGGGCGGTAGACGCAGCGGCGCTGTTCCAGCAATCCGCAGCGGCGGCTGGAATTCCGCTGGAAATCCAGCGCGTGCCCGATGACGGATATTGGTCGGATGTCTGGAACGTGAAACCCTTCTGCGCCAGCTATTGGGGCGGGCGTCCGGTGCAGGATCAGATGTATTCGACGGCTTACATTTCGACTGCCGACTGGAACGACACCAAGTACTCCAACCCGGAGCTTGATGCGCTGATCCTGCAGGCCAGATCGGAAACGGACCTTGCCGTGCGGACAGACCTTTACGCAAAGATCGGCGCCATCATCCACGACGACGGCGGCGTCATCTGCCCGATGTTCAACGACTTTATCGACGCGCATTCCGATGCGCTCGCCGGCTGGTCGATTGATCCGAACCAGGAACTGATGGGCGGCCATATCGCCTCCAAGACCTGGATGGCGTAGGCAAGGGCGTGCATCCGGTCCTGATCCTGTTGGCCCAGCGCATCGCGCTGGGCCTGCTTTTGCTGTGGGCAGCATCCGTCCTTCTGTTCGTCGGCACGATGATCCTGCCGGGCGACGTCGCACAAAGCATCCTTGGCCAGTCGGCAACCCCGGTTTCCCTGGCGAACCTGCGCGAGGAGCTGGGGCTGAACGAACCAGCCCTTACGCGCTATTTCAGCTGGCTGGGCAATGCCTTGCAGGGCGATCTCGGGACCGCGCTGACCAATGGTCAGGATATCGCCGAGGCCATGGGCAAGCGTCTGGGCAACACGTTGTTCCTTGCCGGTACGGCTGCGGTCATCTCGGTACCCCTTGCGATCGGGCTTGGTCTGATTGCGGTGCGCTACAAGGATCGCTGGCCCGACCGGGTGATCTCCAGCTTTACGCTGGCCACGGTATCGGTGCCGGAGTTCGTTCTGGGCTATGTGGCGGTCTACCTCTTTTCCGTGCAATTCCGAATTTTTCCTTCGCTTGCCACGATTTACGACGGCATGACCTTCGGCGAAAAGCTGTGGGCGATATCGATGCCGACGCTGGTTCTGGTGCTGGTCGTGCTGGGCCACATGATGCGCATGACCCGTGCCGCCATCCTGAACGTGATGCAATCGGCCTATATCGAGACGGCTGAACTGAAAGGGCTGCGTCCCTTTGCCATCATCGCGCGCCATGCTTTTCCCAACGCCGTCGCACCGGTGGTCAACGTGGTCATGCTGAACATGGCCTATCTGGTCGTCGGCGTGGTCGTGGTTGAGGTCGTGTTCGTCTATCCCGGCATGGGGCAATATCTGGTGGACCATGTGTCCAAACGAGATGTGCCGGTGGTGCTGGCCTGCGGGTTGGTTTTCGCCGCTGTCTATATCGGGCTGAACCTGCTTGCCGATGTGATTTCGATCCTGTCGAACCCGCGGCTGAGGCACCCGAAATGAAACGCATCCCCCTTGCCGCACTGATCGGGCTGTTCTTTACCGGGGCCTATTTCCTGGCAGCGATCTTTGCCGCATGGATATCGCCTTACGGCATGGCCGAAATCGTCGGCGACGGCTGGGAGCCTTGGTCCTGGGCGCATCCTCTGGGCACCGACAGCATCGGGCGGGACCTTCTGTCACGCATGATCTGGGGGGGGCAGACCACCATCTTTGTGGCGACGGCCGCAACGGTCCTGTCCTTCACGCTGGGCGCGGTACTGGGGTTTCTGGCCGCCGTGTCCGGCGGGTGGCTGGACCAGTTGTTGTCACGCTTTGTCGATCTCATGATGTCGATCCCGTCGCTGATCTTTGCACTGGCGGTGTTGTCGGTGATGCCTGCCACCTTGCCGATCCTGATCCTCGTGATGGGCCTTCTGGATGCGACCCGCGTGTTCCGGTTGTCGCGTGCTGTGGCGGTCGACATCACGGTGATGGACTATGTCGAAGCAGCCCGGGTCCGTGGAGAAGGCCGCGCCTGGATCATCTTTCGCGAGATCCTGCCCAACGCGCTGTCGCCGCTGGTGGCGGAGATGGGTCTGCGGTTCATCTTCATGGTGCTGTTCATCTCGACCCTGTCGTTTCTGGGGCTGGGGGTGCAGCCACCCTTGGCGGACTGGGGCGGCATCGTGAAGGAAAACCGCGAGGGGATCATTTACGGGATCCCTGCCGCGCTGGTGCCCGCCTTTGCCATCGCCACGCTGGCCATATCTGTCAATCTGGTTGCCGACTGGGTGTTGAACCGCACCAGCAGTCTGAAGGGAGGACGCGGTGGCTGATCCCCTGCTGGAAATCCGCAACCTCAGGATCGAGGCGACCTCCTACCCCCCGGGCGAGGCGCCGCGTCAGGTCGTGCTGGTCGATGACGTGTCGCTGACCCTGCAAAAGGGCCGGGTGCTGGGCCTGATCGGGGAATCCGGCGCGGGCAAGTCGACCATCGGCCTGTCGTCGATGGGCTATGGCCGCGGCGGTGTCCGCATCACCGGCGGCCAGATCCTGCTCAACGGTCGCGACATCCGGCTGGGCGATGCGGCGGCGCTGCGTGCGCTGCGCGGCCGAGAAGTGACCTATGTCGCGCAATCTGCTGCCGCTGCCTTCAACCCGGCCAAAAAACTGATGGAGCAGGTGACCGAGGCGGCGCTGACCCATGGCGTCATGTCACGCGCCGAGGCGGAGGCCCGCGCCATCATGCTGTTTCGCAGGCTGCGCCTGCCCGACCCCGAAAACATTGGCCAGCGCTATCCGCATCAGGTTTCGGGCGGGCAATTGCAGCGCGTGATGACCGCGATGGCGCTGTGCCCGCAGCCGGATCTTGTCGTCTTTGACGAGCCGACGACTGCACTGGATGTAACGACCCAGATCGAGGTTCTGGCAGCCATCAAGGATGCCATCCGCGAAACCGGCGTCGCGGCGCTTTATATCACCCACGACTTGGCCGTGGTGGCCCAGGTCAGCGATGAAATTCTGGTCCTGCGCCATGGCAAGATGGTGGAGCATGGCGCGACCGGCCAGATCATCCATGCCCCGGTGCAGGACTATACAAGGGCACTGGTCTCGGTCCGGTCGATCGACCATGTGGAAAAGTCCGACGGTGCGGCCCCCGTCCTGTCCATCAGACACGTCACGGCGCGGTATCGTGGCACCAAGTTCGACGTGCTGCACGACGTGTCGGTCGATCTGCCGGCGGGACAGACCCTGGCCGTGGTCGGCGAAAGCGGGTCGGGCAAATCGACGCTGGCCCGCGTGATCACCGGCCTGCTGCCCGCATCGTCGGGCGAGATCTTCTTTGCGGGTCGCGTGCTGTCGCCAGCACTGGCGCAACGCAGCAAGGAAGACCTGCGCGGGCTGCAGATGATCTATCAGATGGCCGATGTCGCGATGAACCCGCGCCAGACCGTGGGCACCATCATCGGTCGGCCTCTGACCTTTTATTTCGGGATGGAAGGCGAGGAGAAACGCGCGCGCATTCAGGACCTTCTGGACCAGATCGAGATGGGCAAGGGCTATATCGACCGCTACCCCGCCGAACTTTCAGGCGGGCAGAAACAGCGTGTCTGCATCGCGCGCGCGCTTGCGGCCAAGCCGAGGCTGATCATTTGCGACGAGGTGACCTCGGCCCTGGACCCGCTGGTCGCGGACGGCATTCTCAAACTGTTGCTGGACCTGCAGGCACGCGAAGGGGTGGCCTATCTGTTCATCACTCACGACCTTGCCACCGTGCAGGCGATTGCCGACCGGATCGCCGTCATGTTCAAGGGCCGGGTGCAGCGCTATGGCACAAAGACCGAGGTCCTGACGCCGCCCTTTGACGATTATACCGACCTGTTGCTGTCCTCTGTCCCGGAGATGGAACTGGGCTGGCTGGAAAAGGTCATCGCCCATCGCAAGATGGAAAGTGCCGGCAACTAGGGCCGTCGCTGGGGTCCGGCCTAAAGGTCGACAGGCAGCGGATCGCCCCGCCCCAGAATGGCGATCGCCCGGCAAATGCGCCGAAAACTTGCCTGCGCGCGTGGCACGGAATGCCGGGCGCGCAGATAGCCGTGCACAAGCCCTGCCTCGTTCACCCAGACCGCCTGCCCGCCCGCTGCAAGGACACGGTCGCGGTAATGGCGGCCGTCATCGGCGAGGGGATCGCATTCCGCGCTGATCGCAACCGTGGGCGGCAGGCCGGTGAAATCGGTGTCCTGCAGCGCTGCTGCAGTCGGATCAGCCTCTGGCGGCGCGCCCCCGTGTCGGATGTCCTGATAATAGATCACATCCGCCCGCGTCAGCATCGGCGCATCGGCATGCGTGATATAGCTGCCTGTATCAGGATCACCGCCAAGGCCGGCATAGATGAGGACTTGCCCCAGAACCGTGACCGCGCTGCCGCGCAAGGCATGACTGACCGACGCCGCCAGACTGCCCCCCGCGCTGTCTCCCACCATGACCAGCGGGGCGCCATAGGACGCTGCCGCCCGCGTCGCCGCCAGAGCGTCGTCATATGCCGCCGGGTGCAGGTGCTCCGGGGCCAGCCGGTAGTCGACGCTGACCACGCGGTAGCCGGTCGCGGCGCATATCTCGGCGCAGATGTCGTCATGGCTGTGCAGCCCTCCGACGACAAAGCCCCCACCGTGCAGATACATGACCGTGGCCCTGGAGCCCGCATATACCCGCACCGGCACACCACCCAGATCCTGATCTGTCGCCGTGACGCCAGGGGGATAGGGGTGCAGGAAAGCCGCCGTCATCCTGTCATAGGCCGCGCGCTGTTCCTGCAGGGACAGGCCGATGGCGTCGGGTGGATAAAAGCTGTTGGTCTGGCGGATGAAATCCCAGGTCGCCGCGTCGATCAGGGTGGCATAGTCGGGTGCGGTCATCAATTTGGCGCCTCCGGCAGTTCAGGCGTTGAATGGAACATGAGGCGGTCTGCGCAGCCCATCCCGATCAGGTCTTTCCCTGCGGCGAGCCGTGCGACTGTACCTGAAGGTGGCGCTCCAGCTTGCGCGAGGCAAAGGTCAGGGGGTAGCAGATCGCAAAGTAGACCAGCGCGGCGAGGCCGTAGACCTGAAGTGGCTGGAACGTCGCGTTGGCGACGATCTGCGCCGATTTGGTCAACTCGTCAAATCCCACGATGGATGCAAGCGCGGTACTTTTTACCAGTTGCACCAGAAAGCCCACGGTTGGCGGAATGGCGATTTTCAGCGCCTGGGGCAGGATGACAAGGCGCATCCGCATGACGAAGGACATCCCGAGGCTGGAACTGGCGTCCCACTGGCCCTTTGGGATCGCATCGACGCAGCCGCGCCAGATCTCGGCCAGAAAGGCGCTGGCGTAAAGCGTCGGGGCAAGACCGGCGGCGAGCAGTGGCGACACCTCTATCCCGATCATCGGCAAACCGAAGAAGATCAGGAACAGTTGCAGCAGCAGCGGCGTGCCCTGGAAGAACTGGATATAGATCGTCGTCGCGCGTCGGCCGATCCTCGGCGCGCCATAACGCCAGAGCAGCAGCAAAGTGGCACCGACAGTGCCGCCCACGAAGGCGATTGCAGACAGCAACAAGGTCCAGCGCGCCGCCAGAAGCAGAAACCACAGGACGTCGGCCAGCGATAAGGTGATCATGCGCCCTGCCCCCGAAAAAGCCGCATGCCCGCGCGGTCGAGCAGCCAGCGCAGCCCGAGCGCCATGCCAAGATAGATCACCGCGACCGCGAAATACGTCTCGAAGGCCCGATAGCTGCGCGACTGGATCAGGTCCGCCACATGCGTCAGGTCGACCACCGCGATTTGCGAAATGACGGCAGATTCCAGCATCGTGATGACGGTCTGGCTGACCAGCGATGGATAGACCACCGCAATCGCCTGCGGCAGCACAATCTGCAGGAACACGCGAACGGGCGAAAGTCCCAGCGAAATTCCCCCTTCACGCTGACCGTCGGGCACAGCCTGAATCCCGGCGCGAACGATCTCGATGCCGTAGGCCGTCAAGTTGATGGTCATGGCCAGCGCCGCAGCCCCCAGCGCCGTCAGTTTTATGCCGATGCTTGGCAGACCGAAGAAGATGAAGAAAAGCTGCACGATGAACGGCGTATTGCGGATCAGCTCGACATAGGCACCGACAAGCACCCTTGCCCAGGACGGACCCCAAAGCCGCGTGACGGCACCACCCACGCTCAGAAGCAGGCTGACGACTGCGGCGAATGCGGTCAGGCCAAGTGTAAGGCCCGCCCCCTGAAGGAGCGGGCCAATATTAGCCACGAGGGCAGAGACATCGAACTCGTAGCCCACAGGAAGCGATCAGAAGTCGGCGGCCAGCGGCTGCTTGAGCCATTTCACCGCGATGTCATTCAGGCTGCCATCAGCCTTCATGTCAGCCAGCGCCTTGGCAAGCGCGTCCTTGAGCGCGGTTTCGCCCTTTTTCACAGCCATTTCCGACGGCGAGGTCAAAAGCTGGAACTTCTCGACCGGCTTGATCGCCGGATCTTGCGCGAGGATCGTCGCACCCACGTCGTTGCCTACGACCATCAGCTGTGACTGGCCGGACAGGAACGACGAGATCACGCTGCTGTAATCGGCGTAGCGCTGGATATCGGCATCTGCCGGGGCGATCTTGGTGACTTCGGTATCCTCAAGCGTCCCCTTGTTCACGGCGATGGTCTTGCCCGACAGGCCTGCGGCATCGGTCACGTCGACTTCTTCGGGTCCCATCACGACGATGTAATAGGGCGCATAGGGCCCGACGAAATCGACAACTTCCGCGCGCTCGTCGCTGAAGCCGATCGAAAGCAGCACATCGACCTTGTCTTCCGTCAGGAACGGAACACGGTTCTGCCCGGTGATGCCGACCAGTTCCGCCTTGACGCCAAGCGCCGCAGCCAGCTTGTCGGCCACTTCGGTATCGTAACCTTCGATCTTCATGCTGGTATTGAGCGAGGCGAATGGCGGGAAATCCTCGAAGATGCCGACGCGAAGGACACCTGCCTTGGTCACGTTCTCAAGGGTATCCGCGGCGACCGGGGCGAATGCTCCGGTCACAAGCGTGGCGGCGAATGCAAGGCCAACGGCAATGCTGCACCGGCGGGTCGGATCGAAGGTCATTAATCTCTCCTGGAGTTTTCAAGGGGGTCGGGAAATCGGACAGTTCGGATGTCGCGCTCAGCCCAGCGGGCCCAACAAGTCGCATGGAAAGCCGGAACACGCACGAGACGAAACCCGTTACAAAAGCGGCTCATTGTCATCGACATTGTCAGAACCAGCGCCGCTCCGCCACAAAATACGCGTCCCGAACCTCTCTGCTTGGCCACAGTCCTTTTGGTCCGCGCCCTCCGCGCTTGGCAGCGGGCGGAACGTCCCTTGCGCTCGTCCGTTGGGCTTTGATGAAACTCGCGACCTTCAACGTCAATGGCATCAATGGCCGGCTGGACGTCCTGCTTCGCTGGCTGCAGGAGGCGCAGCCAGACGTGGTCTGCCTTCAGGAACTGAAATCCCCGAACGCGCGCTTTCCCCGCGACGCCCTCGACGCCGCCGGATATGGCGCGGTCTGGCACGGGCAGAAAAGCTGGAACGGAGTTGCGATCCTGGCGCGCGGTGTGGACCCGATCGAGACCCGGCGGGGCCTTCCGGGCGAGCCGGAAGATCAACAAAGCCGCTACATCGAGGCCGCTGTGAACGGCACGCTGATCGGCTGTCTTTACCTGCCCAACGGCAATCCCGCGCCGGGCCCGAAATTCGACTACAAGCTTCGCTGGCTCGACCGCTTCGCGCGCCATGCTGCCGAATTGCTGGCGCTGGGGGTGCCGGTGGCCCTGGCCGGGGATTACAATATCATTCCCGCGGACCTTGATGTCTACAAACCGGAGCGCTGGACCGAGGACGCGCTGTTTCGGCCCGAAGTAAGGACGGCGTTTGACGATCTGACGAAAGGCTGGACGGACGCGCTTCGCGTGCTGCACCCGGACCGCCGACTTTACAGCTTTTGGGACTACTTTCGCAACGCGTGGGAAAGGGATGCCGGCCTGCGCCTTGATCATATTCTGCTTTCGCCCATGCTGGCCCATCGGCTGAAGGCGGGGGACGTTGACCGGCATGTCCGGGGCTGGGCCAAGGCAAGCGATCACGCCCCGGTCTGGGTGGAACTGAGCGCCACACCGGGTCAGGCAAGCGATTGACGCTGACCGCCTTGCAAATATCTCCCCGCGTTCCGCGCAAAAAGCCAGGATCAGGCCTGCAGACACTTCCGTCAAAGAGGCAGAAAGTTTCACTGATTTTTGGGGGGATGACCTGCCACTGGCCTTTCATCCAGCCGCGACCGGAGCCCGGTGGTCATTTACGCCTGTTGGCGCGGTTTGAGCAATCGCCCGGCGCGCGGAACTCTCATCACGTGCAGCGGGTCGGGCGATTGCGGTGGTCAGATGCAGGGCGAAACCTTCGGGGGTCTGATAGCCGAGGGCCGAGTGGGGCCGCGCGTTGTTGTAGTCGGTCACCCAGGCGGCGATCAGGTCGCGGGCATGGGCGAGGCTTCGAAACAGCGTTTCGTTGAGAAATTCGTCCACCCATTCTGCATCGGCTTTCCCGGCGCGATGTAGTGCCACTTGATCTTGGTCTCGGCGCACCACTTCAGGATCGCATTCGAGGTCAGTTCCGTCCCGTTGTCGGAGACGATCATCCCGGGCTTGCCGCGCCGTTCGATCAAAGCCGTCAGCTCCCGTGCCACGCGGCGGCCCGAGATCGAGGT
>JANPKV010000005.1:0-3771 GCA_031426185.1 Rhodobacterales bacterium | reverse complement strand
CTCCAGCGGATCGCCGATCAGTCCGCCCTCAACCGCCTGTCGCGCCGCCATCATCATCGGTGAAAACCGCAGCTGAAAGTTGACCGCCGCCTTCAGCCCCTTGTCCCGGCAAAGCTGGCGGATGGCGCGGGCCTGCACCAGATCTGCCCCCATCGGCTTTTGAATCAGCACCGCCGCGCCGTCCGGCAGGTCCGGCAATATCCTGGCGATCGCATCGGGCGGGACTGCGATGTCATAGACCGCCGTCGTGCCCAGCGCAGTTGCCGCGTCTGCCACGCTGGAAAACACCTGCGGAATCGCGAAATCAGCCGCCAATGCCGCGCTGCGACCCGGGTCAAGGTCGGTGACCCCGCACACGGTCAACCCGGCCTTGGCATAGGCCGGCAAATGGGCATCGCGCACGATCCCGCCGGCACCGATGATCACGATGGGCTTGGGATGGCTGGGGCCGGGCCAGTCCTGGGGATAGCTTTCGATCATCACTCGGGCCTTCTGGCGACAAGCAGGATGTGTTCGCAATACATCACGGTCTTGCCGTGCTGGTTCTGCGTCTCGCAGATTTCGACCACCTGTCCATGCTGCGGGCGCTTGGCGTCGTCAGCCTTGCGCCCGATGGTCACCGTGGTGCGGATCGTGTCGCCTGCAAAGACGGGAGCGGGAAAGCGCAGCCGTTCATAGCCATAGGTCATTGCATGCGGATTGATCTGGGTGGCCGTCAAACCGATGCCGATGGCAAAGGTCATCGTGCCATGTGCGATGCGCTGGCCGAAGGGCTGGGTGCGACAAAATTCGGCGTCCATGTGATGCGGGAAAAAGTCGCCGGAATGGCCGGCATGCACCACGATATCGGTCTCGGTGATGGTGCGCCCAAGGGTCCGGCGGCTGTCGCCGATGGTGTAGTCTTCAAAGAATTGCGGGTGTTCCATGGTCATCCCCTTTCGGATTATTTTGCATATGAAATTCTCTTTGACAAGTGAAACCTAAATCGCCATGGTCAGTCCCACAGAACCTTGCATGCCACGCAAGGGCGCATATCGGGGGCGAAATGGCACAAATCGGCATACATTCCCGAGGCTTGCCCGGTTTGCCCGATGCGCATGCCGCGATTCCCGTGTGGAATGCCGAGAACTGGTATTTCGAAGATTTCGAGATCGGCGACAAAATCCGGTCGATCCGCCGTACCATCGCGGAAGGCGAGTCGATGGCTTTCAACAGCCTGGTGATGGACCATCACCCCTACGTCTCGGATGAACGTTTCGCGGTGGAGGAAGGGGTCTTTGGCCGACGTCTTGTCGCCGGGGCCTTTGTCTTCTCGCTCGGGCTCGGGCTGGCGGCCACGAACTGCCTGAACTCGTTTTCCTACGGCTATGACCGGTTGCGCTTCATCAAGCCGGTCTTCATCGGCGACACGATCTACACGATCCGCGAAAACCTGTCCAAGGTTGTCCACAACCAGACGATGGGCAAGCTTCGGGTCAGCTATTCGGTCTACAAGGGCGAGGGCGAGCTTGTGCTTTATGCCGAACACCTCTTGACCGCGCTTTACCGCGACCCAGCCCCCTTCGCCGCCGAGGCCGAGGCCAGGATGGCCGAAAAGGAGGCCGCCCGTGGTTAGCCTGCGCGGAATGACTTGGGACCATCCGCGCGGTTTCGACCCGATGGTAGCCACCTCGGCGGCCTATGGGGCGGCACATCCCGGCGTGACGATCACTTGGGAAAAGCGGTCGCTGCAGGCCTTTGCCGACCGCCCGATTTCCGAGATGGCAGAGACCTATGACCTGATGGTGATCGACCATCCGCATGTGGGCGAGGTGGCCAAGGCCGGGAGCCTTCTGCCGCTCGACGGTCTGCGCGACGCCGAAATGGCGGCGCTGGCGGCGGGTTCGGTCGGGCTGTCGCATCCGTCCTACAATTTCGCCGGGCGCCAGTGGTCACTGGCGATTGACACGGCGACCCCCGTCGCCTGCCTGCGGCCCGACCTTCTGGACCACGCGCCGACGCTTTGGGCCGAGGTGCTGGATCTGGCACGTGCAGGCCGGGTCGGTTTCGCACTGATCCCGATCAACGCGCTGATGACCTTTTTCGGCATGGCACGGAACCTTGGTCACGCCGTGGCCGAGGACCCCGACCACCTGATCACCCCGACCGAAGGGGCGCAGGTCCTGGGCCTCCTGCGGGAAATCGTGGCGCTGGTCGACCAGCGCTGCCTGACGCTTGACCCGATCGGCGTCTACGAATGGATGGGCCGGACGGCGGACGCTCCGGCCTATTCGCCCTTTGGCTATGGCTACACCAACTATTCGCGCAAGGGGTTCTGCCCCCATCCGCTGGCATTCCACGACGCCCCCGGCATCGCTGAGCCCACGCCGCGCGGCACGGTTCTGGGGGGCACGGGCATCGCGGTGTCAGCCTATACCAAACATCCCGAGATCGCCGTGGATTACGCGTTCTGGATCGCCGGCGCCGATTGCCAAAAGGGGCTTTTCACCGCATCGGGGGGTCAGCCCGGCCATGCGGCCGCATGGGACGATGACGCCTGCAATGCCCAGACCGGGAATTTCTTTCGCAACACGCGCCGCACGCTCGACACCGCGTGGCTGCGTCCGCGCTATGAGGGCTACATGGCCCTGCAGGACCGCGCGGGCGACATCCTGCATGCCTGCCTGCGGGGCGAGGCGACCGAAGCGGCCACCCTTCTGGCCATTGATGCCGCCTACCGGGAGAGCCGCACATGACGCTTCCGCTGGACGGCATTCTCGTCATCGATTTCAGCCAGTTCCTGTCGGGGCCGCTTTGCAGCCTGAAGCTTGCCGATCTGGGCGCCCGGGTGATCAAGATCGAACGTCCGGGCGTGGGCGATCTGTGCCGCACGCTTTATCTGTCCGACACCGAGATCGGCGGCACCAACAGCTTGTTTCACGCCATCAACCGCAACAAGGAAAGCTTTACCGCAGACCTGCGCAATGACGATGACCGCGCCATGCTGCGGGGCCTGGTCGCCCGCGCCGACGTGGTCTTGCAGAACTTTCGTCCCGGCGTGATCGAACGGCAGGGCTTTGGCTATGACGACGTGCGTGCGCTGAATCCCGGCGTCGTCTACGGGTCGATCTCGGGCTATGGCGAGGACGGGCCTTGGGTCGATCTGCCCGGACAGGATCTGCTGGCGCAGGCGCGATCGGGCCTGTTGTGGCTGACCGGTTCGGCGGGCGATCCGCCGATGCCGATGGGCCTTGCCGCCGCCGACATGATGGCGGGCAATGCATTGGCGCAAGGCGTATTGGCGGCGCTGGTCCGCAAGGCCCGCACCGGACAGGGCGGCCTGGTGCAGACCAGCCTGCTGGAGGCGCTGCTGGATTTCCAGTTCGAGGTTCTGACCACCCATCTGAACGATGGCGGACGGCTGCCACAGCGGTCGGCGGTGAACGGCGCGCATGCCTATCTGGGCGCGCCCTACGGCGTCTATCAGACGGCGGACGGCTGGCTGGCACTGGCGATGACCCCCTCGCTGGAGCGGCTGGCGACTCTGATGGGGCTGGCCGGGCTGGACCGGTGGTTCAACGAGCCGCGTCAGGCGATGCGCGACCGCGACGCGATCAAGGCGATCATTGCCGCGGGGGTGAAAACCGCCGGGACCGCCCATTGGCTGTCCCTGCTGCAACCCGCCGACATCTGGTGCGCCGAAGTGCTGGACTGGTCCGGGCTGATGGCGTCAGAGGCGTTTCAGCGCCTCGCGATGATCCAGCACATCAGCGGGACCACGGCCAGCCTCGA
>JANPKV010000004.1:0-1657 GCA_031426185.1 Rhodobacterales bacterium | reverse complement strand
CGCCGTTCGCGCCCAAACCGCCCGCATATCCCTTCATCAATCTACATCTTCAAAGAGCAGGGACACAAAAGAAGCAGCACGCTGAATATTCCAGCGTAACCACCGCCTTGCCTCCGGTATTGTCTTGCCCCGATCTTCGTCCAGGCGCCCGTCCCGTCTTGCACCGCGTTGCCGCGCCGCCGCCTGTTTCGGTGAAGGGGCTTCTACGTCTGCGAGCGCAGGCCTGCAAGCGAAAAATGACAGGGTCATGACGAAAATAACGCGCCACGCGGCTTTCTGCCGTGGACCATGCCGGACGCTGCTGAAAACATTGGCGTTATGCCGGGTCCAGCCCGCCGATCCGGGGGGGCGCAGGCTGGTTTTCGTCGGCGATGCGCCCGTAAGGGACGGCCCTTGCGACCCGCAAAGGCCCCCGATTCCCAACGCAGAATCGCAAGCGGTACCGCCACGAGCCGGACCAGACCGGATGCGTCGTGCCCTCAGTCACTCCGCAGGTCATGTGGCCGCGACTTTGTCCCCTGCCCCTTCGGCCATCACGCACAGCATCTCGAACATCAGGCTGATGCCCAGCCATGCTGTCCCCCCCATCGGGTCAAAGGGCGGCGAGACTTCCACCAGGTCCGCGCCGACAATGTCCAGTCCGCGCAGGCCCCGCGCGACCTGCAGGGCCTGCCAGCTGTTCGGCCCGCCCACTTCGGGGGTGCCGGTGCCGGGTGCAAAGGTCGGGTCCACAAAGTCGATGTCATAGGTGACATAGGTCGGACCCTGGCCGACAATCTCGCGCGCCTCAGCCATCACGTCCACGGGTCCGCGGGCGTGGAACTCGGCGATGGGGATGATGCGGATACCGACGCTGGCGGCAAAATCCCAGTCTTCGCGCCCATAGGCCGTGCCGCGAACACCGATGATGACATAGCGCTTGGGGTCGAGCAGACCCTCTTCGACCGCACGTCGGAACGGTGTGCCGTGGTTGTAGCGGCTGGTGCCGAAGTAGATGTCATTGAGGTCGGTATGGCTGTCGAACTGGATCATGCCGACGGGGCGCGACTTGGCGACGGCACGCAGGATCGGCAGGGTACACAAGTGATCGCCCCCGCCGGTCAGGGGCCGGATGCCTGCCGCGACCACGCGGTCGTAGAACGCCTGCATGCGCGCCAGGCTGTCCATCAGGTCCCCCGGATTGGGGGCGACGTCACCAAGATCGGCACAGCGTACAAGATCGAAGGGCGCGACCCAGGAGGCGCCATTCTGGGCGCGGATCATGGTGGAGGCGTCGCGCAACTGGCGCGGACCGTGGCGCGGGCCGGGGCGGTTGGTGGTGCCGCCATCCCAGGGTGCGCCGATCAGACCGATCTCGACCTCGGCGAACCGCGGATGGTCGAACGGCACATGGGGCAGCCGCATGAAGGTGGGGATACCTGCGAATCGCGGCAGGTCGAACCCCGAGACCGGCCGAAAGAACGCATCGGTGCCGCTTGTCGTCATTGGCGTCGATCCAACCTGTGATTCCCTGCGGGCATCAGACCACAGCGCCACAAGGCTGTCAGGGGACAAACCGCCCTGCCCCGGCGGAAAGGCCCGCATTGCACCGCTTGGCCCCATGAGACGGGCTTGACCCCGCCGCGCCATTCGGCCCTTATCAGGGGCAGCGATCAAG
>JANPKV010000003.1:0-4660 GCA_031426185.1 Rhodobacterales bacterium | reverse complement strand
GACCGGACATAGAAACGGCGATACGAAAGGCACGGATGTGCAGAATACTTTGAAGTCGGCGACAAGCTTTTCCGGTCGGGGTCTGCACAGCGGACGCCCGGTGCGCATGACTGTGCGCCCGGCTGCCGCCGAACATGGCCTATGGTTTCGCCGCACCGATATTCTGGACCATGATGCGCTCATTTCGGCGCATTGGTCGGCCGTACAACCGTCGCGTCTCTGCACCGTTATCGCCAACGCGGCCGGCGATAGCGTGTCGACCATCGAACACCTGATGGCGGCACTGGCAGGTTGTGGCATCCACAACGCCCTGATTGAAATTGACGGACCCGAGGTGCCGATCCTGGATGGCTCCGCGGCGCCGTTTGTCGAAGGGTTTCTCGCGCGCGGGCTGATCGAGCAGTCCGCCCCGGTCCGGGCGATCCGTGTGTTGCAGACGGTCGAAGTGCGCGAAGGTGACGCCGTGGCGCGCCTGGAGCCTTCCGACATGCTGGAAATCAACTTTGAGATCGACTTCGTCGCCACCGCGATCGGCAAGCAGTCGCGCCAGCTGAACATGTCCAACGGCGCTTTTGTGCGTGAATTGTCGGACAGCCGGACCTTCTGTCTGCAGGCAGATGTCGACGCGATGCGCGCCAATGGTCTGGCCCTGGGCGGCACCTTCGACAACGCGGTCGTGTTTCAAGGTGACCGGGTTCTCAGCCCTGGCGGGTTGCGCCATGTCGATGAACCTGTGCGCCACAAGATGCTGGATGCCATGGGCGATCTGGCGCTGGCCGGCGGGCCGGTCCTGGGGCTTTATACCGGCATTCGCGCCGGGCACGCGCTGACCAACCGGCTGCTGCGGGCCTTGTTCGCGCGTCCCGAGGCGTTTCGCATGGTCGATTGCGGCGCCATGACGGTTGAAAAGCTTCCCGGCGTCGGCGTGCATCGTGGCGATCTTCCGGCACGTCGCTGATCGCGCACTTTCGCACCCTTGTACCGATAAAGGCGTTTTGCGCCCGCAATTTTTCTGTGCTACGACAAATCCCAAATCGCCCGGACTGCCCATTGCGGCCATCGGGATACGGCAAAATGTTGGGATAGGCGGAAGATGACAGGCGGACGAAAAAGCGCGTCACGTGTTGCTACTGCGCTGTTGGTCCTGGGCTTGGCCGCCTGCGGGCGCGGCAACGAAGAGGCGCCGCTGGAAAGCTACACCGCTGAGGAGATCTTCAAGCGCGGTGAAGTGACCCTGGAAACCGAGACCCCCAAAGAGGCGGTCCGCTATTTCCAGGAGGTGGAGCGCCTTTACCCCTATACGGAATACGCCAAACGCGCGCTGATCATGCAGGCCTTTACCCACCACAAGGCCAAGGAATACGAAGAGGCGCGCTCTGCCGCGCAGCGGTTCCTGGATTTCTATCCGGGTGACGAAGACGCGGCCTATGCGCAATATCTGATGGCGCTCAGCTATTATGACCAGATCGACGAGGTCGGCCGCGACCAGGGCCTGACCTTCCAGGCGCTGCAGGCGCTGCGCGAGGTGATCGAACAATATCCCGATACCGAATACGCCCGGTCGGCGATCCTGAAGTTCGATCTGGCCTTTGACCACCTTGCCGCCAAGGAAATGGAAGTCGGGCGCTACTATCTCAAGCGCAAGAACTACACGGCGGCGATCAACCGGTTCCGCCTCGTGGTACAGGATTTCCAGACCACGACCCACACCGCCGAGGCACTGCACCGGCTGGTCGAATCCTACCTGGCCCTGGGCCTTACGGATGAGGCGCAGACGGCGGCGGCCATTCTTGGCTACAACTATCAGGCAAGTCCGTTCTATGACGACACGTTCCGGCTGCTGAAAGGCATGGGCCTCTCGCCCGAGGCCAAGGGGTCCAGCTGGCTCGCGACGGTCTATCGCCAGATGATCCGGGGCGAATGGCTCTAGCGGTGCTGGCAACTGCCCGCCCTATGCGTAGGGTGCGTGACCCTGCGCACCATGAGACCGGACGACCGGGATGCTGAAAACCCTCGATATCCGCGATATCCTGATCATTGATCACCTCTCGCTGGACTTGGCCCCGGGGCTGAACGCCCTGACGGGCGAGACCGGTGCCGGCAAGTCCATCCTTCTGGATGCCCTTGGCTTCGTGCTTGGCTGGAAAGGTCGGGCAGATGTCCTGCGCGCTGGCGCGACCCTGGGCGAGGTGACCGCCGAGTTTCATCTTGCCCCCGACCATGCCGCCCATGCGGTGCTGGAGGGCGCGGGTCTGCCCGCCGATGACACGTTGATCCTGCGTCGGACCATTGCGGCCGACGGCCGCAAGTCGGCCTTTGTCAACGACCGCCGCGCCGGTGCGGAGGTGTTGCGCGACCTGGGCGAGACGCTGGTGGAACTGCACGGTCAGGCGGACGACCGCGGGCTTTTCAACCCGCGCGGCCATCGGGCGCTGCTGGATGCCGTGGCAAAGCTCGACTTGTCCCCCGTGCGCCAAGCCTGGGGCGCGTTGCGTCAGGCACGCGCCGATCTGGCCGCAGCCGAGGCGGCGCTCGCGACGGGCAAGGCCGAGGAAAGCTTTTTGCGCCATGCCGTGGCCGAACTCGACGCGCTGGACCCCCAGCCGGGCGAAGAGGCGGTGCTTGATACCCGGCGGCGGCTGATGCAGGCGGCGACGCGCATCCGCGCCGACATCGTCCGTGCTGGCACTGCCTTGGCCGAGGACGGTGCCGAAGGCGCGATCCTGAACGCCCAGCGATGGCTCGAAGGCGTCGCCGACCGCGCCGAGGGAGGGCTGGAGGCCCCGCTTGCCGCCCTGTCGCGCGCAATGGTCGAACTGGGCGAGGCACAGGCCGGGATCGAGGCCTGCCTCGGAGCGTTGACCTTTGACACCGACGATCTGGAACGAACCGAGGAGCGACTCTTTGCCATTCGCGCATTGGCGCGCAAACATGGCGTGCTGGCCGACGATCTTGGCACCTTTGCCGCCGATCAGCGCGCCCGCCTTGCCGCCTTAGACAATGGCGCGGCACATATGGCAGCGCTGCAGCAGGCGGTCCTGGCAGCCGAGGGGTCCTACAAACGGCAGGCAGGCGACGTCACCGCGCATCGTCGCAAGGCGGCCAAGCGCCTTGACGCTGACATGGCAACCGAACTCCGCCCGCTAAAACTGGATCGTGCCGTCTTTTTCACTGAAGTCAGCGCAGGCGAGCCGGGCCCCGATGGCGTTGATCTGGTGACCTTTACCGCCGCCACCAATCCGGGCGCACCCTCCGGGCCGCTGAACAAGATTGCCTCTGGGGGCGAGCTTAGCCGGTTCCTGCTGGCGCTGAAGGTGTGCCTGACCCAGAACACGCCCGGCCTGACAATGATCTTTGACGAGATCGACCGCGGCGTGGGCGGCGCCACCGCCGATGCTGTGGGGCGTCGCCTGCGGGCGCTGGCGGACGGCGCACAGGTGCTGGTCGTCACCCATTCGCCACAGGTAGCAGCACAAGCCGGCCATCATTGGCGGGTGGAAAAGCGGGTCGACAAGGCCGGCCAGACCCTGTCGGCGGTCACGGCCTTGCCGGCCAGCGAGAGGGTCGAGGAAATCGCGCGGATGCTGGCGGGCGATGTCGTGACGGACGCCGCGCGTGCGGCGGCAGGGGCGCTGCTGGCGGCAACCTGACGTGGTCAGGCAATCTCGACGCGGTAGCTTTCGATCACCGTGTTGGCCAACAGCTTGTCGCACATCGCCTTGACCTCGGCCTCCGCCGCTACGCGGTCATCTGATGCGAGGTCCAGCTCGATCAGCTTGCCCTGTCGGACGCCCGTGACGCCGGCAAAGCCAAGCGTGCCAAGCGCATGGCGCACGGCCTCTCCCTGCACATCCAGCACACCGGATTTCAACATGATGGTCACGCGCGCCTTCATGGGCTGGCTCCTGCAAGTAACGCCTGTCAGTTGATCAGGGTCGGTTTGGTGGTGTGGGTGACGTTCGACGGCAATACGCCCAGGCGCCGCGCCAGTTCGGTATAGACATCGGCCAAGGGGCCGACCTCCGGGGCAGGGGTGCCCTCGGCGCGGTCCTGATTGGCGCGCAGGTCCCACAGACGGCAACTGTCCGGGCTGATCTCGTCGGCCACGATCAGACGCATGAAGTCACCTTCCCAGATGCGGCCAACCTCGATCTGAAAGTCGGCAAGGCGAATGCCCACGCCCATCATCACGCCGGACAGGAAATCGTTGACCCGCAAAGCCAGCGCCACGATGTCATCAAGGTCCTGCTGGCTTGCCCATCCGAAGGCGATCACATGTTCCTCCGACACGAGCGGCAGCCCCAGATTGTCGTCCTTGAAGTAATACTCGACGATCGGACGGGGCAGGGCGGTCCCTTCGGGGATGCCCAGCCGCCTGGAGATGTCGCCAGCGGCGAAGTTGCGCACCACCACCTGCAGCGGGATGATCTCGACCATCCGCACCAGTTGCTCGCGCATGTTCAGCCGGCGAATGAAATGCGTCGGCACGCCGATGGAGTTCAGCCCCGCCATGAAGAATTCGGACAGGCGGTTGTTCAACACGCCTTTGCCCTCAACCGCGGCCTGCAGCACATTGTCGGTCGGCACCACGGTCGGCGCGCCCTCGTCCTTGAAATACTGGATCAGGGTGCCCGGTTCGGGGCCTTCGTAGAGGATCTTG
>JANPKV010000002.1:0-1762 GCA_031426185.1 Rhodobacterales bacterium | reverse complement strand
CCGCACGCGCCAGGCCGCGATCACGACCGAACTGATCGAGATCATCGCTGGCGCCGAAGCACTTTAACGACGTTCGAAAGCAGGAAACGACAATGGCAACCGCAGCCCCCACCGCAGACAAGCCCGCCCGCAAGCCGCGCGTAGCGAAAGCCGCCACGCCCGAAAGCAACGTCGTGCCGATCCAGACGTCGAACAACGTCGGTGCAATTTCGCAGGTCATCGGCGCCGTCGTCGACGTGACGTTCGAGGATCAGCTGCCCGCAATTCTCTCGGCGCTCGAGACGTTCAACAACGGCAACCGCATCATCCTCGAAGTCGCGCAGCACCTCGGCGAGAACACCGTCCGTACCATCGCGATGGACGCGACCGAGGGTCTGACCCGCGGCCAGCGCGTCACCGACACCGGTTCGCAAATCCGCATGCCGGTCGGCCCGATGACGCTCGGTCGCATCATGAACGTCATCGGCGAGCCGATCGACGAGCGTGGCCCTATCGGTGCCACGCAGACCGCACCGATCCACGCCAAGGCCCCCGAGTTTGTCGACCAGTCGACCGAAAGCGCCATTCTCGTCACCGGCATCAAGGTCATCGACCTGCTCGCGCCCTATGCGCGCGGCGGCAAGATCGGCCTGTTCGGTGGTGCTGGCGTCGGCAAGACGGTGCTCATCCAGGAACTGATCAACAACATCGCCAAGGGCCATGGCGGCGTGTCGGTGTTCGCCGGCGTCGGTGAACGGACGCGCGAAGGCAATGATCTCTACCACGAATTCCTCGACGCAGGCGTCATCGCCAAGGATGCCGACGGCAACCCCACCCCCGAAGGGTCGAAGGTCGCGCTGGTGTTTGGCCAGATGAACGAGCCCCCGGGCGCGCGTGCCCGCGTCGCGCTGTCGGGCCTGACGATTGCGGAGTATTTCCGCGACACCGAAGGGCAGGACGTGCTGTTCTTCGTCGACAACATCTTCCGCTTTACGCAGGCAGGTTCGGAAGTGTCGGCGCTCTTGGGCCGCATCCCGTCGGCCGTGGGCTATCAGCCGACGCTGTCGACCGACATGGGCGCGCTGCAGGAGCGCATCACCTCGACCAACAAGGGGTCAATCACTTCGGTGCAGGCGATCTACGTCCCTGCCGACGATTTGACCGATCCGGCCCCGGCCACGTCGTTTGCCCACTTGGACGCGACGACCACGCTGAACCGCTCGATCGCCGAGCTCGGCATCTTCCCGGCCGTCGATCCGCTGGACAGCACCAGCCGTGCGCTCGACCCCCGCGTGGTCGGCGACGAGCATTACCGCGTCGCCCGCGAGGTGCAGCGCATCCTGCAGACCTACAAGTCGCTGCAGGACATCATCGCCATCCTCGGCATGGATGAGCTCTCCGAGGAGGACAAGCTGGTCGTGGCGCGCGCGCGCAAGATCCAGCGCTTCCTCAGCCAGCCCTTCCACGTGGCCGAGGTCTTCACCGGAACGCCGGGCGTCTTCGTGAAGCTGGAGGACACCATCCGCAGCTTCGCCGCGATCGTAGCCGGCGAATTCGACCATCTGCCGGAAGCCGCCTTTTATATGGTCGGAACGATCGAAGAGGCCGTAAAGAAGGGCGAGAGCCTCAAGGTTGCGGCGTAGGCGCCATGGCAACCTTCCAGCTCGAACTCGTCTCCCCCGAAAAACTGCTGCTGAGTCGCGCCGTCGAGATGGCGGTGCTGCCGGCGGCGGAAGGCGAGATGGGCGTGCTGCCCGGGCACGCGCCGATGATCGTCGCGCTC
>JANPKV010000001.1:0-6488 GCA_031426185.1 Rhodobacterales bacterium | reverse complement strand
GGTATTGCCGACACGGGCAAAGGGGCCGACCCCGCCAAAGGTAAAGGTTCCCATGGTGATGGCCGATACCTTGAGGCCGGACCGGCCGAGCGTTCTGTATTCCATGGCATCCTCGATTTTTGCGTTGAGGCCATGTTTCAGTCCATTGGGGGCAAGGTCAATGGTCAGCCGCGCCATCTTGTCCCCCGCGCAAATTGACACCACCTGCGCCGCGTCGCAGTCTGTCTGCCAACCCTTTCCGAAAAGGCGCCCGATCGTGACCGCAGCACAACGTCCCATCGCGATGATTCACACGGTAACGGGACTCGTTCCGACCTTCGACGCACTTTTGCGGACCGAAATGCCCGGTTGGGCGGGATTCAACATGGTGGACGAAAGCCTGTTGCGCGCGACCATCCGGGACGGGGTCCTGTCCGATCTGACCTCGCGCCGTCTGGCCGGAATGATCGCATCGGCGGTCGAGGCGGGGGCCGAGGCTGTCGTCGTCACCTGCTCGTCGCTCGGTCCGGCCGTGGAGGCGGCGCGGTCCGCTTGTCCGGTGCCACTTTTCCGCATTGACGAAGGCATGGCTGAGGCTGCCGTACAGGGGGCCTCTCGCATCGGGGTGCTGGCGACGCTTGCGACAACGCTTGGCCCCACCACCGATCTGATCCGCCAGACGGCGGAGCGGCTTGGCCGCAGCCCGACGATTTCCAGCCGGCTTGCCGACGGCGCGTTCGAGAAACTCGTGGCGGGTGACACGGCAGGACATGACGCCATCGTCGCGGCCCATATCGTTGCGCTGTGCAATGAGGTGGATGTGGTCGTTCTGGCGCAGGCGTCGATGGCGCGTGCCTTGGCGACCATTTCTGAGTCCTTGCGCGTGCCGGTCCTGACCAGTCCGGAGCTTGGCATTCGCCATGTCGGCCAATCCTTGTCACGGCTGGTGTGACGGTGGTTCTGCTGTCTCAGCCGCGGGGGCCGTCTTTGTTCGGCGCCTGTGCGCGATCAACCTGACTGTAATCGCGCTTGATTGCGTAGACTGCGGCCGCTTCAAGACCATCTGCGCCAATCTGATGTGCCAGCACGTCATCGGCGCGTTGGGCCCCCTCGGTCGTCGCGAGGGCGATGAACCTGGAGGAATGGTTCACGCTTTCAAAGGCGGTGAACGAGGGCACTGCAATGGGGTGCCGGCTGTAAAGGGCGATCACATGCTGCCCGTCGCCCGTGGATGCCGCGCAATGCGTGGATTCGGTGGTGCTCGCCTGCCAGAGTCGGACGCGTTCGCCCACCCGGATGCGGTAGTTCGCAAAATGCACCGCGCGTCCCGCCGCCTGCGACCTGCGGTGTTCGGCATCCGCGCGCCAGGCTGCGATGGCCGCCTCACTTTCCCACAGCTGATGCGACAGCAACACGTCGTCATCCGCCAAAGACCGATACCGGTCCAGAAAGGCAAGGCCGGCATGGCGCGCCAGCACAGGCTTCAGCCTGGCCACATGATCGAAGTAATGGGCAAGATGGCCGGCATGGGGGCGCATCTCGAAAAACACCGCGTGCATGCTCACTCCCATATGGCAGATGGATGCGGGCCGACCTGGCAGTTGCGGTTCAGGTTCTTATCCCGCGCGATACCAACGCCAGAGCGGCCCACAGTATCCGTGGCGCTAACCAATACCAGTCGGGATAAGACCGTGCGAGAGGATTTTGGGGAGTGCGGTTACCCGATGGCTGCCACAAGAACGCTTGACCGAGGTCATAACCGCACCCGAGTCGCGCGCACGAAAAACCGTCCGATCATGGGGTGTATTTCCAGCTTCAGTGGAACCCCGCTTTAATGCAGCTTGAAGCCCTCAATCCGGACTGGATCGGTGATCTGACACCCTTCTGGCGAAAACCGCCATTTTACCGGGCGATCGACAAGGCCGTCGGCGCACTGGCAGATGAGATCGCGCCCGAGTCCGAAATTGTTCTGTTCGCGCTTCACGGCATGGGCCCCAACCAGTCGCAGAGTCATCTGTCGCGGGAGATGGTGCAGATTGCACTGACGGGCCACCCTGCGACGCGTGCCGACAAGGGGGGCCTCGTGCGGCTGCTCAGGCGGTCGGTCCCCGATGCGATACAGCACACCATCGCAACGTCGGTTCCTGCCGTCGTGCGCGATCTGGTGTTTGCGCGCGAAATCGGCGGCGGTGTGGACTGGACCAAGACACCTGCCTTTTCGCTGGAAGGCGACCTTTCGGGCTATTGGCGCCTGAACGTCAAAGGCCGTGAGGCGGCCGGCGTCGTCGAGGATGCCCATGCGCAGGCAGATCGCATCGCGGCGGCCTTTGCAAAGTTCACCTCGCTCGAGGGCGTACCGATCTGCGAGGCAATCCACTTTCCGGCCCGTGAAGGACCTGGCGCGCGGGCACACCTCCTTCCCGATATTCTGGTCGAATGGACGTCGTCGTTACCGATGCTCGAAGCGGCCGTCTATTCCCCCGAAGTCAGGGCGACCGGCACTCGCAGTACCGGCAGAAGCGGCAACCACCGCTTCAAGGGGTTCTTTTGCCTGCGCGAAAACAGCCCGCCTCTGTCGTTTGTCCCGTCACATATCGGCGAACTCGGCAGGTTGGCGGACGAGCTGCTGCTGCGGGGACGCGCGTCGAAAACCTGACCCTGCAGTGGTGATGCCGCACAGGACCTCCGGCAGGTCGCGAACACGCTGACCTGGCCTGTTCAGGCGCGCATCGCGGGTCGCGTGGTCTCGGATTGCAACAGCATCCGCACCAGCCCCACCTGGCCCGCAACACCGGCCTTGGCAAAGATGCTGCGCAGATGCGTCCGGACTGTTGAATCCGCGATGCCAAGCGATTTGCTTGCCTGTCCGATCGGGACGCCCTGGCGGATCATGCCGCAGATGCGCAGTTCGGCGGCGGTCAGCCCGAACGGGTTGCTTTCCGACAGCGGGTCGTCGACCGCCCTGCCTGGCGCCAAGCGATCCTGAATCGCCGGTGCCGCGCGCAGAAGCCGTGCGATGCGTCCCTTGGGCCTGCGCCCCCAGGCCTCTGCCATCGCAACGGCGAGCGTCTCGATGACCCGGCGGCGCTGCACGTCAAGCGGCGCAGTCAGATGGAGTTCCAGCACGTCCGTTTCTTCGCCCGCAACGGACAACGGGATGATCAGCGCATCACGAAATCCACGGCTGTCCATCCAGCCAAGGACGCGCGGCTCCAGATTGCCAGCGACATTTCGGTCAAGCTCGTGCATCGACCAAAGCGTCCCGGGCTTCGCGCGGCTTTGCGTGTCGCCCGCCAGAGCGGTGCCATGGGCCCGGATCATGGGGCGTTTACCTTCTGGCGCCTGCCGGTCGAAGGTGGCAACAGTGTGTTGTGTCCCCGTGGCCGCATTGACGCGGTACAGATGCACGACCACGGCCTGAGAAAGCTCTGCGAAATCAGACAGCGTTTCGCGCAGCGAGCCATTACCGTGAAGGCATTCAGCCCAGCGCGTCATGAAACTGAGGCTTGCCGCGAGCATCGAGCCGGGGGGGAATAGATCAGAACCAAATCGGGACATTTTCATCGACCATTTATGATGGACCTGATGTCGGCAATTCTGCGCCGCCACCTATCCGAACCGCTTGCAATGAACAGAATATGGCGGTGGCCAACGCCTTGCGTCAAATAAATCCGGTTTCTGTGCTGTATCGGAGATGAACTGGGCAGCTTCGTCGTGCTTTTGAACGAAAATCGACACAATTCGCGATAGATATGGCTAGGACGGCTCCGAATCACCCGTTCGTGGACTCACGGCCTCTCATTGGCCTGCCTATTCCCCCCATTTTTTCCATCCTGAATTGCACGCGGCATGGCCCGTGCAACCCGTGATCCGCATTCCTCGCAGGTCCGGACGATAGCGGGCCGCTAACGAATTTGTAACCTTTAGGTCATCCGGGAGGTCCTGCTCATCCCCCCGGGTGCCTCCGACGCCTCTGTCCGAGGGTTACCGAAACCTCTGTAGTTGGAACTTGCATATGAAAAACCTCATCACGACTTTCCTTCGCGACGAAGACGGCGCGGCACTTGTTGAATACGGTATCGCTCTCTTGGTGGTCATCCTTGTTGGCACCGCTGCTTTGATTGGCCTGGCCGGTGACACCACTGTTCTCTTTACCCGCGCAGAGGTAGCAACGACAGCTGCTTCGACAGCGGTCGCTCCCTGATCCTGCAATGCCTTGGCCGCCCTGCAGCAATGCCGGGCGGCCGGACCCAGCACGCCATTCCAATTTCACCGGAGCCTGATCATGCGCGCATCTTCCATCGTCCTGGCACTTTTCGGCCTTGCCGTCGCCGGCGGGTCTGCACAGTTGGCGCGCGAACTGATGACCGCGCCACAGGCTGATGCTGCGGGTGGCCAAGCCATGGTCACTGTGATGACCGCCGCGACCACGATCAAGCGGGGCGACCTGATCCAGCCCTATATGCTGAAAGCTCAGGCCTGGCCGGCGGATGCGGTGCCGGCAGGGTCGATGACGGATATGGCCAAACTGCTGCCGACCGAAGAGGGTGGCGAGCCCCGCCGTGCGCTGCGGGCGCTGGAGGCAGGTGAGCTGATCCTGGAAAGCAAGATCTCGGGCTTTGGCGAAAAGGTCACCATTGCCCAGTCGTTGTCACCGAATGCGCGCGCCATGGCGATCAAGGTCGATGCGGTTTCCGCCGTTGGCGGCTTTGTCACCCCCGGAGATTACGTCGACGTTCTTTTGACGCGGGGCGACGCGGAAAACCTGATGACCGACACGATCTTGCGCAACATGCGCGTCGTGGCCGTGGACCAGTCCGATGATGAACTCAGCGAAAAACCGGGTGTCGCGGCCACTGTCACGGTCGAGGTGACCGCCGAACAGGGTCAGGTCATCGCTTTGGCACAGCGGGCAGGCACCCTGAGCCTTGCGCTGCGCACACCCGACAGCAAGGACGAGATGCCGGTGGAGCGGTTGCGTATCAGCGACCTGGTCCCGGAAGAACCCGTGGCGGAAGTGACCGAGGTCGCGGCACCCGCACCTGTTGTGGTCGAACCCCCACCCCGCCGCACCGTCATCGTGCGTCGCGGCACCGAAACACAAGAAGTTACCCTGAAGAACTGATCCCGATGCGCCGCCTTGTGCGGCCACAGCCCGTCCATCCGAACGCGAACCCAGACCCAGAGAGTGTCCCCGTGTCCCGCGCAACCCCCATCATCACCAAAGCCTTGTCGCAGATAGGCAGCTTTGCCAGATCCGAGGACGGTACGGTACTGGTCCTTTGGGCGATGTTTCTTGCGGTTGCGCTGGGCTTTCTGGCGCTGTCGTTTGATCTGGGCCGGGTGGCGGCTACGCAAAGCGAATTGCAGTCCTTCGCCGATCAGGTGGCGCTTGCCGCAGCGGGCGAGCTTGACGGCCGCCCCGACGCCATCACGCGCGCCACAGCCGCCGCGGCGGGCCTGATCCGCGACAGCCAGACCTATGCGCAGGGTGTCAACCTGCTCGCCGGGGCAGGCGACTATACCCTGACGTTTCTCAGCACCTTGCCTGTCGATGACCGCGCCGCGGCGACGGCTGTCACGGCGGTTCCCCGCCTTGCCCGTTACGTGCGCGTTCAGGTTGCGGATCGCAACGTGCTGACGGGTTTTGCGCGGGCCAACGCTGCCCTGACCGGGAACGCCGGAACGAATGCGCAAGTCACTGTCGCCGCAACCGCGACCGCCGGCATGACCTCATGGGCGTGTGATATCACCCCCCTGATGTTCTGCGTGCCGGATGCGAACTGGCGGGCCAGCGCGAACGTTGGCCAGCAATTGCTCCTGCGCTCGGGTGGAGGGAACAGCTGGTTTCCGGGCAACTTCGGTTTCATGGATGTGACAGCTGTTCCGATTGATCCATCAGGCCCTTGTGCTAACGCGAACGGTGCCAACCTCTATGAGTGCCTGGTGGGTGCCGAGCGCGGGATTACGCAGTGTATCCGAACCGATCTCTTCACGCTGGAAACTCAACCCGGCCAACGGAATGGCCTGGCCCAAGCGTTCAACATGCGGTTCGATAACTACCAGGGCAATTCGAACCGGCTAAGTGGCAACGCGAACTACCGTCCCGCTCCGAACACGGTGCAAGGCACGCGCGTCGGCGGAAACGGCTGCCGGTCAAACAATCCGCCTGCGTCGAACGCGGAGCGCTTGCCGCTGGATAGCAACATCACCCGAGGCGGCTCGGTCCCTTTCGGCAATCGCACCTGGAGCTGGACGACCTACATCAACACCAACCACAACGGGAGCTTTCCGGCTGGGACCAGTGCGACGAGCACCCGCTACCAAATGTATCTGGCCGAAATCGCCGCCGCCCGCAACCGGACAGCGCCGAACAATGTGCCGCTGCCCGGTCGCAACGAAAGTGGCGCGCCCTCATGCAGCACCGCAGGCGCAAGCCCGGATCTGGATCGTCGCACCGTCATCGCTGCGGCCATCGACTGCTCGACCATCACCGGCGGCGGGCGGAC